>NZ_JBFTQL010000004.1:0-134138 GCF_056398985.1 Microbacterium sp. 01T413_2
AGCTCGGCCCGCGCGACCCGCACCCGGAGGCGCGCTTCCGTCGCGACCCGCTGCGCGGCCTGCAGGTCGAGGCGCGCGGCGTCATAGCCCAGCCGGCGTCCCCCGGCGGCCCCGCGGCGTGCACCGAGCACGCTCACCGCCCCCGCCCCGGCGACGACCGGTGCGGTCCACCAGAACTCCGCGGCGAAGGCCCAGAACGGATCCACGCCTCGAGCCTACAGATCCGCGATCCGCGCACGGCGCCCACGGATCCGGCCGCCCCGAGCTCTCCGCTCGGGAACGCGGCGTTCACAACTCCGCAGGGCATTTGCATTTCCACAGGTCAGATCCTCCGGATCCATCCTGCAGAGTTGCGGGCGTCCTGCAAAACGTGCGGCGGATCTCGCTCCGTCTGCCGAGTGGGAGCTCATCCTCCACAACTGCGTGCGGACGCGATCTCCACCCCGGTTCCGCAGAGCGGCTCTCCCGCACTGAAGCCGCATTGCAGGCTGTCGGCATGGACCTGCTCACCTGGCTCTCTCATCGTGATGGCATCGGGCACCGTGACGATGCCGCGGCCGCGGGATTCGCCCCTCCCCGCGTGCGAGCCGCCATCCGCGCGGGCGGAGTGCAGCGCATCCGCGCCCGGTGGATCGCCATCCCCTCGGCTCCGGCGGATCTGGTGCGAGCGGCCGCGGCCGGAGGCGCGGTCACGTGCGTGTCCCTTGCACGACGACGGGGATGGTGGGTGCCGCCCGACACCGAGGAGATGCTGCATCTGCACCTTCCCGCACATGAATCGATCCGGGATGTCGGGTTGCGGGCCCACTGGACGAAGCCACTCGGCCCCCGCCGGCCTCGATCATTGGAAGCGTCCTTCGAAGACGCACTCGCCCACGCCGCGGAGTGCTTCGACCTCGACCACGCGACGGCCATCTGGGAGTCGGTGATCCGCAGGGAGGCCATGACGCTGGAATCGCTGAGACAGGTGGGCTGGCGCAGCTCAGCCGCGCGTCGCGTCCTCGAGCACGTTCGCGGGGACACAGGGTCTTCGCTCGAGACGATCTTCCACGTGCGGCTGAGCGGTTGGGGCGTACGCCTGCGCTTCCAAGTACACCTCGCCGGCCACGATGTGGACTTCGTCATCGGGACGCACCTCGTGGTCCAGGTCGATGGCTGGGCGTACCACTCGTCATCGGCGGACCGCACACGCGACATCGCGCACGACGCCGAGCTGCGCCTGCGCGGCTACACCGTGCTCCGCTTCTCCTACGCGCAGATCTTGTACGACTGGCACAACGTCGAGCGGATCCTCATTGCAGCGATCGCCCGCGGCGCGCATCTCGCCCCGTTCCACGCGTGAATCGAATTGCTCCGACCATGCACTCCGATCAGCAGACAACGAAGAAGGACGACTGCGTCTCTGCAGGAGAATCCATCCGGATCCGTCCTGCAGAGACGCAGACGTCCTGCAGAGTCGCGGCGCTCGAGCGACTACACCAGCGTCTGCTGCCACGCGGCATGCAACTGCGCGAACTTGCCCGTGCCGGCGATGAGGACATCCGGGGCGTCGTCCTCGATGATCCGGCCGTGCTCCATGACCAGCACTCGATCGGCGATCGCGACCGTCGACAGGCGGTGCGCGATGATGATCGCGGTGCGGTCGGCGAGCAGCGTCTGCAGCGCGTCCTGGATCAGCCGCTCCGACGGGATGTCCAGCGAGGCGGTCGCCTCGTCGAGGATCAGCACGGCTGGATCGGCGAGGAAGGCCCGCGCGAACGAGATGAGCTGACGCTGCCCCGCCGAGACGCGGCCGCCGCGCTTGTTCACGTCGGTCTCGTACCCGTCGGGAAGCGAGTCGATGAACGCATCGGCGCCCACGGCCCGCGCGGCGGCCCGGATCTCCTCCATCGTCGCGTCGGGCTTGCCGAGCGCGATGTTGTCGGCGACCGTGCCGCTGAACAGGTAGGCCTCCTGCGTGACCATGACGATCGCCCGACGCAGGTCCTTCGGATGCAGATCACGCAGATCCACACCGTCGAGGGTCACCGCGCCCGCGGTCGGGTCGTAGAAGCGCGACACGAGCTTCGCCAGGGTCGACTTTCCCGCACCGGTCGTGCCGACCAGCGCGATCGTCTGCCCCGCCGGGATGTCCAGGGAGAAGTCGGGCAGGATCACCCGGTCCTGGGCGTAGCCGAACTCGACGTCGTCGAAGCGCACGTGCCCCTTCGACTCCCAGAGGTCGACGGCCTTGACCGGGTCCGGAACGGTCGGCACCTCGTCGAGCACTCCCGACACCTTCTCCAGCGCCGCCGTGGCGGACTGGAAGGAGTTCAGGAACATCGCGATCTCCTGCATGGGCGCGAAGAAGTTGCGCACGTACAGCACCGCAGCCAGCAGGATGCCGACCTGGATCTCGCCGCTCGCCATCCGCGCGCCGCCCCACACCACGACCACGCCGAGGGTGAGCGCCGCGACCGCCATGAGTCCCGGCTCGAACGTGCCGAACAGCAGCATCGAACGGCGGTTCACATCGCGGTAGTCGCCGGCGACCTCCTGGAACGACACGTCGTTGCGGGGCTCCTTGCGGAACGCCTTCACGGCGCGGATGCCGGTCATCGTCTCCACGAACTGCACGATGACCTTCGCGCTAATCACGCGCGACTCGCGGTACACGAGCTGCGAGCGCTGGTAGAACCAGCGCATCAGGTACACCAGCGGGATGCCGGCGAGCACCAGCACCACGCCCGACTCCCAGTCCACGAGGACGAGCGCGATGAACGTGAACAGGCCGTAGAGCAGCCCGGACACGAGCTGGTTCAGACCGCCGTCGAGCAGCTCCCGGATGGAGTCCAGGTCGCTCGTCTGACGCGAGATGATCCGGCCCGAGGTGTAGCTCTCGTGGAACTCGAGGCTCAGCCGCTGSGTGTGCAGGAACATGCGCTTGCGCAGATCGAGCAGYACCGCCTGCGTGATRCGGGCGGTGAGCACCGCGTACCAGCCGATCAGSGCGGATCCGAGTGCGCCGATCACGAGGAAGGCGATGCCGACCACGATGGTCGGCACCCAGTCCGCGTGCTTCAGCACCGCCGGCAGCGCCGTGTTGAGCCCGTACGCGATCAGCGCGGGGCCCGCGACCTGGGCAGCCGTCGAGACCACCAGCACCAGCGCGGTGAGCGTGATCTGCACCTTCAGCGGCGCGATCAGGGATCCGAACAGCCGCAGCGAGCGGCGGCGGATCGCGCGGCTCTCCTCGTGCGTGAGGTCGGAGCGGTCCTCGTCCTGAGTTCCGATGACGCTCATGCCTGCACCTCCTCGTTCTGGGCGTGGGTATCGGGGGCGATCTCGTCGAGCGCCTCGGCGGCGGGCGCAACCCCCGGGACCGCCTCCCGGATCACGGGGATCGCCCCCGTGCGCGCGGCCTCCTCGGCCTCGAGGCTCGAGATCACATGCCGGTAATGCGCGCTCGTGCGCAGCAGCTCCGAGTGCGCGCCCACGGCCGTCACCCTGCCGTTCTGCAGCAGCGCGACGCGATCGGCGAGGGCGACGGTCGAGGGGCGGTGCGCGACGATGAGCGCCGTCGTCTCGGCGAGCACGTGGCGCAGCGCCTCCTCGACGAGCGCCTCGGTGTCGACGTCGAGCGCGGAGAGCGGATCGTCCAGCACGAGCACCTTGGGCTTGGCCGCGACGGCACGGGCGAGTGCGAGGCGCTGACGCTGTCCGCCGGACAGGCTCAGCCCCTCCTCGCCGATCATCGTCTCGACGCCCTCGGGGAGCGTGTCGACGAAGGCGGCCTGCGCCACATCGAGCGCTTCCCGGAGCACGCGCTCGGCCTCAGGGCTGTGGATGTCGAGGTCCGCCCGGCCGAGCAGCACGTTCTCGCGCACGGTGGCCGAGAACAGCGTCGCGTCCTCGAACGCCATCGCGATGTGCGTGCGCAGCTCGGCCAGCGTCAGGTCGCGCACGTCCACGCCGTCGAGCGTCACCCGCCCGCCCGTCACGTCGTACAGACGCGTCGGGAGGGTCGTGAGCGTCGTCTTGCCGGATCCGGTGATGCCGACCAGGGCCATCGTCTCGCCCGGGCGCAGCACCAGGTCGATGCCGTCGAGCAGGTCGCGTTCGTGCGGGCGGGCGTCCTGGTAGCGGAAGCGGGCGCCCTCGAACGCGAGCTCGCCCCGGGGCTCGGCGATGCTCACCGGGCTCTCCGGATCCGTGATCGTGTTCTGCTCGTCGTAGATCTCGAACACGCGATCGGTGGCCGTGCGCGCGTCGAGCATGAACGAGAACAGGAAGCCGATCGACTCGATCGGCCAGCGCAGCACGGTCGCCATCGCGAAGTAGGCGAACAGCTCCGGCGCGTTCAGGGCGCCCTGGGCGATCAGCCAGATGCCGGCCACGAGGTTGAGCGCGAACGCGATCTCGGGCATCAGCACGAGCCAGAACCAGATCCAGCCCACGGAACGGGCCTTGCTCAGCTCGGTCTCGCGGAGCGACTCGGCCTGGCGCGCGAACTTGACGAGCGCGTGCTTGCCGCGTCCGAAAGCCTTCAGCACGCGGATGCCGTGCACGCTCTCCTCGACGCTCGTGGCGAGATCGCCGGCCTGGTCCTGGCTGCGCCGCGTGAGCACGCCGTAGCGCTTCTCGAACAGGAAGCCCGAGATCCACAGCGGCACGGCAGTGATCAGGAAGATCGTGCCGAGCAGCCAGTGCCAGCGGAACAGCAGCGCCGCGCCGATCACGATGGTGAGCAGGTTGACGACGAGCAGCACCAGACCGAAGGCGAGCCAGCGGCGGATCAGGCCGATGTCCTGCATCATGCGGCTGAGCAGCTGGCCCGACTGCCAGCGGTCGTGGAACGCGACCGGCAGGCGCTGCAGGTTCGAGTACAGCTGCGTGCGCATGCGGTACTCCACCTGCGTCGCGGGGTTCAGCACGAACTGGCGACGCAGCCACACCATGATCGCCTCGCCGATGGCGAGCACCGTGACGGCGACCGCACCCCAGATGATGGCGCCGATCTCGCCGGTGGCGATGGGGCCTTCGAGCACGACCTGCAGCAGCAGCGGCACGCACAGCGCGATCACGGCGGCGGCCAGAGCGGACGCACCGCCCCCGACGAGGCGCCAGGCGACGGGCTTCACGAAGGGCGCCAGGCGCGCGAGCGCACGGGGCGTGGAGAGTGTGGAGGCGGATGAGGACGACGTGGATTCTTCAGACATGATTCTCAGCAGTTACGTGACAGGAGGGACGACAGGGGACGAGAAAGGGCGGATGCGAGACATCCGTGCGATGAGCGGCTGGTGGGCCGGAGAGGTCGGAGCGCTTCAGCGGCTCTGAGCCGCGAGGCGTCCGGGAAGACGCAGAGGTTCCGCGGTGAGCGGATCGTTCCGAGTCAGTCCTCGGCCGGGGCGAGGGGCGAACCGGCGACAGCGCTGATCGACGATGCAGTGGTGATCGTGGGCATTGTGTCCTCCTCGGTTCGACGGCCGCCGGTCGGTTGACGCGACAGCCGTCCAGCCTATGTTTGTGAACCGCCTKAACGCAAGCGTTTTCCCGAAACCGATCTCACCGTCGCCGTGGACCCATCCCGGGCCGTCGCCCTCGCACGGCTCTCCGGTACTGAGGGCAGCATCCGGCGTGCTGCATCCATTCCCGATCCGCCGGATCCGGTTCTGCGGGACCTGCTGCAACGGCCCGATCGGTGCGCCGGTACGCCGGACGACCGGGGAGCGATCGTCGGATCGGATCAACCGGGGCATCGGGTTTCGGGCGAGCGGACAGTCGGGCGGGCGGCGGGCCTCAGCAGGATGGGAGCACGATCCGATTCCGAAGGAGCCGCCATGCCGGAAACCGTCGAGACGATGGTCGCGGAGATCCTGCGCCTCGTCCGCTGCGAGTCGCCGTCCGACGACCTCGCCGCCGTCGCCCGCAGCGCCGACGCCGTGGCCGAACTGGGTACGACCCGCCTCGGTACGGCGCCGGAGCGCATCATGATCGACGGCCGTGCCCACCTGCGCTGGCGCTTCCCCGGCGAGCCGAGGATCCTCGTGCTCGGCCACCACGACACCGTCTGGCCCGTCGGCTCCCTGGACGAGTTTCCGGCCGAGGCCGACGAGGAGACGCTGGCGGGACCCGGATCCTTCGACATGAAGGCGGGGCTCGTGATCGCGTTCCACGCACTCGGCCGGCTGGGCGACCTGGCCGGGATCACCCTGCTGGTGACGGGGGACGAGGAACCGGGATCGGCGACGTCCCGGGCGCTCATCGAGGAGGAGGCGCGCGCCTCGACCGCGGCCCTCGTGCTCGAGGCCGCCGGCCCCGGAGGTGCGCTCAAGATCGCGCGCAAAGGGGTCTCCCGCTACGAGGTCACCGTGCAGGGACGAGCCTCGCACGCCGGACTCGATCCCGAGCTCGGCGTGAACGCGACGCTTGAGCTCGCGCATCAGGTGCAGACGGTGGCCCTGCTCGGCGATCGCGACGCCGGGACCACCGTCACCCCGACGCGGACGAGTTCCGGCACGACGACGAACACGGTGCCGGCCCAGGCGTCGTTCTCCGTGGACGTCCGCGCGCTCTCGGCCGATGAGCAGGGGCGCGTGCACGCCGGGATGCTCGCCCTCGCTCCCCGGATCGAGGGCGCCCGCGTCGTGGTCGATGGCGGAATCAACCGCTCCCCCCTCGCCGCGGAATCCTCCGCCGAGCTGTTCCGTCAGGCGCAGCGTGTCGCAGACCGACTCGCCCTGCCGCCGCTCGTCGGGATCAGCGTCGGCGGGGCGTCGGACGGGAACTTCACCGCGGGCGTGGGCACGCCGACGCTCGATGGCCTCGGCGCGGTCGGCGCCGGTGCGCACGCCGCTCACGAGCACGTGCTGATCGCCGAGCTGGAGCCCCGCGTCCGGCTGCTGGCGGGGCTCATCGACGACATCCGCATGACTCCGCCGGGCCGGCCCGTCCCCGCCGCGTCTGCGGCGGCCCCGATCGTCGCTCGCGCCCGATGAACGACGCCATCGCCGTCGCCACCGCCGCACGGGACACCCTCACGGAGAGCGCCGACCGCGCTGCCACGGCCGCCGAAGCCTCGGCCGACGCGAGGATCCGGATGCTCGACGACGTCCGCGACCTCGCGTCCGTGCGCGCCCTGTACGAGGGCATCTGGCGCACGGGCGCGACCAACCCTCCGGTCACCGCGGACCTGCTGCGCGCCCTCGTGCAGGCCGGCAACTACGTCTCCGGCGCATTCGACGACCACAGTGACGGACCGGAGCTCGTCGGCGCCTGCTTCGGCTTCTTCGGCCCGCCCGGCGCGCGCACCCTGCACAGCCATATCGCCGGCACGCTCCCGCATGTGCGGGGACGGCATCTCGGTTTCGCCCTGAAGCTGCACCAGCGCGCCTGGGCCCTGCATCGCGACGTCGACACGATCACTTGGACCTACGATCCCCTCATCCGCCGCAACGCGCATTTCAACCTCGGCAAGCTCGCCGCGTCAGTCGGCACCTATCTGCCGCGCCTCTACGGCGCCCTGGACGACAGCATCAACCGCGACGACGAGACCGATCGGATCCTGGTGCGCTGGGAACTGCGCTCCCCACAGGTCGTCGCTGCGGCGGAGCACCGCCCGCTCCTGGTCGATGCCGCCGCGGCCCGCGCTGCCGGCGCCGTCGTCGCGGTGCAGCCGGATCACGCGAACGCCCCTCGCCTCGGCGCACTCGGGGCCGACACGGTGCTGGTCGGCATCCCAGCCGACATCGAGGGCATGCGGGAGACGGATCCGCGGTGCGCCGCCGACTGGCGCCTCGCGGTGCGCGACGTCATGGGCGCGCTGCTCGCGGACGGGGCCACCGTGCGCGGCTTCGACCGGGCCGGCTGGTACATCATCGACAGACAGGAGAGGTCATGAAGCTCGACGGCGTGGAGATCCGGACGGTTCGGATGCCGCTGGTATCGCCGTTCCGCACCTCGTTCGGCACCGAGACCGTACGCGAAGCGGTGCTCGTGCGAGCAGTCGGCACGGACGCCGAGGGCTGGGGCGAGTGCGGCGCGAGCGCGCTGCCGCTGTACAGCTCGGAGTACACGCAGGCGGCCGCCGCGGTGCTGTCCGACGTGCTCGTACCTGCATTCGACGGGCACGGCGACGTGGATCCGCATCGCGTCGCCGGGCTCCTGTCGCCTTTCAAGGGCCACCGTCAGGCCAAGGCCGCACTCGAGACGGCGATTCTGGACGCCGACCTCCGGGCGCGCGACGTGCCCCTCGCCTATCACCTCGGCGCGGTGAAGGACCGGGTCGCGTGCGGCGTCTCCGTGGGCATCACTCCGACCATCCCCGCGCTCCTGGACGCCGTCGAGGGGTACCTCGCCGACGGGTACGTGCGGATCAAACTCAAGATCGAGCACGGCTGGGATCTGGAACCCGTGCGCGCCGTGCGTGAGCGCTTCGGCGACATCCTGCTGCAGGTCGACGCGAACGCCGCCTATGGCCGGGCCGACCTGGAGCACCTCGCGAACCTGGACGCGTTCGACCTGTCGCTGCTCGAGCAACCTCTCGCCGCCGACGACCTCGCAGGGCACGCGATGCTCGCCCAGCGGATCAGCACGCCGATCTGCCTGGACGAGTCGATCCTGTCCGCCGCCCACGCCGCGCAGGCGATCGAGCTCGGCGCCTGCCGCATCGTGAACATCAAGCCCGGTCGCGTGGGCGGGTACCTGGAGTCCCGCCGGATCCACGACCTGTGCGCCGCGCACGGCATGCCGGTGTGGTGCGGCGGAATGCTCGAGACCGGGATCGGCCGCGCCGCCAACCTCGCGCTCGCCGCCCTTCCCGGCTTCACGCTGCCGGGCGACACCTCTGCCTCCGAGCGCTACTACGCCACGGATCTGACGCCGCCGTTCCGGCTCGAGGACGGACACATGACCGTGCCCACGGGACCCGGCATCGGCGTCACGCCCGACGCCGCCGTGCTCGACGAGGTGACCGTCTCCCGCGCATGGATCCCGCTCGCATCATGACCGGCGGAGCGGACGTCGGCACCCGTGCGGGAGCGAACGGAGGCCGGCGCCGGGCCCGTCGGGACCCCCGTCGGCGCATGCTAGCGTCGCGAAGGTGCCGTCGATGAACCACCGCCCGCAGGTCACCCTGGTGCGCGTGCTCGAGGCGCTCGACACCACCCTGCTCACCGTCGTCTGCGGAATGGCCTCCCCGGAGCGCACGATCGAGGCGATCGTGATCCACGATCCCCGTGACGAGCCCGACGCCCCGCGCAACTCGCTCGTAATGGGCGTCGGTATGGAAGACCCGGCGCTCGTGCGGCATCTGCTCCCGCTGCTCGCGCAGGCCGGGGTCACCGCCCTCGTGGTGCGCGCGCCGTTCACCGCCGATGACGCGCTGCGCGCCGAGGCGGAGGCCACGGGCGTCGTGGTGCTGGCATTGAATACCGGTACCACGTGGGCGCACCTGGCCGGCATGCTCCGCTCCCTGATGACGCCGGGTGATCCGGACGAGGCGCGGCCGGTCACGTTCGGGGGAATCCTCGCGGGTGATCTGTTCGCCGTGGCGGATGCGATCGCCGCACTCCTGGAATCGCCGGTCACGATCGAGGACCGCAACGCGCAGCTGCTGGCCTTCTCGAACGGCCCGGAGCAGCAGCGCGCTCCGGGCATCCGTGCACGTCCGCTGCCGCCGCAGGACGTGCGGGCGCTGGAGGAGAGCGGAGCTCTCGCGCAGATCGCCCGGAGCGAATGGCCCGTCGAGGTCGCCACGGGTTCTGCCGGTGACGAGATGCGCACCGCGATCGCGGTGCGTGCAGGGGATGAGGTGCTCGGCACGATCTGGACGGCGGGCTCGCTCACCGCCGAGCGGAGCGCGTCGCTGCACGACGCCGCGAAGCTCGTCGCCATGCACATGGTGTGGCAGCGCACGGACGCGGATGTGGAGCGCCGGCTGCGCGCTGAGCTCCTGCGCACCGCGCTCGGCGGCGGTCCCTCCGCGGGCGAGGCCGTGCACAATCTCGGTCTGCGCGAGGAACCCTGCGTCGTGCTCGCGTTGACCCTGCACGATCCTGCCGCCGAGCAGCTCCCGCACGCACGTCTCGCCGCGGAGCGCAAGCGCGTGGCGGACGCGTTCGCGGTGCACCTGTCGTTCGCGCACCCGCGCTCGGTTTCGGGGCTCGTCGGCGATGTCGCCTACGGCGTGCTGCCACTCGCGTCCGCGGCGGACACAGACGACGAGGGCGACAGCGCGGTGCGCGTGGCGACGGAGTTCCTCGGCCGGATGCGCTCCGCGCTGCGGCCGCTCATCGGCGTCGGGATCGTGGTCGCCGAGACGGCCCTCCTCCCCCGTTCGCGTGCGAGCGCGGATCGCGCGCTGCGTGTGCTGCGTGCCGGGATCGTGGACCGGCAGGTGGCCCGCCTCGACGAGGTGCACGCCGAGGCCCTGTTGCTGGAGCTGGCCGGTCCGGCGCGGGACATCCCCTCCGGACCGCTCGCACGCCTGCTCGCCTACGACGAGACGCACGGCAGCAGCCTCACCGAGACGCTCGCGGCCTGGCTCGACGCGTTCGGAGACGTCGGAGTCGCCGCCGCCGCGAGCTTCGTCCACCCCAACACCTTCCGCTACCGCCTGCGACGCGTGGCGGAGGTCGGCCGGATCGACCTCGACGACCCGAACGCCCGTTTCGGCGCGATGATGCAGCTGCGGCTGCGGGCCATCAACCCCGAACGCTGACCCGCACCGCGGGTCAGCGTTCGTCTCGGTCGATCCCGCTCACGGACGCGGATCCGGCCGAGAGGGGTCCGGCAGGACGAGCGCGCCGAGAAGGCATGCGAGCCACGCCGCGTCCTGCGCGACGATCACATCGTGACCCGTGCCGGATCCGTGCCCGGCGTTCTCGTACACGTGCAGCAGGATGGGCGCCGATCCGCGCTGGGCCGCCTGCATGCGCGCCACGAACTTGCGCGCCTGCCACGGCGGGCAGCGCGGATCGTTGGCGCCCGCCTCGACATAGAGCAGCGGATACTCCGCCGGACGCACCCGCTCGTACGGGGACAGGGCGATCATGCGGGCCACGTCGGCCGGGTCGTCGGGGTCACCCCACGCCTTGCGGATCACGAACTCCAGGTACGGGTTGCGGAAGCCGCCGACCAGGTCGAGCAGCGGTGCGCGCGGCAGCACCGCGCACCACAGGTCGGGGCGCGCGGTGATCGCGTTGCCGCACATGAGCCCGCCGTCGGAGCCGCCGGAGAGCGCGAGCCGGCCGGGCGCGGCGATGCCCTCGGCGAGCACGTGCTCGGCGACCGCGAGCAGGTCGCCGTCCCGCGTGCCGCGTCGTTCGCGATCCGCGGCCCGGAACCAGGCACTGCCGAACTCCCCGCCCCCGCGCAGATAGGCCTGCACGACCGTGCCGCCGCACGCCAGGACCGCGGCGAGATCCGGCTGATACTGCGGAAGCGTGGGGATGCCCGCCGCACCGTACGCGGAGATCAGCACGGGAGCCGGACCCCCGCCGCCCCTCGGACGCACGACGTGGTACGGGATGGCGGTGCCGTCGGCCGCGGTCGCCGCGTGCATCTGCACGGTCCCATCGATCACGATCCGGGGCTCCTGCAGCACCACGAGCGAGCGCTCGGGATGATGCCGGTACACACCCCAGGAGGAGGTGAGCGTCGAGAACGCGAAGAGGAAGGAGCCGTCCCGGCTCTCGGTGGCGAGCCCCGTGAGCGGGAAGAACGGGGCGGCGAGCGCACCCTCTCCCGGCAGCGGCACGACGCCCCGTTCGACGCCGTCCGCATCGAGGATCCGCACCCGCGCTGCGGTGCGGTGGAACTCGCTGAGGTACAGCGCATCGCCCACGGGCAGAACCGAACGCAGCACTGCGTCGCTTTCCGGCACCAGCTCGGTCCAGCCGGAGGCGTCCGTCGGATCCGCAGCATCCAGCGGGATCGCGACCAGCCGGCGCCGCGGCGCGTCCAGATCCGTCACTGCCACGTACCGGTCCCCCACGATGTGCCCCACGACCGTCTCCGCTCCCGGCTCGAGGAAGGGACGCCAGGGAGCATCGGGGTCGGCGAGGTCGCGCACCGCGACGGGGAACGGAGTGCCGACCCGGTGGCTCGCGATCGCCCAGCGTCCGTCCGACGAGTACTGGATCCGGGTGTACTCCCGGGAGCCCTCCGGCACTGGCACGTCCTCGATCGCGGACGGGCCATGCGCACCGAGCGTCCGTCGGTACACGACCTGGCGGAAGTCGTGCGCGGTGCCGCCGAGACCGAGGAAGGCGAAGCCCGTGCTGTCGGGGAACCAGGAGATCCCGCCGCCCCAAGAGCTGTGCAGCAGTTCCGGCGGCGCGTCGTCGCGCAGCATGCCCGTGCGCACGTCGATCAGTTCGACCCGGTTGTGCTCGCTGCCGTCGGTGCAGACGCCGAGCGCGAGCACCGTGCCGTCGGGCGACGGGTCGAACCAGCTCAGCACCGCGGTGCTCTCCGGTCCGTCGAAACGGGTGAGGTCCACGAGGGATCGACCGGGGCCGTAGGGTTCGTCAGCCACCAGCACCTGACTCCCCTCGGTGCGGAACCAGCGCTCGCCACCGCTGCGGGGAAGCTCCGGCCGGGCGCCCGTGTGGCTGCGCTCGATCACGGCGCGAACGGCTTCGGGGTCTCGGCCGGCCCAGATGGTCTCCTCGGCGTGGGCAGCCTGCGCGCGCTGCCAGTCGGCGACCTCGCCCGGCACCGAGGCGTCGGCCTCGAGCCAGCGGTAGGGATCCGGCACCGCGATGCCGGCGACGAGCTCGACGGTGTCGTCTGTGCGGGTGGTCGGGGCGGCACTCATTCGAGACCCTCCAGCCTGTCGTACGACGCGACGGACCGCGCGCCATCGCCCGGATCCGACGGGGCAGCGTCGATTCCGCCAGAGCCCTGGTGCCCGATGCCGAACTCGACCCGCAGCCGGTCGAGATGGCCAGGCACGAGCTCGACCCGGTGCCGGTGCGCGATCGCGTCGAATGCGACCGCCGCGTCGGCCAGCGGATCGAGTCCGACGCCGGCGTGCGTGCCCTCGACACTCGACCACAGGTGCGAGGGCGCGGTGCGCAGGTCGACGAGCACGTCGCCGAGCGGATCCAGCGCGTGCTCGAGGGAACTCGGTGCGGGATCGCGCTCGGCGAGCGTCGTCTCCCAGTCGAAGGGGCGCGCAGAGCGCTCCGCGAACGACACGACGGGACCATGCCCGTACGTCATGGCGATCACCCGCAGCGCGTCGCCGAACCTCTCCTGAAGAAGCGTGCCCAGGGCGGGCCTGCCGTGCAGCGGCTCGCGGCGCACGTGCGCGTTGTGCGCCAGGACGAGGATCCGCTCCTCCCGCTCGGCGATCCAACCGACGGTGTCGGCCATGAGCTGCTCTCGGGGGTACGCGCCGGGCTCGCCATCCCAGGAGAGCTCCGCGACGAAGGCGTCGAGCGTGGCCATGCTGCGTCGAGCGACATCATCGCCGTCCCGCCCGACCCTCGCGCGCAGACCGGCGATGCCGTCGAGGATCCGGCGCCGCGCCGCGCCGTCCAGGCAGTCCCAGGCGATCGCGGCCTCGGTGCGCGCGCCGAGATCGGTGCTCCGGAGAAGCTCATCGTCGCCTGCGCGCGCGGGGATCCGTGCGAGGCACACCCGCACGGCGGGCCCCGGCGAGGTCGCGGATCCGGGCAGATCCATGCCCCAGAAGTGCAGGGGCGCCCGCTCCGTTCCAGCGACGTCTCGCACCGCAGCGGGATCCGGACCCCGGCGGCGGACGTTCTCGGCGCGCATCCAGGTCAGTTGGCGCCGTGCGGCATCGGACTCGCCGAAACCGTAGGTGATGCCGGCGCGGGCGATCTCCGCGACCTCGCCCGGGCCGCCCTGTACCCAGGCGTCCACGGCCAGCCCCTCCGCGAAGCCCGACTCCCGCACGAACGCCGTGAAGCCGAGCKCGGTCGCGAGCGTRCGGAACARCCCGTCASCSAGCCKGGCGAAGTCCTCGACCCCGTGCGCGCCCTCGCCGAGCAGCACGATGCGCGCGTCTCCCACCAGATCACGCACCAGCGCAGCGTCCCAGGGCTCTCCGGGTTCCGCCAGCGGGCGGGCGTATGTCCGGTCGATCTCACGCATCGGGGATGATCCTCTCACCACGACGGGGACCGGCCGCATCCGGCCGGCCCCGTGCACGGATCCGCTATTTCTGCTTCTCGGTGAAGTACCACTGCTCCGGGGAGTAGATGAACTTCAGCAGGCCCTCGAAGGTGTCMGGYGGMCCGGMGAGSGTGCTCTTCCAGACGATGAGGTTGTCTGGGGTGGGCAGGAAGAGCACCGGCAGGTCCTTGGACAGCAGGGTCGTCTCTGCGCTCAGCGCCTTCGGATCCGATCCGAACACGCTCGCCTCGATCGCCTTGTCGGCCTCCGCGTTGCTGTAGCTACCGAGGTTGAAACTGCCGTCGGTGTTGAACGCGCCGTTCGCGGTCGGGTAGGAGGTCATGACCAGCGGGCCGCTGTCCTGCATGGCCCACTCGTTCGTGTTCGCCGGTGCGCCCGGGTTCGAGTAGTTCTCGTACATGTAGTTCAGCGACTTCGAGACGACCTTCACATCGATCCCGACCTTCTTCGCCTCAGAGGAGAACGCGAGGTCGCGGGCCCCGACGTAGCTCGGAGAACTCGCGGAGGCCAGGGTGAACGAGATCTTCTGCCCCTTCTCGATGCCCTCACCGCACTGGTCTGATCCGGTGCCCGCCCGCTCGCAGGTCGTGCCCGCCGTGTCCACCTTCCAGCCGTGATCGGTGAGCAGCTTCTCGGCCGTCTTCGGGTCGAAGGGATAGGGGGCCTTGTCGCCGAAGTCGGGCGGGAACGCCGAACCGAGGCCGACCGTGGCGTAGTTCTCGCTCGCGGCGCCGTTGTAGACGCCGCGGCTCTTGATGTAGCCGGGCTGATCGATCAGATGCTGCAGCACCTGACGCACATAGGGCTGCGCGATGATCTTGTCGAATCCGTCAGTGGTGTCGGTGAAGTTGATCACGAGCGGATCCGATCGGGCCGGCGCGGGAGCCGCGTAGACGTTGTAGCCCTTCTTGCGCAGATCCTCGATCTTCGAGGAGTAGCTGGAGTCAAGACGCCCGACCGTGATGGTGCCCGCCTGGTACTGGTTGTAGATCGCCGCGGCCGAGGTGAAGGCTTTGAAGTCCACCTGCTCGAGCGTGTGTTTCCCCGGGCCCGTGTAGGCCTTGTTGGGCGTGAGTGAGAACGATCCGGTGGTCGGTTCGAAGCTCTTCAGCGCGTAGGGTCCGTTCACGACCTGCCACAGCGGATTGGTGGCGAACGTGGACTGGTCGGAGGACTGCCCGGTGAGGAACGTGTAGATCGCGCTCGCGTTCGCCGGATCCGTGTAGTCGAGCACGGGGCCTCCCGTCGCGGCGACGCTCCAGTCCGCGGACGGCATGACGACGAGCTGCTGCAGGAGCGATTCCAGGTACGCGGGGTTGTACGCCTTCTCGAGCGTGAGGACGACGGTGTCGGATCCCTCCGCGGACGCGGTCACCCCGTCGGGGAACTGCCCCGGCGTGTAGAACGCCCAGTTGGCCGCGCTCTGGGCGACGGCGGCCTTGAGGATGTCGAGYGAGAAGACGACGTCGCCGGCGGTGACGGGCTTGCCGTTGGACCAGCTGTTCTTCTTCATGGCGATCGTGACGGTACGGCCGTCGTCGCTGTACATGGCAGCCTCGGCGAGGCTCGTGCCCGCATTGCTCTTGCCGCCGGCATCGGCTCGATACAGCGTGCGCCACATCAGGTCGTTCCCGATCACAGCGCCGTTCGCCTCGGCCGGCGGGTACGGGAAGATGTAGTTCGGGGCGAGGCCGGGCGTCATCGCGATCGTGATGACGCCGCCGTCGACGGCCTTGCCGTTCGCGGCCGGAATGGTGCGGTACTGCGACGGGTCGACCTTGGTGGCGCCGGCGGTGCAGCCGGTGGTGATCAGGGCGGCCGCGATCGTGAGCGCGATCAGGAGGCGCCGTCGCCTCCGGGGAACCTGCGGGTTCATGCTGTGCTCCTCAAGAGTTCGTCGAGTAAGAGTTCGTCGAGCGGGTTCGTCGGGTTCTTGGGTTCCGGGCGATCCCGCCGAGTCCCGGATCCTGCTGATTCGAGAGTGCAGGACGCGGGATCCCGCTCGTTCAGAGATCCGGACAGATTCGGCTCGGTCCGCCTGTCAGGGTGGACACACCCTCGCGCGTGCTCATCGCCGCCGATCCAGCACGTCGCGGAGGGCGTCACCGAGGAGGTTCAGCCCCAGCACCACGAGCACGATGCACAGACCAGCCGGATAGATCAGCCACCAGTTGCCTGCGGTGATGTAGGCGACACCGCTGGAGAGCTGGCTTCCCCAGTCGGTGACCGGATAGCTCAGCCCGAAACCGAGGAATCCCAGCGCGGCGATCACCAGGATCGCGTCAGCGACCTGAAACGTGAGATTCACGATGATCACGCCGAACGTGTTCGGGATGAGGTGGGTGAAGATGATCCGGCGGTCCCCCGCGCCCATGAGCCGGGCGGCCTGGACGAACTCGCGCACCCGCAGGGACAGGACCTCGCCGCGGATGAGTCGTGCCGACACCAGCCAGGAGAACCCGCCGATGACGAGGCTCAGGGTGAGCGGGGTGGCGGTGAAGCGAGCCGCGATGATCAGCACGAAGAACAGGAACGGTATCGCGAGCAGCACATCCACGAACCGCATCATGATCCCGTCCACGACGCCGCCCGCGAGGCCCGCGACGGCACCGTAGACCGTTCCGAGCGTCGTGGCGAAGACAGCGGCGAGCAGGCCGATCTCGAGCGACACCTGCCCGCCCAGCATGAGCCGGCCGAGCACGTCGAAGCCATTCGGATCGGTGCCGAGCGGGTAGCCCTCGCCCGGCGGCAGCAGAGCATCGAGCAGGTTCACGTCGGTCTGGTTCGTCGGATACAGCAGCGGCCCCACGAAGCTGAACAGCACGAGCAGCATGAGCATCGATGCCCCTGCCACGGCCATCGGACTGCGCCGCAGCGCRCGCAGYACGGCGGCTGCAGGGAGAGGTCGAGCCGCGGTGGCGGCGGCGAGGATGACGTCTGTCTTCTCGGACAGCTCGGGGTGTGCGGTGGTCATCGGCTCAGCTCGATCCGTCGGTCCGCGCGTGCGACCACGAGGTCGGCGAGGAGGTTGCCCAGCACGGTGAGGGCACCGCCGATGAGCGTGTAGGCCAGCAGCACCGGATAGTCCTCGCGGTGCAGGCTGTTCAGGAACAGGAGGCCGAGACCGGGGTAGTTGAACACCGACTCGACGATGAGGTTGCCCGCCAGCAGCGTCGGGATCATGACGCCGACGAGTGTGATCAGCGGGATGCAGGCGTTGCGCAGCAGATGCCGCATCAGCACCACCCGCTCGGGCGCGCCCTTGGCACGCGCGACCTTGATGTAGTCCATGCCGAGCTGCTCGAGCGCCGCCGAGCGCTGGTACTGCGAGAACACGACGACGTTGGTGAGGGCGAGCGTGATCAGCGGCAGCACCATCGCGCGCGGATCGGTGAAGACGACCCACGGCGACGTGGACTGCGAGGCCTCTGCGGGGAACAGCGGCACCAGCTGGCTCAGCAGCGCGATCAGCAGCAGCGCTACGAGGAACGACGGCGTCGCGTAGAGCAGGTACGCGACGCCGGTCGCGGCGCGATCGACGAGCGTGTTGCGCTTCACCGCCTGCAGGATGCCGAGCGGGATCGCGATGAGCAGCGCGAGCACGAGGCCGGACAGGGACAGCACGGCGCTGCGTCCGGCGTTCTGCGCGAACAGCACCGAGACCTCCTCGTTCAACTTGTAGGAGCGCCCGAGATCGCCGTGCAGCAGTTGCACCACGTAGTCGAGGTATTGCGCGAAGAGCGGGCGGTCGAAGCCGTTCTCGCGGTTGAACGCCTCGACCGCGGCGGCAGACGCCTGCGGGCCCAGCACCACCCGGCCCGGGCTGTCGGAGATGAGATGCAGCATCACGAAGATCACGATCGAGATGCCGATCAGGACGAGCAGCGAGATCAGGATCCGCCGCAGCAGGTACGAGATCATGCCGCTGCCCCCGTCCCGGTACGGCCCCTGGCCGGGGCCTGTGCGCCCGGCGCGTCACCGACCTTGGGCTGCAGCGGGAAGTGGCAGGCGACGTCGTGGGCGGCGCCGACCGCCTCCAGCGTCGGCTCCACCGTCGCGCACAGCTCGGTCGCGAGCGGGCACCGCGTACGGAACCGGCAACCGCTGGGGGGATCGAGGGGGCTGGGCAACTCGCCGCGCACACGCCCGGCACCCTCCGGCGTCGGAGCATCCGGATCCGCGATCGGCACGGCGGCGAGCAGCCCGGCAGTGTACGGATGTGCGGGTCGCTCGTAGACCTCGTCGGTCTCGCCCACCTCGACGATCTTGCCGAGGTACATCACGCCGACCCGGTCGGAGAGGTAGCGGATGACGGACAGGTCATGCGAGATCACGACGCTGCTGAGCCCGCGCTCGCGCTGTTGTCTGCGCATGAGGTTCAGCACCTGAGAGCGGATCGACACGTCCAGGGCGCTCACGGGCTCATCGGCGACGAGGACGTCGGGATCCAGCGCGAGCGCCCTGGCGAGTCCGATGCGCTGGCGCTGGCCGCCGGAGAGCTCGTGCGGATACCGCTCCAGGATCGACCGACCGAGGCCGACGCTGTCGAGCAGGGCGACCGCCCGCTCGGTGCGCTCGGCCGCAGTGCCGATGCCCTGGATCGCGAGGGGCTCGCGCAGGATCGTGCCGATCGTCATCTTCGGGTCGAGTGCCGCTCCGGAGTCCTGGAACATCATCTGCAGCTTCGCTCGACGAGCACCGAGGGCTCGTCGGCTCACGTCCGAGACCTTCTCGCCTTCGAGCCGCACCTCCCCCGACGTGGGCCGGTCCATCGCGACGAGCATGCGTCCCAGCGACGACTTGCCGCACCCGGATTCCCCGACGAGGCCGAGGGTCTCCCCGGCCCGTACCGTGAAGCTCACACGGGAGACAGCCTTCACGGTGCGCCGGCGTCCCTTCGGCGCCCATCCGGAGATGGGGTGCTCCTGCACGAGATCGACGACCTCGAGCCGGGGCGCCTCCGACGCCTCCATGGCAGCCGCGAGCGGCAGGGCACGGCCCGGTGCTGCCGATGTCTCCCCCGTGACGGGGTTCCAGCATGCGAAGACGTGCCCGCCCTCGCCCTCGAGCGACGGACGCTCCGTGCGGCAGCGATCGGTGGCGGCTGCGCAGCGCGGGGCGAAACGGCAACCCTGGATCATCTCGGCGGGATCCGGCGGGGAGCCGGGGATCGAGAACAGCTCGCTGCCGCGATCCTGCTCGAGCGAGGGGATCGAGTCGAGCAGGGCGCGGGTGTAACGGTGTCTCGTGCGCTGGAACAGCGACCGGGTCGGACCGGTTTCGACGAGTCGTCCGGCGTACATGACGCCGACCCGGTCGGCATGCCGTGCGACCACGCCCATGTCGTGCGTGACCAGGATCATCGCCATGCCGAGCTGCTCCTTGAGCCGGCCGAGCAGGTCCAGGATCTCCGCCTGGATCGTCACGTCGAGCGCGGTGGTGGGCTCGTCTGCGATGAGCAGATCGGGCTCGGCGATGAGGGCCATCGCGATCATCACCCGCTGGCGCATACCGCCGGAGAGCTGGTGCGGGTAGTCGCGCATGCGCTCGGACGGCTGTGGGATGCCGACGAGTGCCAGCATCTCCTCCGCCCGGTGGAGCGCCTCGGAGCGACGCGCCAGCCCGTGCAGCAGCAGCGGCTCCGCGACCTGCTCCCCGACGCGCTTCGTGGGGTTCAGCGACGTCAGCGAGTCCTGGAACACCATCGAGATCCGGCGGCCGCGCAGCGCTCGGTACGGGCGGGGATCCTTGCCGACGAGCTCCTCGCCGTCGAACCGGATCGAGCCGCTCGTGATCACGGATCCGCGGGGAAGCATCCCCATGATCGACAGGCCTGTCATTGACTTGCCGGATCCGGTCTCGCCGACGATGCCGAGCGTCTCTCCGCGCGCGAGGTCGAGGTCGACGCCGGAGATCGGACGCACGGTCCGTTCTCCCGTGCGGATCTCGACCGAGAGGTCTCGAATCGTCAGCATTGCGCGCTCCCTTGCACCCGTCGCTCCGCGCGCTCGGGTCCTGTTCTTCCATGATCCTGCGACACCGCACCTACGCCACGTTCGTCCGCTTCGTCGAACGGAGCAGTCGGAGTTCGTTCTTCGGGACGATTCGGGTCGGCAGGGCCGCCTCAGCGGACCGAGGGACGTCCGAGCTGCTCCCGGAACAGCCGTCGCACGTTCCCGCCGAGCACGCCGAGGATATCGGCCTCCGCCCACCCGCGGCGCAGCAGCGCCTCCGTGACCAGGGGCAGGCCCTCCGGCCCTTCCAGACCCGGCAGGTACATATCGGCCGGGACCCCCTGCACCTCGGAGACCACGCAGCACGGCGGGGTGGTCTCAGCAATGACCTCGCGGACGAAGTCCGGTCCCAGGCCCAGGTGCTCGCTCCCCGCGATCGCCGCGATGTGCTCGAGATGATCGACGAGACGGTCGACCGTGGCGGGCTCGTCGTCGAGGAACGGCGCGAAGAAGTTCACGCAGATCACGCCGCCGCCCGCCGCGATCGCGGCGAGGTGCTCGTCGGAGAGGTTCCGATGGTGGTCGCGCAGCGCCCTCGCCGAGGAGTGCGTCGCGATCACCGGCCGGGCCGCGATCTCCAGCATGTGGGAAACGCCCGCGGCGCCGAGGTGGCTGAGGTCGACGAGCATGCCGACCTGTTCCATCTCGCGCACCGCCGAGATGCCTGCGGCGGTGAGCCTGCTGCGGGCGGCGTCCTCGCCGGATCCGTCTCCGAAGGCGCCGCGGCCGACGTGGGTGAGCGACCCGACGCGCACTCCGAGACGGTGCATCGTCGTAATGAGCTCGACGTCGCCATCGAGACCCGGCATGCCCTCGAGCGCCAGCACGAGAGCGATCCGCCCGTCCGCGATCGTGCGGTCCACGTCCTCACCGGAGYGGCACAGCGCGACACGGCCGGCGTTCTCCTCAGCGAGGTGATGCGCCGCCTCGATCATGCGCAGCGTGCGCCGCAGAGCGCCCTCGGGACGGTATGGATCCTCGACGAAGACAGGCAGCACCTGCAGGTTCACCCCGCCCGCCTCGAGCTGCGGAAGCCAGCGCTCTCGGAAGAAGCTGCCCCATCGCTCGGGCGGGCGTGCCACGACCGCGCAGAGAAGATCGTTGTGGGCGTCCGCGACGATGGCACGGCGATGCAGCGCGCCGGCGAAGCGCAGCACGGTCACGAGGAGACCCGCCGATCCGCCCGGCCCGTGTGCAGGAACAGTGCCCTGCCTGCTCCGTCGTCTCCGAGGAAAGCGATGGGCTGCCGGACTCCGCCCTCGGCCTCGACCGGGAGCAGGACGTCACCCCGCCCGCCGACGAGCTCGGTGCGGAAGGGAAGGTCGCCGAGCTCCGCCACGACGCCTTGCGGGACGCGGTCGAGCCAGACCCGACCGTCGGCGGTGCGGCTAATCGTGGTCAGAGCCGTGCTCGACGCGTAGCGGCCGACGAAACGATCGACATGAGCAGGCACAGCGGCGGTCGGCATGAGCACGGGCGCCGCAGTGATCCCGGCGATCTCCTCCAGTACGGCGTCGACGAGCGCCGCGAAGACCGGATGGGGGTCTCCGCCGTTCGCGAGCGCGGCGACGGCCGCGCCCTGGTCCGGCAGCACCCGAAGGCACGCGGACTGCCCGATCGTGTTGCCGTCATGCCCGGGGATCGTGCGCCCGCCCCGGGCGAACAGCTCCCAGCCAAGCCCCCAGGCGGCGCCCTGATCGATGTCCGGCAGTCCGATCTGCGCCGTGCGCATCGCCTCGACCGTCGCACGGGAGAGCACACGGGAGCCGTCGAATGCGACCCCGTCGTCGAGATGGAGCCGGGCGAACGCGAGCAGATCGCCCGCGCTCATGGCCAGCCGCGATCCGGCGGGCCCTCCCGCGCGCTCCATCGCCCACACGGTCGTCGGCGCGAACTCGCCGTCGTCCTGCCGCAGGTGGCCGACGGCGGCCCGCTGCAGGATCGCCTCCGACGCATCCACGGCCGCGTGCCGAAGTCCGAGCGGAGCCAGCAGCCGATCGCGCAGCACCTGCTCGTAGGGAGCTCCGCGGAGCACTTCGACGATGCGGCCGAGCGTGGAGAACCCTGCGTTGTTGTACGAGAACATCTCTCCTGGCGGAAAGAGCTGCGGCGTCTCGGCGAGGAGCTCGATGTATCGCTCCAGCGCGTCGTCCCCCTCGCCCGTGTCGACGAAGACGTCGCCTTCGAAGCCCGCCGTGTGGCTGAGCAGCTGTCGGGGCGTGATGGCAGCGCACGCGGCCTCGTCGGCGACCCGGAATCCGGGGAGCACGCGCCGCACCGGAGCGTCCATGTCGAGCAGACCGTCCTCGACGAGCTCCATGATCAGCGTCGCGGTGAACACCTTGGTGACGGATCCGATCTGGAAGACGGATCCGGTGTCCGCCGCGACGCCGGTGCCGCGATGGAGGGCCCCGACGGCGTAAGCGAACGTCGCGTCGCCGACGCCGATCGCGAGAGAGACGGCCGGCACGCGGTGCCGCGCCATCAGCGCAGGGATGTGCTCCTCGACCCAGGTCTGGACAGTGGCAAGCTGCGGCATGGTCCTCCTCGACGTCGGCTCACGTCGAGGCTAGAACGCGGCCTGCTCGCCCGATTCGTCGATCGCCACCAGCTCGACCGCCTCGGATCGTCCGAGTCACCAGGCGCTCACGCGACGATCGCGTGCGCCGCCTCCCGATCCAGCAGGCGGCGCTTGACGTCCTCCCCCCAGGCGAAGCCGCCGAGGGTGCCGTCGGTGCGCAGCACACGGTGGCAGGGCACGAACAGGGCGGGCGCGTTGCGCGCGCAGATCGAGGCGGCGGGGCGCACGGCGCCCGGCTTGCCCAGGGCGACGGCGAACTCGGTGTAGGTGAGCGGTTCCCCGGGGGTGATCCGACGCAGCGCCTCCCAGCCCGCGCTCTGCATGTCGGTGCCGAACTGGTGCACTTCGACGGCGTCGATGGCGGTGGCGTCGCCGGCGTAGTACGCGGCGACCGCGTCGGCCGCCGCAGTCGGGCCCTCGACGACGTCCGCGGGCCGGTTCTTCTCCGCGAGGCGGTGCAGGATCGCCTCGTGATCGGCGGTCCAGCCGGACGCGAGCACGCGGTCCTGCTCGTCGGCGAGAATCGTGAACGGGCCGTCGGGGGTGTCGATGGTCTGGATGATGGCGGTCATTTCGAGCCTTCCGTGATCGAGATGGTCTGAGTGGTCTTGGTGGTGTCGGAGCGGACGGCGTCGACGGCGCTCGATGCGCCGGCGCCGGTCGCAGCCGTCGTGGCGTTCCTGGCGTTCTTGACAGCCTTCGGCGGGACCGCGCGCCAGAGGTGCGCGGTGAGGTAGCTGCGCCAGGGCGCCGTGCGAGCGGCCCACGCGTCCAGGGGCCCCGCCTCCGAGGGCAGGCCGGCTGCACCCGCTCCCGCGCGGGCCGCGACGTCGCCGGGCAGGAACACGTCGGGATCGCCGAGTACACGCATCCGCACGTAGTCGGCCGTCCACGGCCCGATCCCGGGCATCGCCAGCAGCGCGGCACGCTGCGCCTCGCCGTCATCGCCGAGCGTCAGCCACAGCGAGCCGTCGGCGAGGGCCGCCGCGGCTCCCGTGACGGCCTTGATGCGCGCGGCGGGTCCGCGCAGCACCTCGTGTCCGTGCTCGGCGATGGCGGCCATGGTGGGGAACAGGATCCCCTCCCCCTGCGGGTCGTCGGCGGATCCGACCCTCTCCCCGAGCTCCTGAGCGAGCAGGGTCAGGGCGGTGCGCGCGGCGGCGACCGTGATCTGCTGCCCGATCATGGCGCGGATGAGCATCTCATGCGGATCCGCGGCCCCTGGCACCCTGATGCCCGGGACGCGCGCCACCAACGGGGCAAGCCGCTCATGCGCGGACAGGGCGGCATCGACCGCCAGCGGATCCGCGTCCAAGTCGAAGAGGCGACGGGCGCGGGCGACCACGGGCGCGAGGTCGGCGAGCTGCGCCAGCCGGGCGCGCAGGTGCAGCCGGTCGGCGTCATCGAGACTCAGCTCGAACCAGCCCGGCCCGCCGTCCAATCGCAGGTGGCGGGAGAAACGGCGCTCGCCCACCTCCTCGACCCCGGGGAGTGCCCGTGCACGCATCCACGCGAACAGGCCCTCCGCGTCGAACGGCCTGCGGTACGGCAGCAGCAGGTCGATCTCACCAGGCACCGCGGTCGCCGCAGCCGTCGCATCTCGTCCGGTCCCAGAGCCTGTCGAAGGGCGCCGGGCGCGCAACTCCCCCGGCGCCAGGCCGAAGACTTCGCGCACGGTGTCGTTGAACTGGCGCACGCTCGCGAACCCTGCGGAGAATGCGACGTCGGCGATCGGCAGGTCGGTGCCGACCAGGAGCATCCGGGCGGTGTGCGCACGGTGGGCGCGGGCGAGGGCGAGCGGACCCGCACCGAGCTCCCCGGCGAGCAGCCGGGTGAGGTGGCGCGAGGAGTAGCCGAGCCGCGCGGCGAGCCCCGGCACGCTCTCCCGCTCGACGACCCCATCCGCGATGAGGCGCATGGCCCGGGCCGCGACATCGCCGCGCAGGTTCCACTCGGGTGAGCCAGGGGCGGCTTCCGGCAGGCAGCGCTTGCAGGCGCGGTAGCCGGCCTCGTGCGCGGCGGCGCTGGTCGGGAAGAACGTGACGTTCTCGGGTTTAGGCGTGCGGGCCGGGCAGCTCGGACGGCAATAGATACCGGTCGAGCGCACGGCCGTGACGAACTGCCCATCGAAGCGGGTGTCGCGCGCATCGATCGCGCGATACCGCTCGTCGAAGGTCATACCGAGGAAGCTCATGCCTCCACTCTGACACGTCCGATTCCCGCAGGCTCGCGGAAATCGGACATGACAGTGGGAGCCTGTCGGCCCCGCAGGACCCGCCCGGGCTCAGTGGAAGAAGTGGCGCTCCCCCGTGAAGAACATCGCGACGCCGGCCTTGCGGGCAGCGGCCACGACCTCCTCATCGCGCACGGATCCGCCCGGCTGCACGATCGCGGTGACGCCTGCGTCGATGAGCACCTGCGCGCCGTCGGCGAACGGGAAGAACGCGTCGGAGGCGGCGACGGATCCGGCCGCACGGTCGCCCGCACGCTCGACCGCGAGACGGCACGAGTCGACGCGGTTGACCTGGCCCATGCCGACGCCGACCGTGGCGTTGCCCTTCGACAGCACGATCGCGTTGGACTTCACGGCGCGGCACGCCTTCCACGCGAAGATGAGGTTCTCCATCTCGAGCTCATCGGGGCGCTCGCCGGAGACCAGCTCCCAGCCGTTCGCGACGGACTGGATGTCGTCGGGGAACCGGTCCGCATCCTGCAGCAGCAGGCCGCCCGAGACGAGGCGCACGTCCATGCGCTCCTGCTGCCAGTCGTCCGGCAGCTGCAGCAGACGCAGGTTCTTCTTCGCCTTGAACACCTCGAGCGCCGCCGGCTCGAAGGCCGGGGCGACGATGACCTCGGTGAAGATGTCCTTGAGGTTCTCCGCCATCTTCAGCGTCACAGTGCCGTTGGCCGCGATCACGCCGCCGTAGGCCGAGACGGGGTCGCATTCGTGGGCGCGCAGGTGCGCGCTCGCGATCGGATCCAGAGCGTTGGGTGCCGTCGTCGCGATCCCGCAGGGGTTGGCGTGCTTGATGATCGCGACCGCCGGGTGCACCATGTCATAGGCCGCACGCAGGGCGGCGTCGGCGTCGACGTAGTTGTTGTACGACATCTCCTTGCCTTGCAGCTGCGTCGCCTGGGCGATGCCGTGCCCGCCGGCGCGCGTGTAGATCGCGGCGCGCTGGTGCGAGTTCTCGCCGTAGCGCAGCGTTGCGAGGCGGGAGGCCGAGATCGTGAGCTGCTCGGGCAGTTCGCCATCGCTCGACAGCGTGCCGTCCGAGAACCACTGCGCGACGGCGGTGTCGTAGGCCGCCGTGTGCGCGAACGCGCGTGCAGCCAGCTCGCGGCGCTGCACGAGCGTCGTGCCGCCCTCGTCGATCGAGCGGATGAGCGAGGGGTAGGACTCGGGCGAGACCACGATGGCG
The DNA here is from genome assembly GCF_056398985.1 of Microbacterium sp. 01T413_2. NCBI lineage: Bacteria > Bacillati > Actinomycetota > Actinomycetes > Micrococcales > Microbacteriaceae > Microbacterium > Microbacterium sp. 01T413_2. The sequence goes on from NZ_JBFTQL010000004.1 coordinate 26,163, forward strand.
ACGTTGGCGTGGTTCTTCGCCGCGGCGCGCACCATGGCGGGGCCGCCGATGTCGATCTGCTCGACCACGTCGTCGCCGACCGCGCCAGAGGCCACGGTCTGCACGAACGGGTACAGGTTCACCACGACGAGCTCGAACGGGCTGATCCCCAGTTCGGCCAGCTGGCGCTCGTGGTCCTCCAGGCGGAGATCCGCGAGCACCGCGCCGTGGATGGACGGGTGCAGCGTCTTCACACGGCCGTCGAGCATCTCGGCGACGCCCGTCACGGTCGCGACGTCGGTGACCTCCAGGCCCGCATCACGAATGGTCTGGGCCGTGGATCCGGTCGAGACGATCTCGATACCGCTTGCCGCGAGAGCCTGCGCGAGCGGCACSAGGCCGGTCTTGTCGCTGACCGAGACCAGTGCGCGACGGATGCGCACAGCGTCACGGGGGCGGTAGAGGGACGGGTCGTGGGCGGGACCGGCCATCGGGGTTCCTTCCGGGTAGGCGTCAGTTCTCGTCAGCGGCCTGGGCCGATGAGGATCCGAGATCGTGGGGGCGGGCGCCGAGATCCAGGGATCCTTCGGCGATACGGCGGACGGTGTCGATCAGCAGGCGCCGCTCGACGGGCTTGATGCGCTCATGCAGGGCGGACTCGGTGTCGCCCTCGTGCACCGGTACGCGCTCCTGCGCCAGGATCGGCCCGCTGTCGACGCCGTCGTCGACCACGATCACGCTGGCCCCGCTCTCGCTCACCCCGGCCGCGAGCGCGTCGCGCACGCCGTGCGCTCCGGGGAACTCGGGCAGGAATGCCGGGTGCGTGTTGATGATGTTCGGAGACCAGGCCGCGACGACGTCGCGCGGCAGCAGCCGCATGAGCCCGCTGAGCACGATGAGGTCCGGTCGCCAGACCTTGAGCTGGGCATCGAGCTCGGCGCCCCACGCTTCGCGGCTGTCGAATGCCTCCCAGGGCACGACGAAGGAGGGGATCCCGTACGCCTCGGCGTGGGCGAGACCGTCGGCCTCCCGATCGGCGCCGATCACGATGATGCGAGCCGGAAATCCGGGGTCGGCGGCCGCGTCGAGGAGGGCACGAAGATTCGAGCCGGTGCCCGAGATGAGAACGGCGACCGTCAGCACCCAGACAGTCTAGCCGGGAGCCAAGAGGGCGCCGTCCCCGAGACGCACCCGCCGTTCAGACCCGATCGTCGTCGATCCACGCGGCGTCGACATCGCCGTGCCGACGGGGTGCGAGCAGCAGGATCGCGGCACCGACCAGCACCTCCAGCCCGAGGGCGAGCGCGACCGGACCCGGATCCGGTCCCGCGACCGCCAGCCGGCCGGGGCCGAGGGATCCGGAGGACAGCGCCGCCAGCAGCGCGCCGAAGCCGCCCGCGAGCACGGCGATCCCGACCGCGGTCGCCAGGCGGGAGCCGATCCCGGCCTCCGCCCCCGCCGACACCTGCCGCGAGCGGATCAGCCACCCCGCGAAAGCACCCGCGGCCACCGGCACGAGCACGACGATGAGGAGCCACGGCGAGGACGAGTCGGGCACGAGGCCCAGCACGGGCACACCGGGCACCACGCCCAGTACGGTGCCCGCGGGTGAGACCGCGGTTCCGGCACCGATCGCGAAGCCGGGGCCGGCGATCCATGCCACGGCCCATGCCACGAGCGTCGGCAGGTAGGCCAGCTGAGCGAGCCCGATCACGACCACGCCGAGCGGGTCGGCACGCAGTGATTCGAACAGCGCCACGATCTGACCGCCGCGGAACAGCGCCGTGACGGCGACGGCGAGCCCCGCCGCACCGACCACGCCGGCCACGGCCGCCGCGGCGCCGCGCACGATGTCACCGGGGACGTGCGCCCAGTCGGGCCAGCGGTCCAGCGCGTCCTGCAGACGGTCGACGAGGCCGCCGTCGCCCTCGCCCCACGCCGTGGCGACCGCCCCGGCGAGAGCGCCGCACAGGAACACCAGCGGCGGGAACAGGATCGCGAGCCACAGCGGCGCCTTCAGCACCCCGAGCCCGCCCGTCAGCGCCGCGAACGCAGAGACCACGGCGAAGACCGCCGTGCCGCTCGCCACGCCGGTGAGCCAGGATCCGGCGAGCGCTGCTCGGCGCCCCGAGCGCGCTGCGAAGATCGCGGTGAACCCGAGGAAGAGAAGCGGAGGCACCGAGAGGGCGAAGGACGCCGCGGACGGATCCAGCCCGACCGCCCGCACCAGCGCATCAGGCAGTGCGACCGCGAGGGGCACGCCGTGCCCGAACTGCCAGAGCGTCGCGGCACTCGGCCAGAGCGCTCCCCAGTCGGCGCTCGCACCGAATGCGATCGCCCAGATCACCGTGAGCGGAGCGAGCAGCACGGCGAGGCCGATGGCCGCGGCGACGATCGCATCGACCGCCGCCAGGAGCACGATGAGGAGGCGTTGCATGACGGTTTCGAGCCTACGTGCTCCGCCTCGGCGGCCCTGACGGGCGCGCGGAAACGGAGCGTCGAACGCCTGCCGTGAACGGCCGCCGCGGCCGAGATCGTCCGCGCGGCGCACGGACCGCATCCGCGACGCGATACGGTCTTCCGCGGAGGTCTCTCATGACAACAGTCCCCCCGCCCGTGTCCGACCCGACCGCAACCGAGCCGAAGAACGCCGTCGACCGCTTCTTCGAGATCACCAAGCGCGGATCCACCCTCGGCACCGAGATCCGCGGAGGCATCGTCACGTTCGTGACGATGGCCTACATCGTGATCCTCAATCCGATCATCCTGTCCACCGCCGATGTCGCGGGCCATACGCTGCCCGGCGCAGCCGTCGCGGCCGCCACGGCGCTGACCGCCGGCGTCATGACGATCCTGTTCGGACTGATCGCCCGCCTGCCGTTCGCATTCGCGGCCGGGCTCGGCATCAACGCCTTCCTCGCGTTCACGGTGGTCAAATCGATCACCTGGCCCGAGGCCATGGCCCTCGTCATGATCAACGGCGTCATCATCGTCCTGCTCGCCGCGACCGGCCTGCGCAAGCTGATCTTCGACGCCGTGCCCGTGCAGCTCAAGCTCGCCATCACGGTCGGCATCGGCCTCTTCATCGCCTTCATCGGGTTCGTGAACGCCGGCTTCGTGACCTCGACGAAGCAGGCCTCTCCCCCGGTCGACCTCGGCGTCGGCGGATCCGTGGCCTCGATCCCCACGCTGCTGTTCGTCCTCACCCTCCTGATCGGAGGGGCGCTCATCGCCCTGCGCGTCAAGGGGGCCATCCTCATCGCGCTCGTGGGCGGCACCGTGCTCGCCGCGATCGTGAACCTCATCTGGCCGTTCGGCCAGGACTTCGGCTTCACGGGCAGCATCGTGAGCATCCCCGACCTGAGCCTGATCGGCCGGGTCGACTTCGGCTTCGACCTCGCCAAGGTCGGCGGCGTCGCCCTGGTCATGTTCGTCTTCACCCTGCTGTTCTCGAACTTCTTCGATGCGATGGGCACGATGACCGGCCTCGCGAAGGAGGCCGACCTGGCCGACGAGAAGGGCGACTTCCCCCGCATCAAGGCGGCCCTGGTGGTCGAGGGCGTCGGCGCGATCGTCGGCGGCGGCACGTCGTCCTCGTCCGCGACGGTGTTCGTCGAATCCGGCGCGGGCATCGGCGAAGGTGCGCGCACAGGCCTTGCGACGACGATCACGGGCGCGCTGTTCCTGCTCGCGATGTTCTTCACGCCGCTCACCGCCCTCGTGCCCAGCGCTGTCGCCGCGGCCGCGCTCGTGCTCGTCGGCGCCATGATGCTCTCACAGATCAAGAACATCGACCTCGGCGACTTCCGCGTGCTGCTGCCGGTGTTCCTCACGGTCACGGTCATGCCGATGACCTACTCGATCGCCAACGGCATCGGCGCCGGTTTCGTCAGCTGGATCGTCGTCAACGCGCTCACCGGCCGGATCAAGACGATCCACCCGCTGCTGTGGGTGGTCGGTGTCGGATTCGTGCTGTTCTTCGCCCGCGGGCCGATCGAGGCGCTGCTCGGCGCCTGACCGGACCCTCTGGACCCGCCGGATCCGCCAGATCCGCAGATCCGCTCGAGGCCCCCTCGCGGCGTCGAGGCCCCCTTCCGGGAACGCTCCGGGGAGGGGGCCTCGATCCTGAGAGGGGGTCTCGATGTGGTTGGACGGTCTCGGGCCGCCGCGCCGTCGGAACACCGCCACGCCGTCAGAGCACGAGCGGCACCCCGGCCTCCGGCACGCGCAGGCGATCGGCCAGCCCTGCGTAGCCGAACTCGCGCACCAGGCGCTCGCGGGTCTCGGAGAAGTGGTGCCAGCCCTCGGCGTGCACGGGCACGATGACGGCGTCGCCCAGCTCGCGCGCGGCGGCGACCGCGGTGCGCGCGTTGAGGGTGAGGTCGGCGTCGCCGAACCGCCCGACGTTGGCCGCTCCGGCGAAGAGCACGGCGATGTCGATCCGTCCGATCCTCGCCGCGATGTCTGCGACGAGTTCGACCGAGGCGTTGTCGCCCGAAACGTAGACGACCGGTCGCTCCGGCGCACGCAGCACGAAACCGGTCACGGTGCCGGACAGCGCCTCGGCGCCCTCCGGTCCATGCAGCGCCGGCACCGCGGTCACCTCGACATCGCCGAAGCGATGAGTCTGCCACGCGGAGAGCCCCGTCACGCCGTCGATGCGGCCGGCCGCCTCCGGGGTGGACAGCACGGCGCCCGCGCGCGGCAGGAAGGTCCGCCCGGCCTCGTCGAGGTTGTCGGGGTGCTGATCGTGCGAGAGCAGCACGGCATCGATCGCGCCCACCGCATCAGCCCCGAGCGCGGGCCCGCTCAGCTTGTGCAGGGCGATGCCGCCGTCGTAGCTGCGCGGTGCGTCGAAAGTCGGATCGGTCAGCAGGCGCAAGCCGGCGTATTCGATGATCGCGGTCGGCCCACCGACCAGGGTCAGGGTCACGGAGTTCTCGGTCATGGATCCATCGTGGCGACGTCCGTTCGGCCGCGGGAGTGGCCCTGACGACACTCTTCGATAAGATCGGGCCATGCGCCGCGCCGCCGTCCTCGCCTTCCCCGGGATCAGCCCGTTCCATCTGTCCGTGCCGCTGATGGTCTTCGGCGGCGTCGGAGTGCGTTCGGTCGAGGCCGCCTATCGCACGGTGACCGTCGCGGAGACGCCCGGTCCGGTGCGCACCGCTGCGGGGCTGGACCTCGTCGTGACGGAGGGGCTCGAGGCGTTCGCGTCCGCCGACCTCGTCGTGATTCCGAGCTGGGATCCGGAGATCGCGCCCAGTGCCGCGCTGCTCGACGCCGTCCGCAAAGCGCACGCCCGCGGCGCGCGGATCCTGGGCCTGTGCCTCGGGACGTTCGTCGTCGCCGCGAGCGGCATCGCCGACGGCAGGGAGGTGTCCACGCACTGGTCGGCGGGGCCTCAGCTCGCCGCCCGGCATCCCGAGCTCACCGTGCGCTGCGAGGCGCTGTGGACCGACCTCGGCGACGTGGTCACCTCGGCCGGGGTGGCGGCGGCGCTGGACTGCTGCCTGCACATCGTCCGCACCGAGCTCGGCAGCGCCGTCGCCGCCGACCTCGCACGCTCACTCGTGATGGCCCCGCACCGGGAGGGTTCGCAGGCCCAGTTCCTGTCCCGCCCTCTCGCCGCCGACCCCGAGGGGGACGAGATCGACCGGGCCATCACCTGGGCTCTGGGACGGATCGCCGAACCCCCGCCTATCGACGCCTGGGCCGGCTCCGTGCACCTCTCCCGGCGCACGTTCACCCGGCGCTTCCGCGACCGCACGGGCACCAGCCCCGGCGACTGGCTGCTGCAGCGCCGCCTGGACGAGGCGCGGCGACTGCTCGAGACGTCCGGTCTGCCGATCGAGGCCGTCGCGACGCGCACGGGCTTCGGCGGTGCGGTGACCCTGCGCCATCACTTCCGGGCGCGCTTCGGCACCACCCCGGGCGCGCACCGGCGCGCGTTCGCGGATCCGGTCTGAACCCGGCGGAGCGACGGGAATCGACGAGGGGCCCCGGGCAGATCGCCCGGAGCCCCTCGTCGTGATGCTTACAGCGCGGCGTAGACCTCGCGGAGCAGGGCGGCCGTCTCGGACGGCGTCTTGCCGACCTTGACACCGGCGGCCTCGAGGGCCTCCTTTTTCGCCTGCGCGGTGCCCGCGGAGCCGGAGACGATGGCGCCGGCGTGGCCCATCGTCTTGCCCTCGGGAGCGGTGAAGCCCGCGACGTAACCGACGACCGGCTTGGTGACGTTGGCTTTGATGAACTCGGCCGCGCGCTCCTCGGCGTCGCCGCCGATCTCGCCGATCATCACGATCGCCTTGGTCTCGGGGTCGGCCTCGAACGCGGCGAGCGCGTCGATGTGCGTGGTGCCGATGATCGGGTCGCCGCCGATGCCGATCGCGGTGGAGAAGCCCAGGTCGCGCAGCTCGAACATCATCTGGTAGGTCAGCGTGCCCGACTTCGAGACGAGACCGATCGGGCCCTTGCCCGTGATGTTCGCCGGGGTGATGCCCGCGAGAGCCTCGCCCGGAGTGATGATGCCGGGGCAGTTGGGACCGATGATGCGGGTCTTGTTGCCCTTCTCGGTCGCGTACGCCCACGCCTCGGCGGAGTCGCCGACCGGCACGCCCTCGGTGATGACCACGAGCAGCGGGATCTCGCTGTCGATGGCCTCGACCATCGCGTCCTTCGTGAACGCCGGCGGCACGAAGGCGACCGACACGTTGGCACCGGTCTTCTCGATGGCCTCGGCGACGGATGCGAACACCGGCAGCTCCACGGCGTTGCCGTCCTTGTCGGTGTGCGAGACCGTGGTGCCGGCCTTGCGCGCGTTCACGCCGCCGACGACGTTCGTGCCTGCCTTCAGCATGAGGGCGGTGTGCTTGGTGCCCTCGCCGCCCGTGATGCCCTGGACGATGACCTTGGAGTCCTTGTTGAGGTAGATCGACATGTTCGTTGTCCTTGTCTCGGAAGCCGGATCAGGCGTTCGCCAGCTCGGCGGCCTTGTCCGCGCCCTCGTCCATGGTGGCGGCGAGCGTGACGAGCGGGTGGTTGGCGGCGGCGAGGATCGCACGCCCCTCTTCGACCTGGTTGCCGTCGAGGCGCACGACGAGCGGCTTGGTGGCCGCGTCGCCGAGGATCTCGAGCGCCTTGACGATGCCCTCTGCCACTGCCACGCAGCTGGTGATGCCGCCGAAGACGTTCACGAACACGCTCTTGACCTGCTCGTCGTTCAGGATGACGTCCAGACCGCTGGCCATGACCTGCGCGTTCGCGCCGCCGCCGATGTCCAGGAAGTTCGCCGGCTTCACGCCGCCGTGGTTCTCGCCGGCGTAGGCCACCACGTCGAGGGTCGACATGACCAGACCCGCGCCGTTGCCGATGATGCCGACCTGGCCGTCGAGCTTGACGTAGTTCAAGCCCGACTCCTTGGCCTTGGCCTCGAGCGGGTTCTCGGTCGCCTTGTCGGCGAGCTCCTCGTGCTCGGGGTGGCGCACCTCGCTGGCGTTGTCGTCRAGSGTGACCTTGCCGTCSAGGGCGATGATGTCGCCCTCCTCGGTCTGCACGAGSGGGTTGACCTCGACCAGGGTCGCGTCCTCGCCCTTGTAGACCTCGWACAGCTTCACGAAGACGTCGGCGACCTTCTCGGCCAGGCCCGGCTCGAAGTTCCCGGCCTTGGCGATCTCGAGGGCCTTGTCGAGGGTGATGCCCTCGAGCGGGTTGACCTCGACGCGGGCGAGAGCCTCGGGCTTCTCGACCGCGAGCTGCTCGATCTCCATGCCGCCCTCGACCGAGGCGAGGCTCAGGTAGGAGCGATTGGAGCGGTCCAGCAGCACCGAGAAGTAGAACTCGCGGGCGATGCGGGCGCCGGCGGCGACCATGACGCGCTTGACGACGTGGCCCTTGATGTCCAGACCCAGGATCGCCTTGGCGGCCTCGTACGCCTCGTCGGGGTTCTTGGCGACCTTGACGCCACCTGCCTTGCCGCGGCCACCGGTCTTGACCTGCGCCTTGACGACGACCACGCCACCGAGCTTCTCCGCTGCTGCCTTCACCTCCTCAGGGGTGTCGGCGACGATGCCGGCGAGAACCGGCACCCCGTACTTCTCGAAAAGGTCTCGTGCCTGGTACTCGTAGAGGTCCACGTGCAGTCCTTCGCTGGTTGCGACGAATGGGACGCGACAGGAATTCTGTCGGGTGTCGATGTGAGTCGACCCGATAGGCCAGCCTACTACCGCGGAATCGCGCTTCTTGACCGCGCACCCAGCCATCGGTCGGGCCCCCGCGACGTCCGATGACTCAGCATTCCCGGCGCAGGATCCTGACAACTAGGCTCTCCTTCTATGACCGAGCACGCCGACGTGTCCCCCGCTCGCACCGCCGTGGTGCGCGCTGCGCTCGAGCTGTTCTCTGCCCAGGGCTTCGATTCGACCTCGGTCGAACAGATCGCCAAGGCCGCAGGCATCTCACGCTCCACCTTCTTCCGGCAGTTCGGGGGCAAGGACGACGTCGTCTTCGCCGATCATGAGGAGCTCCTCGACGGCTTGCGCCGCTACCTCGAGCGCCCGCACGCCAACCCCTGGACGGCGGTGTGCGATGGGTCGCTGATGGTGTTCCGCGCCTTCGCCGCCGACCCGGAGATGGCCCGACTGCGCTACCAGGTGGTCCGCGACGTTCCGACGCTGCGCGACCGCGAGATCGTGACGGTGTTCCGTTACGAGCGCCTGTTCGACGAGTACCTGCGCCGCTCGATGCCGGATCTGGATCCGCTCGACGCGGTCGGGTTCGCCGCGCTCGTGACGGCCGTGCACAACCACGTGCTGCGCCGGCTGCTGCGCGGATCCCGTACCTCGGCCGCAGCTCTGCGTCGCGCACTCGACGACGTGCTGCGCCGCTACGGCGTGCATCCCGACGCCGCGGCGGATCCGGGTGAGGACTCGGTGGTCGTCGCCGTGTTCCCACGCTCGATGCCCATGGCGGAGATCACCCGTCGCCTGCGCGACGAGCTGGGCTGACCCGCAGCCGGCCTACCTCCCGCCGGCCGCAGCGGGGCGCCGTCGGCGTGCGCGAAAGCAGTCGATAGACGGTACGCTGTCTCATGAATCTTGAGACTGAGTCTCACTCCCCGGATGGAGACCCCATGAGCAACGACGCCCTCTTCCCCGGCGAAGCCGTCACCTCCTACGACGTGACCGGACGCTGCGGCACCGACTATTACGAGGTCTTCTCCGACATCCCCTCCGCCGACCGTGCGCACTGGGAGCGGGCGCAGGCCTACGTCGACGAGGTCGGCTCACAGATGCAGGACGCGTGGGATCGTGCCGAGTACCCGCTCGCCGTCGCGCGCCGCATGGGCGAGATGGACCTCGTCGTGGACGGCATCGTCCACCCCGCCCTCACTCGCATGAGCCCTCTCGCGGCGGGGCTCGTGAACATGGAGATCTCCCGCGGCGACGGCTCCCTCGGCACCGTCCTCGCCGTGCAGGGCGGGCTCGCCCTGCGCACGCTCGCCCTGTTCGGCAGCCCCGAGCAGCAGGACCGCTGGCTCGTGCCGCTGGCCGACGGATCCGCGCTCGGATCCTTCGCGCTCACGGAGCCCGATCACGGATCCGATTCCGTCTCGCTCGAGACCGTCGCGCGGCGCGACGGCGACGCGTGGGTCCTGCGCGGCGCCAAGAAGTGGATCGGCAACGGCGCCTCCGGCGGCATCACCTTCGTCTGGGCGCGCGTCGACGACGAGGGTGCGGCCGAACACGGATCCGTGCGGTGCTTCCTCGTCGAGCAGGAGCGCCCCGGATACCTCGGCTCGGTCATCACGGGCAAGGTGTCGCTGCGCGGGATCCACCAGGCGCACATCCGCCTCGACGACGTGCGGGTGCCGCTGGACGCGGTGCTGCCCGGTACGCGCAGCTTCAAGGACGCCTCGATCGTGCTGTACGCCACGCGTTCCGGCGTCGCCTGGTCGGCGCTCGGGCACGCCACCGCCTGCTACGAGGCCGCTCTCGCTTATGCGAAGACCCGGGTGCAGTTCGGCAAGCCGCTCGCGAAGTTCCAGATGGTCCAGGAGCGACTCACGCACATGCTCGACGAGCTCACCGCGATGCAGCTGTACTGCCGCCGCATGGCGGACATGGACGAGGCCGGCACGCTCCGCCCCGCGCAGGCGTCCCTGGCGAAGTTCCACAACACCCGCGCCGCACGACGTATCGCGTCGACGGCGCGCGATCTGCTCGGCGGCAATGGGATCCTGCTCGAGAACGGCGTCATGCAGCACATGGCCGACATCGAAGCGATCCACACCTACGAGGGCACCGAGAGCGTGCAGGCCCTGCTGATCGGCCGCGACATCACCGGGATGAGCGCTTTCGCCTGACGAGCGGGCCGTTCGTCCCAGACGCACGGCCCGCGCTGCGACTCAGTCGCAGCCGCAGCCTCCGGAAGGCGTCTTCACCATGAAGCACACGTCGCAGATGCCGTAGTCGCGATCTTCGCGCGAAGTCGCCTTCGGGGCGCGCGGCTCCGGCTTCGGCTTCGCCGGGGTGCGGGTGCCCGCGGAGCGCGCCGGGCGCGAGACGCCGGCCGGTCCACCGAGCAGCTCGCTGGGGTGGGTGACGTAGAAGTACGGCGCCCTGCCCTCGCTCGGAGCGAGGGGAAGCACACGTCCGGCCACGACGACCTGCTCGCCCTCGGCGAAGCCGTTGGTGTAGGTGCGCCCGATGTGCAGGGCCGCGCCCTCGCCGAGGCGGATCGCCTCGATGTAGCGGCCGCGATCGATGAGGCTGCTGATGCCGACCGCTTCCACGATCGCACGGATGAAGTCGTAGTTCGCGGAGTCCATGCGGTGCGCGCGCAGGGCGTCCGCGAGGGACTTGTAAGGACGGGAGGTGCCAGTAGGGGTGGGACCCTGGACTTCATTCATATTGCTCCAAGCATCCCACGTTCTGCTCTGCGCGACCTGCGTGCGTGAAAGACTGGCGGCATGCCCCGCGCCACCGTCATCGGAAGCGGGCCGAACGGGCTCGCCGCGGCCGTCTCGCTCGCCCGGGCCGGCTACGTCGTCGAGGTGGTCGAGGCCGGCGCGACGATCGGCGGCGGGGTGCGCAGCGCCGAGGTCACCCTGCCCGGCTTCGTGCACGACGTCTGCTCGGCGGTGCATCCCGCCGCCTACTCCTCCCCGTTCCTGCGCGCCTTCGGCCGCGACCGGATCGACTGGATCATTCCCGAAGCGGCATATGCGCATCCCCTCGACGGCGGGCGGGCGGGGATCGGCTGGCACGACCTGGAGCGCACGGCCGATGGGCTCGGCCCCGACGCCCGCGCCTGGCGCGCAATGCTGCGTCCGCTGAGCTCGCACATCGAGGGTGTGCTGGACTTCACCGGCGGCTCGCTGCTGCGGTTGCCCCGCGACCCGGTCACCGCGGTGCGCTACGGGCTGCGCGCGCTCGAGCAGGGCTCCGCAATGGCGACGCGCACCTTCCGCACCCCGGAGGCGGCGGCGCTCGTGGCCGGCGTGGTCGCACACGCCAACACCGCTCTGCCGGCGCTGAGCGGCGCCGCGGCGGGCCTGCTGCTCATGGCCCAGGCGCACGCCGGCGGCTGGGCGTATCCGCGCGGGGGTGCGCAGCGGATCGCCGACGTGCTCGCCGAGGATCTGCGTGCGCACGGCGGCACGATCCGCACCGGCACGCGCGTGGTCGACCTCTCCGCACTGGACTGGGGGGATCCGCACCGCGGCGATCTGCTGCTGCTGAACACGTCGCCACGGCTGGCCCTCACGCTGTGCGACGTGCCGCCGCACTACGCGAGGGCGGTGCGCGCGTACCGCTACGGCGCGGCGGCGGCGAAAGTGGACTTCGCCCTCGACGGGCCGGTGCCGTGGGCCAATCCCGAGGTCGCCCTCGCCCCGACCGTGCACGTCGGCGGAACCCGCGCTCAGGTGTGGGCGAGCGAGAATGCCGTCGCCCAGGGGCGCGTCTCCGAGCGGCCGTACGCGCTCGTCGCGCAGCCCTCGGTACTGGACGACACCAGGGCCCCGGCCGGCAAGCAGGTGCTGTGGGCCTACATCCACGCCCCTGCGAACTCCGACGTCGACGCGACCGAGTTGGTCGTGCGGCAGATCGAGCGATACGCCCCCGGCTTCCGCGACCGCATCCTCGCCACCCACGCGGTCACTCCGCGCCAGCGCGCGCATCTCAACCCGGCCGAGATCGGCGGCGACATCTTCGGCGGCGCGTTCACGATGCGCCAGGCCGTGGTGCGCCCCGTACTCTCCCCCGCGCCGTGGCGCACGCCGATGCCGGGCGTCTACCTCGCCTCGGCCGCGACACCGCCAGGGCCCGGAGTGAACTTCATGGCGGGCTGGCACGCCGCCCGCACCGCGCTGGCCGACGCCGGCGAGCGCGTCGATCTGGGAGACCTGTTCGGATCCATGCCGGCGGGCTGACGATGGCCATGGAGGGCCGTCGGGCGGCAGGATGGGATCCATGCGCTACGAGATCCCCGCACCGATGCTCGCGAAGGCCGCCGCCGCTGTGCCGGATCCGGCGAAGTTCCCCGACGGCCTGCTGTACGAGCCGAAGTGGGACGGCTTCCGCGGACTCGTGTCGTGGAACGGCGAGAACGTCGAGATCGGCTCTCGCGGGGCGAAGCCGCTGACCCGCTACTTCCCGGAGCTCGTCGAGGCGATCCCGCGGCTGCTGCCGGGTCCGTGCCTGCTCGATGGCGAGATCGTGGTCGCCACCGGACCTGCGGGATCGCAGCGCCTGGACTGGGAGGCTCTGAGCCAGCGCATCCACCCCGCCGCCTCACGGGTGCAGAAGCTCTCGGCGGAGACCCCTGCGATGTTCATCGCGTTCGACCTGCTCGCGGAGGGCGATGACGACCTGCAGGCCCTGCCGTTCGGCGAGCGCCGCGCACGGCTCGAGCGCCTGTTCACCGAAGTGCCCCATCCCCTGCACCTGACCCGCACGACGACGGATCCCGGCACCGCCCGGCGCTGGCTCGCCGAGTTCGAAGGCGCCGGCCTCGACGGCATCGTCGCCAAGCCGCTGGATCAGCCCTACGCGCCCAACAAGCGCACCCTGATCAAGGTCAAGCACGCCCGCACCGCCGACGTCGTCGCGCTCGGCTACCGGATCCACAAGAGCGGATCCGGAGTCGGATCCCTGCTCGTGGGTCTGTACGGCGACGACGGCGTGCTGCGCCAGGTCGGCGGCGTCGCCGCGTGGAGCGACGCGATGCGCCAGCAGCTCGTCGAGGACCTCGCGCCTCTCGTGGAGCGCGACGAATCCGGCGCCGCCCTGACGGGCGACGGCGAGCGCTCGCGGTTCAGCGGCGCGAAGGACACCTCGTTCGTGCGGCTGCGTCCGGAGCGCGTGCTCGAGGTGCGCTACGACCAGCTGGAGGGCTGGCGGTTCCGGCACACCGTGCAGTTCGAGCGCTGGCGCGACGACCGGGATGCGCGCTCCTGCAGCTATGAGCAGCTGGAGACCGTGGCCGGCTACGACCTCGCCGACGTCATCGACTGACGACGGGGCTCACTCCCCGACGCGCTCGCCGTTCTCGTCCCAGTTCGCGGCGACCTTCTTCGAGGGCTGCACGCGCGGGGGCTCCCCGGGCATCTTGGGGAACTCCGGCGGGAACGGCATCTCGCCGAGACCGTTCTCCACGTCGCGATCCCACCAGCTCAGCAGCGTGTCGATGCGTCCGGGGCTCTCCTGCATGCGCGCCCAGGGGTCCCCGAGATCGGCAAGACGCTGCGGCACGGTGCGGACCGTGAACCGGGTGGGATCCACGTCGTCCAGCTCGTCCCACTCGATCGGCGTCGAGACCGTCGCAGCCGGCAGCGCACGCGGGCTGTAGGCGCCGGCCATCGTGCGGTCGCGATTGGCCTGGTTGAAGTCGACGAAGATGCGCTCCCCGCGCTCTTCCTTCCACCACGCCGTGGTGACGCGATCGGGCAACCGCCGCTCCAGTTCGCGGCCCGCGGCGATCACCGCGTGTCGCACCGTGAGGAACTCCCATTCCGGCACGATCGGGCAGAAGACGTGCAGCCCGCGGTTGCCGCTGGTCTTGATGAACGCCTCCAGTCCTGCCTCACGGAGCACGGCGCGCAGCTCATGCGCCGCGGGGATCGCTTCGGCGATGCCCGTGCCCGGCTGCGGATCGAGGTCGATGCGCAGCTCCACCGGATTGTCGGTGTCGGACGCGAGCGAGGCCCATGGGTGGAAGACGACGGTGTTCATCTGCACGGCCCAGACGATCGCGGCGGTCTCGGTGAGCACGATCTGCGGATGCTTGCGTCCGCTGTTGTACGTGCACATCACGCTCTGCACGAAGTCGGGCGTGCCCTTGGGCGGGTTCTTCGAGAAGAAGCTCTCACCGTCGATGCCGTCCCGATAGCGCTCGAGCGAGACGGGCCTGTTGCCGGTCGAGGTGAGGAACGGCGTCGACACCGTCTGCACGTAGTCGGCGAGCTCGCCCTTCGTGATCGGGCCGCCCTCCGCAGCCGGCCAGACCGCGCGATTCGGGCTGGAAAGGTCCAGGGTCCGGTCGCCGTCGGGTCCGGGAACGGTCAGCGTGATGCGCTCGGATGCCATGACTCGACCCTAGGGTGCGCCGCCGACGCGGCGCCACGGATCCGTGAGAAACCGCGAGCAGCTCGCCGTCAGCGCAGCACGCGATCGGCTTCCGCGCGGATCTCCGCCGCGATCGCGTCCAGAAGCTCGGAGCGCAGGTTCCACTGCTGCCAGAACAGCGGCGAGGAGAACTCCTCGTCATCGAGCCGCACCAGGCGCCCGTCCGCGAGGCCCGCCTGCGCATGCGGGACCGGTAGCAGGGCCCAGCCCAGCCCGAGCTCCACGGCGACCGAGAAGTCCGCAGAGGCCGGCACATGGTGCCGTGGAACCGGCCACGGGTCGACACCGCGTTCACGCAGCCAGTCCTGCTGCAGCAGGTCGCGCCGGTCGAAGTCGACGAACGGCGCGTGCGCGAGCGACTCGGCGGTCACGCCGTCAGGGAACCAGCGTCGAGCGAAGCCCGGAGACGCCGCGGCCACGTAGTGCAGCGCGCCGAGCGCCTCGACCCTGCACCCGCCGACCGGCTCCGACTCGCTCGTCACCGCCGCCATCACGGTGCCCGATTCGAGCAGCCGTGCGGTGAAGTTCTGATCGTCGCGATGCAGGTCGAACTCGACGTCGTAGCGCTCGGAGAGCCGGGCGAGCGGGGCCAGGAACCAGGTCGCCATCGAGTCGGCGTTGACCGCGAGCGGGATTCTGATGCGCGCGCCCTCCCCCTCCGCGGACAGGCCGAAGCCGGCGATCGCATCGCGCTCGAGGAGAGCGATCTGACGGCCGAACCGGGCGACGGCCTCCCCCGCCTCGGTGGCTCTCACGGGCTTGCTGCGCACCAGCAGGATCCGGCCGAGCTGCTGCTCCAGGGTCTTGATCCGCTGGCTCACCGCCGAGGGCGTCAGCAGCAGCCGACGGGCTGCCGCCTCGAAGCTTCCCTCGTCGAGCACCGCGGCCACCGTCCGCGCGGATTCCGGGTCCACCTGCACATGAGCGATTCTAATCTGACTTAAGGAATCTTCGCTGGCGCTGAACTCGCGTAGAACCGTAGTCTCGATCCGTGCTCATCCTGCTCTCCGGCCTCGGCCTCATGTTCTCGCTCATCATCGCCGTCGGCGCGCAGAACGTGTACGTGCTGCGCCAGGGACTGCGCCGCGAACACGTGCTGCCCGTCGTACTGATCTGCGCCACCTCGGATGCGGCGCTCGTGCTTGCGGGCACCGCGGGGCTCGGCTACCTCGTGAAGACCCTGCCCTGGCTCATCGTGGTGGCGCGCTGGGCGGGGGCGATCTCGCTCGTGGCGTACGGCGTGCTGGCGGCCCGGCGAGCGTGGAAGGCCGGCGGCGAGGCGCTGCTCGCCGAACCCGCCATGACCGACCGGGCCGCCCCCGCGGACTCTCCCGAGAACGGATCCGGCGGCACCGCCACGCTGACCCGCACGGCCCCGCTCGCGCCCGTGATCCTGGCGACGCTCGCCTTCACCTGGCTGAACCCCAACGTGTACCTCGACACGGTGCTGCTCATCGGATCCATCGCCGCCACGCACGGCGATGGCCGGTGGCTGTTCGCGGCCGGCGCCATCATCGCGAGCGTCACCTGGTTCTTCGCTCTCGGGTTCGGCGCGCGCCATCTCGGCCGATGGCTGCGCACGCCGCGCGCGTGGCGGATCCTGGACACCGTGATCGCCGCGCTGCTGGTGGTGATGGGGGTCAGCCTGGTGCTGCCGGTCTTCCTCGGCTGAGCGCTGATCCGCGTCGGGCCGCGGGACATGTCGGCGACGGCGACGTCCGGGCGCTACTCCTCGCCGCCCGTGGTCTCCCCCTCCGTGGCGGCGAGATCACGCAGGAAGCCGGTGACGACGCGGCGGTCGGCTGACGACATCCGGGCAGCGACGTCGAAGCGCCGCGCATGCAGACGCCCGACCCCCTCCCGGGCCGCCTGACGCGTCGCAGGGGTGACCTGCAGCACGATCGATCGCCGGTCGGCTGGATGCGGCCGCCGGATGATGTGCCCGCCGCGCTCCAGTCGATCGAGCATCTTCGTCGTGGCCGCGGTGCTGACCCCGAGATGGTCGGCCACTGCGCGGGCGGTCGCCACCTGCCCGGCGTTCTCCACCGCGATGAGAAAGCGCACGGCGCGCATGTCGTTCTGATTGAGGTTCATGTACCGCCGGGAGGCCGCGCTCATGCGCTCGGCCGCGCCGTGCCACGCGCGCAGCGCCGCCATCAGCTCGACGATCTCGTCGACCTCCCCGTCCGCCAGGTGGTCGCGCCGCACGAGCTCCGCGGCGGGATCGATGAGCCGAGGATCGATCATCGCTCGATCGAGGCGGGGTTCGGATTCGGGGACTTCCACGGGAGGACTCTATGCCATAGAGTTACCGCTAACTTGGTTAGTTAGTTTCTTAGTTAGCAAAAGGATGATCGTGATCCCTGACGCCGACATGGTCGTGCTCCTGAACGCCGACGGCACCCGGATCGGCGTCGCGCCGAAGAGCAGCATCCACGGTGCCGCCACCCGGCTCCACCTCGCCTTCTCCTGCCACGTGTTCGACACGCGAGGGCGCCTGCTCGTCACCCGCCGCGCGCTGACGAAAACCGCCTGGCCGGGCGTCTGGACCAACTCGTTCTGCGGACACCCCGCCCCGGAGGAGGGGCTCGTGGATGCCGTGCGCAGACGAGCCGAGCACGAACTCGGACTGCACCTGGACTCCGTGGAACCGGTGCTGCCGTTCTTCCGCTATCGCGCGACGGACGCGTCCGGCATCGTCGAGAACGAGATCTGCCCGGTATACATCGCGACGACCACGCAGCCGCCCCGCGCGCACCCCGACGAGGTGATCGAGCACCGCTGGGTCGACCCTGACGATCTCGCCGCGTCCGTGCGCCGCACCCCGTGGGCGTTCAGCCCCTGGCTCGTCCTCCAGGCCGAGCTGCTCCCGTTCCTCGGCGGAGGCAGAGGGCTCGAGGAGCTGGCATCGTGAGCGACCGCATGCTCTCGGCGGACGTGCTCGCCGAGGTCGGCGCCGTCGTCGACGAGTGCTTCCACGACGTTGCCGAGCGCATCGGCGCAATCGAAGGTTTCGACACGGTGTGGGCTCAGGCCCGCCGCGGCGCACAGGGCGGCAAGATGTTGCGCCCCCGGCTCGTGCTCGCCGCGCATCGCGCCTTCGCCGACGAGCCCTCCGACGACGCGATCCGCGCCGCAGCCGCCGTCGAACTGCTCCATCTGGCGTTCCTGCTGCACGACGACGTCATCGACCGCGACCTCGTGCGCCGCGGCGGACCCAACCTGATCGCCCTGCGCCGTGATGCGGCCCTCGCCGACGGCGCCGACGAGGCGACCGCTCTCCGTTACGGCCAGAGCTGCGCGATCCTGACGGGTGACCTGCTCCTGTCCGCCGCGCACCGTCTCATCGCCGGCCTCGGGGCCTCCGCAGCGCCGCGCGGTGCGCTCCCGAGCATCCTGGCCGATGCGATCGACGCCGCTGCGGTCGGCGAGCATGCGGACATCCGGCTCGGCATCCGGGGCGAGGCGGGCGAGGCGGCGATCCTGCGCACCATGGAGCACAAGACCGCCCGCTACTCGTTCAGCGCACCCCTGCGGATYGGAGCGCTGCTAGGCGGTGCTCCGGCCGCCACCGTGGAGGCGCTCGGCTTCATCGGCACGACCATCGGCCTGGCCTTCCAGGCACGCGACGATGTGCTCGGAGTCTTCGGCGACCCTCGCCAGACCGGCAAGTCCGTCCTCTCCGACCTCCGGGAGGGCAAGCTGACCCTGCTCATCGCGCACTCGCGAACCCATCCGGCATGGCGGGCCGTGGCGGATCTCTTCGGCGATCCCGAGCTCGATGAGCGGGGTGCGGCCGAGATCCGCACCGCGATCGAGTGCTCGGGCGGGCTCGCCCGCACCGAAGCGGTGATCTCGAGCCTCGTCGTCGAGGCGCGCGCCTCGATGCTGCTCACCGACCTTCCCGCACGCCTGAGGGACGACCTGGAGCACCTGATCGTCGGCGCGACGGAGCGCCGCCGATGACCGCAGACACGGGGCTGGCCCGCTACGATCGAGCCGCCGCGCGCGGATCGGCCCAGATCCTGGTGAGCTACTCCACGTCCTTCCGGCTCGCGAGCCGGCTGTGCTCACCCGTCGTGCGCGCGGACCTCGCCGCGATCTACGCGCTGGTGCGGGTCGCCGACGAGATCGTCGACGGCTGCGCCGCCGGTGCCGGGCTCTCCGCTGCGCAGTGCCGTGCGGTGCTGGACGGGCTCGAACGCGAGCTCGAGACCGCACTGCGCGCCGGATACAGCGCGAACCTCGTCGTGCACGCGTTCGCCGCCACCGCGCGCGCGACCGGGATCGGCACCGACCTGACCCGCCCGTTCTTCGCATCGATGCGGCGCGATCTCACCCCCGTCGTCTTCACGCACGAGCGCGAGCTCGACGAGTACGTGTACGGATCCGCCGAAGTGGTCGGACTCATGTGCCTGGCTTCGTTCCGCCGCGGGCTGGAGCCGGATCCTGTGCGCGATGCGCGCTGGGATCGAGGAGCGATCGCCCTCGGATCGGCGTTCCAGCGGGTGAACTTCCTCCGCGACCTCGGCGAGGATGCCGACGCGCTCGGACGCGCCTACTTCCCCGGCGTCGACCCGCACTCGTTCACTGACGCGCAGCGCGACAGCATCCTGGATCGGGTGGACGCGGATCTCTCGACCGCCGACGCCGTGATCGGCGAGCTGCCCTCGTCCTCGCGCCGGGCAGTGGCGGCCGCGCACCTGCTCTATGCGGATCTCTCCACCCGGCTGCGGCGCACGCCCGCGCAGGAACTGGTCGTCCGACGGATCCGCGTACCCGGCTCGCGCAAGGCCGCCCTGTTCGGCCGCGCGATGCTCCGCGGCGGGGGCGCCCGGTGAGCCGCGTCGCGGTTCTCGGCGGGGGGATCTCCGGCCTCGCGGCGGCGGCGCTGCTCGCCACGGACGGCCACGACGTATCCCTCTTCGAGCAGTCCGACCGACTCGGCGGACGTGCGGGGAGCTGGGAGAGGGAGGGTTTCCGGTTCGACACGGGCCCCTCGTGGTACCTCATGCCCGAGGTGTTCGACCACTGCTTCCGCCTTCTGGGCACGAGCGCCGAGAAGGAGCTCGATCTCATCCGCCTCGATCCCGCCTACCGGGTGTTCTCCGACGACGAGGCGCCGCTCGACATGCACTCCGCCCGCGACCGCTCACTCGCCCTGTTCGAATCACTCGAGCCCGGCGCCGGGGCCGCCCTCGCCCGCCACCTCGACTCCGCGGCGCGCACGGCCCGCATCGCCACCGACCGCTTCTTGTACACCGATTTCTCGCACCCGCGAGCGTTCCTCCCCGGGAGCGACGTCCGCGAGCTGCCGCGCCTGGCCACGCTGCTGGGCACCTCGCTGCAGAGCATGGTCGAGTCCTCCTTCTCGGACCGGAGGCTGCGGCAGATCCTGCAGTACCCCGCGGTCTTCCTCGGCGGGGCGCCCTCGATCGCCCCCGCGCTGTTCCATCTGATGAGCACGTTCGATCTGGAGGACGGCGTGCAGTACCCGCAGGGCGGCTTCACCACGGTCATCGACGCGTTCGCGCGGCGAGCGCGCGCCGCCGGGGCCCGGCTGCACACCGGTGCACAGGTGCGCCGGATCCTGATCGAACGCGGGGCCGTGCACGGCATCGCCGTGGCCAGGGACGGCGTCGTCCGGGAGGAGCTGTTCGATCGCGTCGTGAGCACGGTCGACATGCACCACAGCGACATGGCACTGC
Organism: Microbacterium sp. 01T413_2; assembly: GCF_056398985.1. Classification (NCBI taxonomy): domain Bacteria; kingdom Bacillati; phylum Actinomycetota; class Actinomycetes; order Micrococcales; family Microbacteriaceae; genus Microbacterium; species Microbacterium sp. 01T413_2. The sequence continues at coordinate 46,477 of NZ_JBFTQL010000004.1, forward strand.
TGCCCTCGGCGGCCCGCGAACGCTCGCCCGGGCGCTGGCGGCGGATGAACCCCGGAACCGGCGCGGTGCTGGCGATGCTGGGCGTCCGCGGACGCCTGCCCGGGCTCGCCCACCACAACCTCGTCTTCACCGAGGACTGGGACGCCAACTTCGACGCGATCTTCGGATCCGCCCCGCGTGTGCCGGAACCGGCGTCGTTCTACGCGTGCATGCCCAGCGCCACCGACGAGACGGTCGCGCCACAGGGTGACGAGAACCTGTTCCTGCTCGTCCCCGTGCCCGCGGATCCGGCGATCGGTGCGGGAGGTCTCGACGGCCGCGGCGCCGCCGCGGTGGAACGCATCGCCGATCGGGCGATCTCCGAGCTCGCGGCGCACGCGGGCGCGCCCGATCTCGCGGAGCGCATCGTCGTACGGCGCACCGTGGGTCCTGCCGACTTCGCCCGCGACCTGCACTCCTACCGCGGGTCGGCGCTCGGCCCCGCGCACACGCTGCGGCAGAGTGCCTTCCTACGGGGTCGCACGCGTTCCCGCACGACCCGCGGACTGTTCTACGCGGGCGCGACGACGCTGCCGGGGATCGGTCTGCCCATGTGCCTCATCAGTGCAGAGCTCGTGCTGAAGGCGTTCCGCGACGATCGCACGAGCGGACCGCTGCCCGTGCCGGCGGAAACGTGATGGGCTTCCTCCATCTCGCGCTGCTGCTGGTGTCGATCGCCGGCGTCGGCGTCATCGATCGGCGCTGGCGACTGTTCCTCTGGGCGGAGCCGAGGCGAGCGCTGCTCATCCTGGCCGCAGGCGCCGGCGTGCTGCTGCTCTGGGATGTCGTCGGGATCGCGACCGGCATATTCACGCGTGAGACCAACCCGCTCTCCACCGGCGTCCTGCTCCTGCCTCATCTGCCGATCGAGGAGCCGGTGTTCCTCGTGTTCCTGATACAGCTGACCATGGTGCTCTACACGGGCGCACTGCGGATCCTGCGTGCACGCGAGGAGCACCGTCGATGAACGGCACGTATCTGATGGTCGACGCGACCTTCCTCGTCCCCTGCATCGTGATGCAGTGGCTCACCTGGCGTCGGGCGCCTGCAGGTCACGGCGCGGCGCTCGTCCTCGCGACCTTCGGCCTCGTCTTGCTCACCGCCGTCTTCGATTCGCTCATGATCGCCGCAGGCCTGTTCACGTACGCGCCGCGCCTGATCAGCGGGATCAGGATCGGCCTGGCCCCGATCGAGGACCTCGCGTATCCCATCGCGGCCGCTCTGCTCGGCTCGGCCGCGTGGAACCTGCGCCGCTCGTCACCCGAGGAGCGGCTGCAGAGGGCTGAACCGGATCCCGACGCCCGCACCCCTGAGGACCGACCACGATGAGCATGACCACAGCRCGATCCCTGCCACTCGATCTGCTGCTGACCTCGCGCCCGCTGAGCTGGATCAACACCGCCTTCGGTTTCGCGGCCGCCTACATCCTGACGACCGGCCGCGTGGACGCTGCCCTCGCGGTCGGCACGCTGTTCTTCCTCGTGCCGTACAACCTCACGATGTACGGCATCAACGACGTCTTCGACTATGCGTCGGACCTCGCGAATCCGCGCAAGGGCGGTGCGGAGGGCGCCGTGCTCTCTCCGACACTGCACCGCGCGGTGATGGCATGGTCACTGCTGCTCCCGGTGCCGTTCATCGTCTTCCTCGTCGCGCTCGGGGATCCGGTGTCCTGGCTGGTACTGGCGTTCAGCCTGTTCGCCGTGATCGCCTACTCCGTGCCAGGGCTGCGGTTCAAGGAGATCCCCTTCCTGGACTCGGCGACGTCGAGCGTCCACTTCGTCTCTCCCGCTGTCTACGGGCTCGTGCTGGCGCGCGCGACGCCGACGCCGGCGCTCGTGATGCTGTTACTCGCCTTCTTCGCGTGGGGCGTCGCGAGCCACGCGTTCGGCGCGGTGCAGGACGTCGTCCCGGACCGAGATGCAGGGATCGCCTCGATCGCGACCGTGCTGGGCGCGACGCGGACCGTGCGCTTCGCGTCGGCGATGTGGGCGCTCGCTGGCGCGCTCATGCTCTTCACGTCGTGGCCGGGCCCGCTCGGGGCCGTCCTCGTGCTGCCGTACATCGGCGCCGTCTGGCCGTTCCGCTCGGTCTCGGACGAGGGATCGGGAGCGACGAACCGAGGATGGCGCCGTTTCCTCCTGCTGAACTACGTGTGCGGCTTCCTCGCCACCATGCTGCTCATCTGGTGGGCGGCCCAGGGCGGTGCGGCGTTCTGAGCGGGGCCGCTTCAGGCGTCAGGACACGAACAGCGCGATGATCGCGCCGAGACGCGCCTGTTCCAGCGCAGGGTCGAGCCTCTCCGACGCCGCCAGCCTCGCCACACCGTGGAGCGTGCTCCACAGCAGCTCCGCACGCACCACGGCCTCCTGCTCGGCCATGCCCGCGGCCGACACCGCGCGGAGGAACGCCCCGAACGCCGCACGCAACGGCTCCGGGGTCTGCACGGTCGCGAAGACGATGCGGGTGCGTGCCTCGAACATCGCCTCGTAGAGCGCCGGATGCGTTTGGGCGAACGCAAGATACGTACGCACCACATGCGCGAGACGGTCGCCCTCGCCGACTGGGTCCGCAAGCTCGTCCGCCATCGCGGCGAACCCCTCGATCATCACCCGCTCGACGATCTCGTCCCTCCCGCCGGGGAAGCTGCGGTAGAGGATCGGCTGGCTGAAGCCGATCTCGGCCGCCAGCCGTCGGACGGTCACGGCCGACCACCCCTCCGTCTCGGCGACGCGTCGGGCGGCGTCGACGATGGCACGGGAGCGCTCCGCGGGATCGGCGCGCGGGGGCGTTGACGGGGTCATGGCACGATGTTAGCATCGCTAACTGTTAGCACCGCTAACCAGGAGAAGGAGAAGCCATGCCCCTTGCGATCATCACCACCGCCATCGGCGCCATCACCGCCGTCGCCGTCATCTTCGGCACCGACGTGCTCGCCGCCGTCGTGCTGCGCGCCGTCTACGCCGAGGTCGATGAACCGACCCTCGTACAGGTGGTCGGCCGCGGCCACTACTACGGGGATCGCCGGCTGCCGGTGGTCGGCATCGCGGGCGTCGTGCTCACTGCGGCGACCGCCGCGCTCTCGGCATTCTGGGGCAGCCCCGCTGCCGCCGTCCTCGCGACTGTCGCGCTCGCAGCCCTGCTGCTCTGGCTCGTGCTCTTCAGCACGATCGCGAAGCCGATCAACGCGACGCTCACCGCCGCCGCACTCGGAGGCACCGCCCCGGCCGACGTCCGGGCGCTGCAGGATCGGTGGGAGTCGATCATCCCCCTGCGGGCCACGCTGCAGGGACTCGCCCTGGTGCTGCTGTGCGTCGCGCTGGTGGTGCGCTGAACGGCGACCGCGCTGAGTCAGCGCCACCCGCGAAACGATCAGCAACGCAGAAGACCCCCGTCCCGAGGGGCGAGGGTCTTCCTGTGAGCGTCAGGCTCAGATGGCGTTGACGTCCAGCGGGATGCCGGGGCCGAACGTGGTCGACACCGCACCCTTCTGGATGTAGCGGCCCTTCGAGCTGGACGGCTTGAGGCGAACGATCTCCTCGAGCGCGGCCTTCATGTTCTCGTCGAGCTGCTCGGCCGAGAACGATGCCTTGCCGACGACGAAGTGCACGTTGGCGTGCTTGTCGACGCGGAACTCGATCTTTCCGCCCTTGATCTCCTCGACGGCCTTGGCCGGGTTCGGGGTCACGGTGCCGGTCTTCGGGTTCGGCATCAGGCCACGCGGGCCGAGCACCTTGCCGAGACGGCCGACCTGGCCCATGAGCTCCGGGGTGGAGACCGCGGCGTCGAAGTTGGTCCAGCCGCCGGCGACCTTCTCGATGAGCTCGGCGCCGCCGACCTCATCCGCACCCGCGGCGATCGCGGCCTCAGCGGCCGGGCCCGTCGCGAACACGATGACGCGGGCGGTCTTGCCGGTGCCGTGCGGGAGGATGACGGTGCCGCGCACCATCTGGTCCGCCTTGCGCGGGTCGACCGAGAGCTTCAGCGCGACCTCGACGGTCGAGTCGAACTTCGCGGAGCCGGTCTCCTTCGCGAGGACCACGGCCTCGGTCGGGGTGTAGAAGCGGTCTGCCTCGATCTTCGCGGCAGCAGCGTTGTAAGCCTTGGACTTGGTAGCCATTGTTATCTCCCTCAGCCCTCGACCGTGATGCCCATGGAACGGGCGGTTCCGGCGATGATCTTCGACGCGGCGTCGATGTCGTTCGCGTTCAGGTCGGCCTGCTTCTGCTCGGCGATCTGACGGACCTGCTCGGCGSTGATCTTCGCGACCTTGACGGTGTGCGGAGTGGCRGAGCCCTTCTGCACGCCCGCAGCCTTCTTGATCAGCTCGGCGGCCGGCGGGGTCTTCAGGATGAACGTGAAGCTGCGGTCCTCGTAGACGGTGATCTCGACGGGGATGACGTTGCCGCGCTGCGACTCGGTCGCGGCGTTGTACGCCTTGCAGAACTCCATGATGTTGACGCCATGCTGACCGAGCGCGGGGCCGATCGGCGGCGCCGGGTTGGCGGCACCGGCGTTGATCTGAAGCTTGATCAGGCCGGTCACCTTCTTCTTCGGTGCCATAGTGATTCCTTTCTCGAGCGGATGCCGGAGGCATCCCTCTCCCGCGAATCCGGCATCTCCGGAGCGCGGTGGCGTTCGCGCGCACGACGAGGCGGCGCACAAACCATAGAAGTCTACCGGATCCCGGGCGCGTCCGCGCACAGGTAGCCCCCGAGCCAGGACGCCTGCACGATCCGGCGCCCGCGACCACGCCGGCGCCGCACGCGAGAACGGCCGTCCCGAGGGGACGGCCGTTCCGCGTGCGCTTCCGGGGAAACGTCAGATCATCTTGGTGACCTGGTCGAACGACAGCTCGACCGGGGTCTCGCGCTCGAACAGCGAGACGAGCACGGTGAGCTTGCCGCTCTCCGGCTTGATCTCGGAGATCGAACCGGGAAGACCCGCGAACGAGCCCTCCTTGATCGTGATGGTCTCGCCGATCTCGAAGTCGACCTCGGCCGCGAGGGGGCGGGCCACGGCGACACCGCCCTTGGCTGCGACGGCCTTGGCGGTCGGGACGTCCTTGACCTCGACGAGGGACTTCAGCATGTTGAAGGCCTCTTCGAAGCGCAGCGGAGTCGGGTTGTGCGCGTTGCCGACGAAGCCGGTGACGCCGGGCGTGTGCCGCACGACGGACCAGGTGTCCTCGTTGAGCTCCATGCGCACGAGCACGTAGCCGGGGATCCGGACGCGCGTGACCATCTTGCGCTGGCCGTTCTTGATCTCGACGACGTCCTCCATCGGGACCTCGATCTGGTAGATGTCGTCCTCGACCTCGAGCGTCGACTTGCGCTGCTCGATGTTGGCCTTCACCTTGCGCTCGAAGCCGGCGTAGGAGTGGATCACGTACCACTTGCCGGGGAGCATCCGCAGGTCCATGCGGAAGGCCTCGTACGGGTCCTCCTCCGCGTCGGCCTCGTCGACGTCGCTCGGCGCGCTCGCTGCGTCGGCAGGATCGAGTTCGGACTCGACCGCGTCCACGACACCGGCGGCCGCGTCGATCTCTGCGACCTCCTCGGGGTCGAGGACGGGGGCGTCTTCCTCGCCGTTCACGTCGGGGCCGTCGTACGGCGTGACCTCGTCAGCAGCAGCGGCCTTGCGGTCTGCGGCCTCTTCGGCCACCGAGTCGTTGAGGACCTCTGCGGCGGCCTCGGACTCGGCCGCCTGGTCCAGGTTGAGAGCGTCGTTCACGATCGCGTCTGCCTCCGGGTCATCTTCGAATTCGATGTCTTCGTCGTCCTCGTCGCCCTCGATGTGCAGGGCGACCCGCTCGGCGGCGGTGACGGCGCGCTCCTCGGAGGCGAGCACGTCGCCCTCCTGGGCCTCGTCGTCCTCACTGGACTGCTCGGCGGCGGTCGCCCAGTCGACGTCGTCTCCGAGGTATCGTTCGCGTTCGGACACTGGTTCTTCTCTCCTTCAGGTTCGGCCCGGGGTCAGTTGCCACCGGGCCGCGGGATCACGCGGTTTTCCCGGGAACCCCGAAGACTTGCGTCGTCAGCCACGAGAAGGCCATGTCGAGCCCGTACACGAGGGCCATCATCACGATCACGAAGCCCAGTACGACCAGGGTGTACTTGACGAGCTCCTTGCGCGTGGGGGTGACCACCTTGCGGAGCTCGGCGATCACCTGACGGAAGAACAGCGCGATGCGACCGAAGAAGCCCAGCTTCTTGTCGCGGCTCGCGCCGCCGTTCGCCGTGGGAACCACGGCGCCCGATGCGTCTTGAACCATCCTGGAGTACCTTTCGTGTGCCGGCTGCGCGCCGACGCGCAGGGCGGACAGGAATCGAACCTGCAACCTGCGGTTTTGGAGACCGCTGCTCTGCCAATTGAGCTACCGCCCTAGAGATCCGAGGATCTCTGTCCGCATCTTCTCCGCGTTCCGGGAGACCCGGGGCACGGCGAAAGAATGCAGACAACAACTGCTCGTCCAGTGTACGGCATCCGCACCGGCCCTCCGAACCGGGGCTGCATCCCGGGCGCGGCACATGGGCACCGGACTCCCCCGCGCGGCGGCCGCCCGTCGACCCGAGCGGTGCTTGTTAGGCTCGGCATGCGGTCGACGAACCTCCACGGATCGGCGCCCGCGGAGGGAGAGTCGATGGCGGCGGAGGATCCGGCACCCGCGGACGCGCAGCAGTTCCAGGTGGACCTGCGCGGCGTCGTGGACCTGCTCAGCCGCCACATCTACTCCGGACCCCGGGTCTACCTGCGCGAGCTGCTGCAGAACGCCCGGGACGCCCTCGCCGCGCGGCGCGAGGTCGACGGGCTCGGCGGCACCATCCGGATCCGTCCGCTCCCTGCCGAGGGCGGCGAGTTCGTGCTCAGCGACGACGGCGTCGGCCTCACCGCCGACGAGGTCGCCGAGTTGCTCGCGACGGTCGGACGCAGCTCCAAGCGCGACATCTTCGACCTGCCCCGCAGCGACTACCTGGGCCAGTTCGGCATCGGGCTGCTCAGCTGCTTCATGGTGGCGGACGAGATCGTGATCCGYTCCCGCAGCGCCCGTGGCGGTCGGGCGGTCGAGTGGATCGGATCCGCCGACGGCACATTCCGGGTACGCGAGCTCGACGAGGACCTGCCCATCGGAACCAGCGTGCACCTGGTGCCGCGCTTCGACGCCGGCGACCTGCTGCGCGCGGATGCCGTGCGCGAGCTCGCCACGACCTTCGCCGAGTTCCTGCCCACGACCGTGCTGCTGGACCTGCCCGGCGGCGATGTGCGGATCACGCACGAGGCGCCGTTCCTCGACCCGCGGCAGGATCCGGCCGCGACGGCCGCCTACGGCCGCGAGATCATCGGATCCGCTCCGCTCGACATCATCGAGCTCACCGAGCCCGCCACCGGGACGCGCGGTGTCGCCTATGTGCTGCCCTTCGCTCCCCCGCCCGGCGCCCGGCAGGCGACGCGGATGTACCTCGGCCGCATGCTGCTGTCCGAGCGCGCGGACGACGTGCTGCCGGACTGGGCGTTCTTCGTGCGCGCCGTGATCGACTCCAGCGGCCTGAACCCCACGGCCAGCCGCGAGTCGCTGGTCGACGACGAGGCGCTCGCCCTCGTGCGGGAGCAGCTCGGCGCGGCGCTGCGGCGCTGGGTGCTGGAGCTGGGACTGCGCGAACCGCACCGGCTCGCGCAGTTCGTTGCGGTGCACGAGGTGGGGCTCAAGTCGCTCATCCGGCACGACGACGAGCTCGCCCGGTTCATCACGCGCTGGCTCACCGTGGAGACGACGCACGGCACGCTGAGCGTCGGAGACCTCGTCGAACGCTACGAGCGGATCCGCTACGCGGAGACCGTGGACGAATTCCGCCAGGTCGCCGGCATCAGCCGGGCCGAGCAGATCCTGGTGAACGGCGGCTATCTGTACGACGCGGATCTGATCCGCCGCCTCCCGGAGCTGTTTCCGGCGGTCACCGTCGAGCGGGTCGACGTCGTGAGCGAACTGGACCGGCTGGACCCGCCTCCGCTGGACGACAGGGCCGCCGCGGTCGCGCTGGAGGATCGTGCGGGCGCCGTGCTGGCCGACGTCGGGTGCGCCGTCGTGGTGCGCACCATCGACCAGCCAGAGCTGCCCTCGCTGTACGTCGCGGACCCCGCCGTCCTGCGGCGCATCGACCGCACCAGGACCAAGGGCATCACGGGCTCCCTCTGGGGCGGCGTGCTGGACCGCATCGACGGCGCGGTGGGCGAGGACCGGAACGACGACCTCACGGCCCGGCTGTGCCTGAACTGGGGCAATCGTGTGGTGCGCTCGCTGAGCGCGGTCGCCGACGACGCGGTGTTCGCGCGCACCGTGCAGCTGCTGTACATCCAGGCGCTGCTCGCCGGGCACCGTCCGCTCGGCGACGCCGACCGGGCCCTGATGACCGGCGCACTGTCCGATCTCGTCGCGCTGTCGGCCGGAGTGACCGGCCTCGAGCTGCCCCCATTGGCCGACGAACCCGATCCCCTCACCCCGTCCTGACGACGGGGGCCAGGATCCCGCACGACGGCGGGAGCACTTCCCTCGCGGAGACCGCGGGGCCGCACACACCCGGAGGACGACATGGCAGGACCGAAGAAGCAGCTGGACCGTCTCTTCGAGGAGATCGATCGCACCCCCTGGGGGCCCCAGGAGCGCGCCCTCGTCGCCGAGGCCGTCGCGCTCGCACAGGAGATCGGCGACGCGCAGCTCGAGTACCAGGCCCGCATGCGGCAGACCGCCTCTGCGAACATGGGCGGGCTCACCGACCTGATGCTGAGCTCGTTCGCCTGGTGCCTCGCGCACCACGACGCGGATCCGGTCCGGTTCCCCGCCGACATCGACAACGGCGCGGCCGATCTGATGTGGCAGTTCAAGTGGATGGCTTCCTCGCTGCGCAGCTCGCCCGCCTTCGCGCCGGAGCAGATCGCGGCGGTGCTGGACGACATGGAGGCGCACTACCGCACCGCAGGGCTCGGCATGAGCGGCGTGCTGATGGCGCGGTTCGAGGATGCGCACGCGGCGGGGCGGATGGACGACGCGGAGCGGCTGCGCGTGCAGCTGGAAGCCACGCCGCGCGACTCGCACAGCCATTGCGATGCCTGCGGCCGGAGCCAGATCGCCGGGTTCTTCGCCGACACGGACCGCGACGAGGACGCGATCCGCCTCGTCGAGGAGATGCTCGAGGGCGGCTTCTCCTGCGGCGAGGAGCCGGAGCACGCGCTGTCGGTGTCCCTGCTGCCGTACCTGCGCCTCGGCCGCGGCGAGCAGGCTCGTGCGGCCCATCTGCGCAGTTACCGGCTGGCGAAGGACAACCCGGATCTGCTCACGGCGATCGCGAACAGCATCCGGTTCTGCGCCCTGAGCGGCAACGAGGCCCGCGCGCTCGCGCTCGTCGAGCGGCATCTGCCCTGGCTCGCCCACGACGCGCTCAACGCACAGGGCCACTTCCGCATGCTCACCGCGATCGGCACGGCTCTCGACGCAGTCACGGCGGCAGGTCACGGAGCCACGCCGGTGCGCGGGGCCGACTCCCCCGATCTCGAGCGCTTCTTCGGCGTGCGCGACGGCGCGGACGGCGGGTCGTGGTCCGCCGGCGGGCTCGCGGCGGCGGCCTGGGCCGCGGCCGAGCGGATCGGGGCGCGCTTCGACGAGCGCGACGGCACCGACAACCATGCGCAGCGCCTGCGCCTCGCCCGGCAGACCGCCGCGGAGCGYTACGACGTGCCGATCCGCAGCGACGTGTTCGCCGCGCCGGTAGTCGACACCGCCCCGACCGACGACGACGGCTGGTACCGCCGTGTGCTCGATCTCGCCGGCTACGGCGCCGCCGCCGACACACTGGATGCGCTGGCCCACGTGATCGACCGCGTCGACGCCGAACGCCGCGCGGTGCTCACCGGCCAGCGGCTCGCCGCGCTGGTGAACCTCGAGCGCATCGACGAGGCGACGGCGCTCCTGCCCGACCGGATCCAGGCCCTGCGCGCCGCCGGCCTCGATGCTCAGGCCGGCGTCGAGGAGCGATTCGGGCTGGCTCTGTTCGGCACCGCGACCGAGGCCGACAACGCGGCCCTCGCCGACCTGCTCGCGGCGTCCGCGGATCCGTCCGGCCCCCGCGCGCTGCCGCCTGCGACCCGCGGCGACATCGCGCTGACGCTGGCGTTCGATCTCGGCGACGACCCGGCCGCTGCCCTCGCGCTCTCGGAGCAGGCAGCCACCCTGTTCGCAGAGGCAGGAGACGCCCGCCTCGGGCACGGCGCGGAGATCGCGGCGGCCATGGCGCTGCTGCGGGCGGACCGCGGCGACGAGGCGCTCGCACGGATCGACGCCCTGCTGGCCGACGCGGCGATCACCCGCGGCGTGCGTGCGCGGACGCTCGAGATGCGGGCACGCGTCCACGGCGGACGCGGCGCGTTCGCCGAAGGCGCGGCCGACGCCGACGAGGCCGGCCGCATCCTGGCCGAGCTCGGCAGCAGGTCGGGCTTCGCGGGGGCGCAGATGCTCGCCGGCGCACTCTGGGAGGACGCGGAGGAGCCGGAGCAGGCGCTCGCGCGCTACCGCGTCGGCGCTCGGCTGCTGGAGCAGATCGGCGGCGACGTCCCGGGCGCGAAGTACCGCGTGGCGCGCAGCATGCTGAACTCCGGAGCCGTGGAGGAGGCGGCGGAGCTGTTTGGCGAGGTGCTGCAGCTCGAGGAGGCGGACGAGGTCCCCGCGGGCAGCAGGGCGATGACCGCGCTGATGCTGGCGCGGTCGCTGCGAGCCGCGGGCGAGGGCGGGCAGGCGTACGGCGCCTTCGGCTATGCGGCCGAGCTGTTCGGCGAGGCCGAGAACCCCGCCGATCAGGCGCTCGCCCTGATGAACAGAGCGCAGATCCTCGCCCAGTACGACGAGCGGGACCAGGCCGTCGAGACGCTCGAGGAGGCCGCGGCGATCGTCCGCACGGCCGAGGATGCGCCGGCCGCGGTGGTCGAGGTGCTGCACAACCTCGGCCAGTCGTACGGCGCGCAGCAGGATCCTCGCGCCTTCGCACTGTTCGACGAAGTGGAGGCCGTCGCGCGGGCGAACGACGCGGACTGGGTGATCGCCGATGTGGCGGACTCCCGCGCGCGTGCGCTGCTATCGGCCGAGCGGGTGGACGAGGGCGTCGCTGCGGCGCTCACCGCCTCGGATGCCTTCGCCGCCGTCGGCGATGCGCAGTCGGCGGGCGGCTCCGCGCTGCTCGCCGCGAGGGCGCTCAATGGCGCAGAGCGCTCGGCCGATGCCGTCGCCGCCTACCGCGCGGTGCTCGACCAGGCTGCGGACATCCCACCTCTGCGCCAGATCGCGGCCCTCGAACTCGGCGACGTGCTGCAGGGCCTCGGGCGCGATGCCGAGGCCGCCGAGGTGCGTCGGCTCGCCGAGGACTGAGACGGATCCGGTCCCGGCGGCACGGCACGGGACCGGATCCGGCACCGGTCAGAACAGCTGACGCCAGTTGGCCTTCGCCAGGTCGAGCAGTTCGTCGCCGCGTCCGGAGAGCACGGTGCGGATCGCGTACAGCGCGAAGCCCTTGACCTGCTCGGCGTTGACGGCCGGGGGCATGGACAGCTCCTGCCGCTCGGTCACGACGTCCAGGAGCGCCGGCCCGTCGTGCGCGAGCACCTCGGCGAGCGCGCCGGGAAGATCCTCGCTGCGCTCCACGCGACGCCCGAAGATGCCCATCGCCTCCGCGACGGCGGCGAAGTCGGGATTGCGCAGGTCGGTGCCGTAGTTCACGAAACCGGCCGCCTTCATCTCCAGCTCCACGAAGTTGAGCGAGGAGTTGTTCACCACGATCGTCTTCACCGGAAGCTGGTTCTGGGTGAGGGAGATGAGCTCGCCGAGCATCATGGTGAGCCCGCCGTCGCCCGCGAGCGCCACCACCTGACGCTCCGGCTCGCTCGCCTGCGCGCCGATGCCGTGCAGCAGGGCGTTCGCCATGGAACCGTGGTTGAACGATCCGATGAGCCGGCGCCGGCCATTCATGTGCAGATAGCGGGCGGCCCAGACCGTGGGCGAGCCGACATCGGCGGTGAACACGGCGTCATCCGCGGCGGCCTCGTCGAGCAGCCGGGCCAGGTACTGCGGGTGGATCGGCGCCTTGCCGCGCGAGGGCACCGCGAGCTCGTCGAGCTTGGCGCGCGTCTTGCGGTAGTGCGCGGTGGCATCGTCGAGGTGGGTGCGCCGACGGTCGGCCTTGAGCCGCGGCAGCAGCGCCGCAGCGGTCGCGCCGACGTCTCCGACCAGACCCAGATCCAGAGGATGGCGCCGCCCCAGGTTCTCGCCGCGGATGTCGACCTGGATCGTCGTCGCGTTCGCCGGGTAGAACTGCGGGTACGGGAAGTCGGATCCGAGGATCAGCAGGGCGTCGGCACCGTCCATCGCCCGGTAGCCGGACGCGAAGCCGAGCAGGCCGGTCATGCCCACGTCGAAGGGGTTGTCGTACTCCACGAACTCCTTGCCGCGGAGGGCGTGCACGACGGGCGCGGCGAGCCGATCCGCGAGCGCCACGATCTCGTCGTGTGCGCCCTCCGCTCCGGCGCCGGCGAGGATGGTGACCTTGGACGCCGCATTCAGCAGGGTCGCCGCGCGCTCGAGCTCTGCACCGCTCGGGACCACCACGGGCCGGCTGCGCTCGATCACGGTGACGCGGTCGTCCTCGGCCGGCGCGAGCGCGATGTCGCCGGGGATGACGAGCACCGCCACCCCGCGCTTCTCGATCGCCTGACGCATCGCGATCTGCAGCAACCGCGGCATCTGGGCCGGATCCGACACGTACTCGACGTAGACGCTGCACTCGCGGAACAGCTCCTGCGGATGGGTCTCCTGGAAGTACTGGGTGCCGATCTCGCTGGTCGGGATGTGCGCGGCGATCGCGAGCACCGGCACACGCGAACGGTTGGCGTCGTAGAGCCCGTTGATGAGATGCAGGTTGCCCGGGCCGCAGGATCCGGCCGCGACCGCCAGTTCTCCGGTGAGCGCGGCCTCCGCGGCCGCGGCGAACGCGGCCGTCTCCTCATGACGAACGTGCACCCAGCGGATGGCGCCGTCCTTGCGCAGGGCGTCGGTGAAGCCGTTCAGGGAGTCCCCCGGGATCCCGTACACGCGCTTCACCCCGTTCGCGCGGAGGGTGCTGACGATGTTCTCGGCGACGGTGGTCATGGCGGCCTCTCGTGAAAGCAACAGGACATCTCGAGGCTACGCCCGCGGGCCGCGGGTGGGGCGGCCCGCTACTCCGTGATGTAGACGGCGTGCCGGATCCACTCCGGACGGGACAGAGCCTCCACTGCGGCCCGCCCGACCGTGTCGAAGCGGGTGCTGTAGTGCCAGCGCACCGTGCGATCGATGCCCACACGGTAGTCGGCAGCGCCCGTTCCGGGGATGAGCCGGGAAGGGCGAAGGCTCGTCCATTCCGTGTCGCTGGCGGCGAGCGCCGCATCCATGGCGCGGGTGTCGGAGTTGTTCGCCTTCAGCACGCGCTCGAGGATGGGCTTCGCGACGAAGCGGGAGAGCGGATCGTCCTGGGCCACGTACGCCCCGGATGCGGAGACGGCGATCACGCGGGACACCCCGGCGGCTTCCATCGCCGCGAGGAGTGCCGCCATGCCCTCTTGCAGCAGCACGACATCGCCGTCGGCGCGGACGTGCCCGATCGTGGAGATCACCGCATCGGCGCCGCGCAGGGCCGTCGTGAGCGCGGCGACGTCCCGCGCGTCCGCGGTCGCCACGATCGTCCCCTCCGGCGCGGAGGCGGGCCTGCGCACGACCGAGACGGCCTCGAGCCCGGCGGCGAGGGCGTGCGCGACCGCGGCTCTGCCCGATCGACCCGATGCTCCGACGATGACGACGCGCATCCGCTTCTCCTTCAGCCCGGGTTAGTGATTACTCACTCACTATACTCGGAGGATGCCTCCGGTCATACCTCACGCGTCGTCCCGCGAGCGGATCCTCGACGCCGCACTCCTCGTGATGCGCGAACGCGGACTCGCCAACACCACGACGAAGCTGATCGCCGTGCAGGCGGGCCTGTCCGAGGCGATGCTCTACAAGCACTTCGCCGACAAGCAGCAGCTGTTCCTCAGCGTGCTGCGGGAGCGCGCTCCGCGCGCCCGCTTCGAGGGGGATGCCGGCGGCGAGAACCTCGCCGCCGGGCTCGCCGCGCTGGTCGCCGACCTCATGGCGTTCTTCACCCGCACCTTCCCGATCGCGGCCTCGATCTTCGGCTCACCGACGCTGCTGACTGAGCACCGCGAAGGGGTCGGCTCGTACGGCGGCGGTCCCGCGACCGTGATCGACGGCGTCCGCGCCCGCCTCGCCGCAGAGCAGAGCGCGGGGCGCATCCGCGCGGATGCCGACACCGCCTCTGCCGCACGCGTGCTCGTCGGGGCGGCGTTCCATCAGGGGTTCCTCGCAGCGTTCGAGGGCCTCGACGGGGTGCCCGACGCCGAGCGGATCGCCACCGGGATCGTGGACGTGGTGCTCCCCGGGCTCCTCCCCGTGGCGGGCTGAACCTGCTCCGCCCGCGGAGCCGGCCTTGACCCGGCCCGGAGCGGCGAGCACCCTGAGGGCATGCGCTCCGCCAGCCCCATCCCCGGCAACCCCTGGCCGCACGACATGTCGATCAGCGTGGAGGACGATCCGCACGCCCTGCTCGAGCTGCTCTGGGTGCGTGATGTCTATGGGCTGCGACCGCCGGGTGATGTGCCGCCCCCGCTGACGGATCCGCCCACGGCACGCCGCTCGCCGACGGACGCGACCGCATCGTCGAACGCGTGGTCCGAGCTGTGGCGCGGGGCCCTAACTCATCTCGCCGATCTGGACCCGCTGCCGCCGATCGCCAAGATCGAATCGACCGCGCCGGGCTCGGACGAGCGGCGCGCACTGTTCGAGCAGCTGAGAGGCCCCACGTGGCGCGACCGCTTCGGCGCAGAGGCGTTCGACGCCTCCTTCTCCGACTGGGTCTCGCGTCGCGTCCAGGAGCGCATCGCCGGATACCGCGCGCCAGTGCAGGAGCACCCGGAGCGGCGCGCCCTCGACGCCCTGATCCTGGCGTGGAGGGCAGGTATGACCCGGGTCATCGAGATCCCCTGCCGCGGCGAGTTCACTCGCATCGCCGGCCCCTCCGCGCTGCTCGTGACGGCCGAGACGCGGGCGGATCCGGAGCGCTACGCCGAGGCGCTGACCGTGTTCGCCGCCCGCGCGCAGAGCGGATCCTGACGCTCCCGTCGGGTTTCCCTGGCATGACGAAGGGGCGGGCGCCGCAGGATATGCGACGCCCGCCCCTTCTCTCCCGCTGAGTGCGGCGGGACGAATCCGAGCTGCCGGAATCAGGCCACGCGGACGAGCTTCTTGTTCACGAACTCGTCGGCAGCGAGCAGACCGAGTTCGCGCGAGGTGCCGCTGCGCTTCACGCCACCGAAGGGCAGCTCCGGGCTGTCGGCGAGCACGACGTTGACGTAGACCATGCCCGCGTCGATGCCGTTCGCCACTCGCTCGGCCTGGGCGTCGTCGGTGGTGAACACGTACGAGCCGAGACCGAAGGAGGTGTCGTTCGCGAGCGCGACCGCCGCGTCCTCGTCCGCGACGCGATAGACCACGGCGGCGGGGCCGAACAGCTCCTGGCGGTACACGTCCATCTCGGGCGTGACGTCGGCGAGCAGCGTCGGCGTGTAGAACGCGCCGTCGCGGGTGCCGCCGGTGAGCAGGGTCGCTCCCTGTGCCACCGCGGTGTCGACCTGATTCTGCAGGTTGACCGCGGCCGCCTCCGAGACGAGCGGGCCCAACACGGTGTCCTCCTGGGTCGGGTCGCCCGGCGTGACCGCGGACAGCGCGGCGACGGCCTTCTCCACGAACGCGTCGTAGAGCCCGTCGACGACGATGAATCGCTTGGCGCCGTTGCAGGCCTGGCCGTTGTTGTCCAGGCGCGCGTCGACCGCGGCCTGCACGGTCGCGTCGAGGTCGTCGGTGGAGAGCAGGATGAACGGGTCGGAGCCGCCGAGCTCGAGCGCGACCTTCTTCAGGTTGCGGCCGGCGTTCTCCGCGACAGCCGCACCGGCGCGCTCGGATCCGGTCACGGACACGCCCTGCACGCGCGGGTCGGCGACGATGGTGGCCGCCTGCTCGATCGATGCGTAGACGTTGACGTAGCCGCCGTCGGGGAGCCCGGCCTCCTCGTAGATCTTCTCGAGCAGGGCCGACGACTCCGGGCACTGCTCGGAGTGCTTGAGCACGATCGTGTTGCCGACCGCGAGGTTCGGGCCGGCGAATCGCGCGACCTGATAGGCCGGGAAGTTCCACGGCATGATGCCGAAGAGCACGCCGAGCGGAGCCTTGCGGATCACCGCGGTGCCSTCGCCSAGGATGTCCAGAGGCTGGTCGGCGTTGATCTTCTCGGCGTTGTCGGCGTAGAACTCGATGATGTCGGCGGCGAAGTCGACCTCGCCGACGGCAGCGGCGAGGGGCTTGCCCATCTCACGTGTGATGATCGCGCCGAGCTCGTCGCGGTGGGCGCGGTGCCCCTCGGCGATGCGGCGGATCACGGCCGCGCGCTCGGCGACGGGAGTGCGCCCCCAGACCGCCGCGGCGCCGTGCGCACGGGCGACGGCATCCTCGATCTGCGCATCGGTGAAGGTCTCGTAGGTGGCGACGGTCTCGCCCGTTGCCGGGTTGACGACGGCGTAATCGGTCATGTCGATCCTTTCGGTGTCACATCATTGTGGGGTGTCCCGGCGGGCTCGGGATCCGTGCGGAACCCGAGCCCGCCGGTGCTGGCGTTCAGTCGACCGGGATCAGCGTGTACTTGGTCGAGAGGTACTCGTGAATGCCCTCGAAGCCGCCCTCGCGGCCCACGCCGGACTGCTTGACGCCGCCGAAGGGAGCGGCCGCGTTGGAGACGACGCCCACGTTCAGACCCATCATGCCCGTCTCGAGAGCGTCGATCATCCGGTGTCCGCGCGCGAGGTCCTGCGTGAACACGTAGGAGACCAGGCCGTACTCGGTGTCGTTCGCGAGGCGCACGGCCTCGGCCTCGTCGGCGAAGGTCGCGATCGCGAGCACCGGGCCGAAGATCTCCTCGCGGAGGATCTCGCTGCCGGCCTGCACGTTCGCGAGAACGGTGGGCTCGTAGAAGGATCCGACACCCTCCAGCGCCTTGCCGCCGGAGAGCAGCGTCGCGCCGCGCTCGACGGCGTCGCCGACGAGTTCCTGGGCCTTGGCCACAGCGTCGTGGTCGATCAGGGGGCCGATCGAGACGCCGTCCTCGGTGCCGCGCCCGATCTTCATCGCGTTCACGCGCTCGGTGATGCGGCGGGCGAACTCGTCCGCGACGTCCTGGTGCACGATGAAGCGGTTCGCCGCAGTGCACGCCTGGCCGATGTTGCGGAACTTCGCCGCCAGGGCACCCTCCACGGCCTTGTCCAGATCCGCATCCTCGAAGACCACGAACGGGGCGTTGCCGCCGAGCTCCATCGACACGCGCAGCACGCCTTCCGCCGCCTGGGCGATGAGCTTGCGGCCGACCTCGGTGGATCCGGTGAAGGACAGCTTGCGCAGACGCGGGTCGGCGATGATCGGCGCCGACAGGGCCGACGAGCGCGAGGTCTGAACGACGTTCACGACGCCGGCCGGCAGGCCCGCCTCCTCGAGCAGCTTCACGAAGTACATCGTGGTGAGCGGGGTCAGTGCCGGCGGCTTGATGACCACGGTGCAGCCGGCGGCGAGCGCGGGCGCGATCTTGCGGGTGGCCATCGCGAACGGGAAGTTCCACGGCGTGACGAAGAACGACGGGCCCACGGGACGCTGCGAGACGACCATGCGGCCGGTCCCCTCGGGGTTCAGGCCGTAGCGGCCGGAGATGCGCACCGCCTCCTCGCTGAACCAGCGCAGGAACTCGCCGCCGTAGACGACCTCGCCACGGGCCTCGGCCAGCGGCTTGCCCATCTCGACGGTCATCAGCAGCGCCAGGTCCTCCTTGTGCGCCTGCACGAGGTCGAACGCGCGGCGGAGGATGTCGCTGCGGGTGCGCGGCGGGGTCGCGGCCCAGGCGTCCTGAGCGGCGACGGCCGCGTCGAGGGCCCGCATGCCGTCGGCCGGCGAGGCGTCGGCGATCGTGCGCACCACCTCGTTGGTGGCGGGGTCGCGCACGTCGAAGGTCTTGTCGCCCTCGGCGGCGATCCACTCGCCGGCGATGTAGAGCCCAGTGGGCACGCTCTCCAGCAGGGTCTTCTCCAGATCGGTCATACGATCCTCCTTGTCAGATGCTTCGATTCTCATGCAATCGGGTGGTGCGGGTCCGGTCAGGACCCAGAGTCTGCGCTGTCGTCCAGGCGTGTGCGCGGAACGACGATCATGGGTACGGGGATGATGTCGAGCATCTTCGCCGCGGTCGAGCCGAGGAACAGCCTCCGCGGCTGCGCGAGCCGGCTGGATCCGACCAGGATCAGCTCCCCCGGCAGCCATGCCAGCTGCGCCACGGCCTCCTCGACCGTGTCCCCCGGAGCCCGCTCGAGCTCGGCGCGCACGCCCCGCGGCAGCTCCATCTCCGCACGGGCGAGCACGTCGTCACCGTGCGCCGCGCTCACCAGGCGGATGGAGTTCGGGTCGAACCCGCGCGGCACGTCGAACGCGACGAGCGAGACGAGTCGCAGCGTCGCGCCGGTCGCGCCGGACAGCGCCACCGCCGTCTCCAGCAGTGCGTCGGCGCCGGGGCGATTGCCGATCGCGGCGGTGATCCGCGAGATCGGTGCCTGCACGTCGACGCTGTGCGCGAAGCCGGCCGGCGCCAGCGCCACCGGGATCGGCGAGGAGTGCAGCAGCGCCTGCGCGATACTGCCCATCCGGTGCAGACCGATGGTCGCCCCGTTCGCCGCACCGACGACGATCAGAGCAGCCTCGAGCTGTTCGCCCGCCAGCACGAGCCCCTCCGCGAAGGAGTCGTGCACGCGCACGTGCGCCGTGTGCGCGACGTCCGCGGGGATCATCTCCTGCGCCTCGTCGAGCCACTGTGCCGCCTGCCCCTGGGCCGGGCTGTCCTGCTCCGCGCCGGCGGTTTCGCCGTGGCCGGGCAGGACGATGAGCACGTGCAGGTGCCGCCGCGTGGCACGGGCGAGTCGCACGCCCAGCGCCAGCGCGTCGGAACCGGTCTCCGTCGCCGTGTAGCCGACGACGATGGAGGTGGTCATCAGACCTCGGCCGCCTCTGCGGCGATGAGCTCGCCGGCCTCCTCGCCGCGGTCCGCGTCGAGGATCTGCGACGCGGCGAGGCGACCCATGCGGATCGCGCCGTCGACGTGCTGATACCCGGCGCCGGCCAGGTCGGAGCAGGCGAAGTGGATGGGGCCGACCGGCGTGCGCAGGTCCTTGCCGTAGCGGTGCAGACCGCCCATGTCGAAGCTCGCCGCGTAGGCGCCGCGGGTCCACTCCTCGGAGCCCCAGTCGCTCTCGTAGTAGACGACCGTGTTCTTCGCCTCGGGGCCGTAGTAGTGCGCGAGGGACTCCAGGATCCGCTCCTTGCGCTCCTCGGCGCTCAGTTCGAACACGTCGTCGGCGTTCTGGTCGCTCACGAAGCCGACCAGGGTGCCGCGCTCGTCGCCGTGGTTGGTGTTGTCGTACGCCTCGTGCACGAGCTCGTAGGGGCTGAACGCCGTGGCTGACAGGCCCTGCTCACGCCAGAACGGACGGTCGTAGACGGCGTGCACCTTGATCACGAAGCCCATCGACAGGTGCTGGTGCATCTGGTGCTGGCGGCGCGGCAGCGACGGCACGAACGAGATCCGGTCGTAGAGCACCGGGGCGTGCGCGAGGATCGCGTAGCGTGCGCGCACGGTGAGCGAGTCGGTGGTCGCGGTCACGCCGTGCTCGTCCCACTCGAGGGTGCGCACCGGCTGGTTCAGCAGCACATCATCGCCGAGGCGCTCGGCGAGCAGCTGCGGGACCTGCTGCAGCCCGCCCACGACGCGCTTGTCGAGGATGAAGTCGGCGTCGACGAGGTTCGAGTACGAGCCGGCGGATGCCGCCATCAGCAACGACTGCAGCAGCGAGAACGCGTGCGTCGGCTTGGTGAGCATCGCGGATCCGGTCGCGAACGCGAGGTTGCGCACGGCCTCGTCGTCGTCGCTCTGCTCGCGCAGCCATGCATCCCAGGTGATCGAGTCCCACTCGGCGGCCTTCGGGTGCGCGTAGGGGTGGTCCGGGTCGATCTCGGCGACCATGGCGTCGAGACGCTCGGTGATCTCGGCGATGACCTTCTCGGTCTCCGGGGCGACCGGGAACATCTCGCCCGTGAAGCGGTGCAGGGCGCCGTCGGGTCCGACGTAGACGCTGTCGCCCTCGCGGTACCGGCTGAAGGTCTCCAGGCCCAGCTCGTCGATGGTCTCGATCAGCGCATCCTGGTCGGGCGAGACCCACTGGCCGCCGATCTCGAGCATGGCGCCGTCGATCACGTCGGTCCAGAGCCGGCCGCCGACCCGGTCACGGGCCTCCAGCACCACGACCGACAAGCCCGCCTTGCGCAATTCGTTCGCGGCGGTGGTGCCAGCGGCGCCCGCTCCCACGATGAGCACGTCACGGGTGATATCGGCCAATTTCGACTCCTTCATCGGTCTCGCACCGTCTGGTGCGCTGTGCAGGTTCCCCTGCGGTTTTCATGCAGAAAGTTGCCGGGCGCGATCCAGCATCCCCCGATCCCGATCGCGCCCGGACGTTTATCAGGCCCCGGCGGGGTAGGCCGCGAGTGCGGCGGCGATGACGTCGAGACCCTCGTTCAGGAGGTCGTCGCCGATCGTCAGCGGCGGGAGGAAGCGGATCACGTTGCCGAACGTGCCGCAGGTGAGGACGATGACGCCCTGCGCGATCGCAGCCTTGGCGACCGCACCGGTGAGCGCGGCATCCGGGGCGCCGGTGGCCGGGTCCACGAACTCGGCCGCGATCATCGCGCCGTGTCCGCGGATGTCGCCCAGACGCGGATCCGCGGCCTGGATGACGGCGAGGCGGTCCTTGAGCAGCGCGCCGATCTCGACCGCGCGCTCCAGCAGGCCCTCGGTCTCGTAGGCGTCGATCGCGGCGAGTGCCGCAGCGCACGCCACCGGGTTGCCGCCGTAGGTGCCGCCGAGTCCGCCGGAGTGCGAGGCGTCCATGATCTCGGCACGGCCGGTCACGGCCGCCAGCGGCATGCCGCCGGCGATACCCTTGGCGGTGGTGATGAGGTCGGGCTCGATGCCGAAGATCT
The DNA here is from genome assembly GCF_056398985.1 of Microbacterium sp. 01T413_2. Classification (NCBI taxonomy): domain Bacteria; kingdom Bacillati; phylum Actinomycetota; class Actinomycetes; order Micrococcales; family Microbacteriaceae; genus Microbacterium; species Microbacterium sp. 01T413_2. The sequence goes on from NZ_JBFTQL010000004.1 coordinate 67,760, forward strand.
CGCTGGCGAACATCGCGCCGGTGCGGCCGAAGCCGGTCTGCACCTCATCGGCGATGAAGACGACGCCGTTCGCGCGGCACCACTCGACGATCGCGGGCAGGTAGCCGTCGGCCGGGACGATGAAACCGCCCTCGCCCTGGATGGGCTCGATGATGACTGCGGCGAGGTTGTCGGCGCCGATCTGCTTTTCGAGCTGCAGGATCGTGCGTGCCGCCGCCTCGGCGCCGGAGAGGCCGTCACGGAACGGGTAGGAGGCCTGCGCGCGGTACACCTCGGGGGCGAACGGGCCGAAGCCGCTCTTGTAGGGCATGGCCTTGGCCGTGAGCGCCATGGTCAGGTTGGTGCGGCCGTGGTAGCCGTGGTCGAAGGCGACGACGGCCTGACGACCGGTGTGCTTGCGCGCGATCTTGATCGCGTTCTCGACGGCCTCGGCGCCCGAGTTGAACAGCGCGGTCTTCTTGGCGAAGGCACCGGGCGTGAGGCGGTTGAGGGCCTCGGCCACCTCCACGTAGGACTCGTACGGGGAGATCATGAAGCAGGTGTGCGTGAACTGCGCGGCCTGCGCGGCGATGGCCGCGGCGACCTTCGGGTGCGCACTGCCGACCGTGGTCACGGCGATGCCGGAGCCCAGGTCGATGAGCGAGTTGCCATCGGCGTCGACGACGACGCCGCCACCGGCTGCGACCGCGGCGACCGGCACGGTGTGACCCACGCCGGCGGGCACGGCCGAAGCCTTGCGGGCGAGGATCTCGGCCGAACGCGGGCCGGGGAGCTCGGTGACGAGGCGGCGCTCCTGGGGAAGGGAGGGGCCGCCGAGGGGAAGGGTGTCAGCCTGCGCGTCGATGGTGGTCATGGCGTCGAGACTACGGAGGCGACCGCTCGAGAGCATTCGCCGTGGCGTACAATCTGGATCACGATTTCGCCGGTGCGGCCATGACGATGCCGGCGCGGAAGGAGCACCCGTGGACCAGGATCCCACCCTCGGCACGCTGCTGCGCCGGCGCGACCTGCACCTGCGCCTGGTCGGCGACGAATCGGCGCTGCCCACGGGATCCCTCGATCACCCGCTGCGCTGGGTGCACAACTCCGACCTCGTGGATCCGACCCCGTTCCTCACCGACGACCTGGCCCTGCTGACGACCGGCACGCAGTTCGCCGACGACGACGCGGCAGGCGTACGCGCCTACGTGCACCGGCTCGTGGATCGCGGGGTGGTGGCGCTCGGCTTCGGCACGGAGGTGCATCGCAGCGGCATCCCCGCCGACCTCGCCGACGCCTGCGCCGCCGCGAGCCTGCCCCTGTTCGAGGTGCCCTACGGCACGCCGTTCCTGGCCGTCGCGCGGGCGCACGCCGAGGCGATCGCCGCACAGGCCTACGCCCGGCGCACCTGGGCCTTGGAGACCCAGCGCGCACTCTCGGTCGCAGCCCTCCGTCCCCACGGGCTCGAGTCGACGCTCACCGAGCTGTCACGCCGTCTCGGCTGCAGGGTGGGCATGTACGACGCCGCGGGGCAGCTCGTGCACGAGCATCCCGCGGGCGGCGCGTCCCCCGTCGTCGCCGATGCCGCGGCCGATCTCCTCGCCCGTGGTGGATCCGCGAACCGCGTGGTGCAGGACGGCGAGACCGCGCACACGCTGCTCACCGTGGGGCGCGCGGGGCACCTGCGCGGGGTCGTCGCGATCGCGAGCGACACACTGGATCCCGAGACGCGCACCGTGGTGACCTCGGTCATCGCGATGGCCGGGCTGTCGCTGGAACAGAGCGAGCAGCTCGCGCGCAGCCGCCGACGCCTGCATCGGCAGTTGCTCACCTCCCTGCTCTCGGACGATCCGACCCTGGCCCGGCGCGTGCTCGGCGCCCTGCCGCCGGCACCCGTGGTGGTCGCCGTCGCCGCGGGACAGCGCCAGGGCACGGTCATCGAGTGGTGGGAACGGCAGCGCGGCGATGCCGCCCCGTCGGCGTTCCTCGCGGAGTCCGACGACGGGCTCGTCATGTGCCTGAGCGTCGCCGACGCGGGGGTGCTGGACGAGGTCGCCGCGCGCACGGAGGTGCGCATCGGCGTCTCGGCACCCGAGGAGTACAGCGGATTCTCGCGGGCGCACGCGCAGGCGCTCACGGCGCTGCGTCGGGGCGACGACGGCGTGACCCACTACGCGGACAGCGCGGAGTCGAGTGTTCTGGCGGCGTTCGCGACAGACGAGGCGCGACTGATCGCCGAGTCCCTGCTGGCCCCGCTGCGCCAGCACGACGCACAGGAGGGCGCGGAGCTGGAGCGATCGCTGCGGGTGTGGCTCGAGCACGACACCCGCCTGGAATCCGCCGCGGCCGTCCTCGGCGTGCACCGGCACACGCTGCGGACCCGGATCTCACAGGCGGCGTCGATCCTCGGCGCGGACCTGGGATCCTTCCCCGCGCGCGCCGAGCTCTGGGCTGCCCTGCGCACCGCCGGCGACTGACTCCCGGCCCGGATCCGCGCCGGGAGGATCCGCGCCCGCCGGACCCGCGCACCCCATCCCGCTCAGTGGTCGCATATTGCGGTCAAGGGCCTCCCTAAGTCGCATTTCGCGACCAGCGAGCGGATCGGATCCGCGCCGGGCCGGATCCGCGCCGGGAGGATCCGCCCCGGGCCGGACCCGCGCACCCCATCCCCGCCCAGTGGTCGCAAACTGCGGCCAAGGGCCTCCCTAAGTCGCATTTCGCGACCAGCGAGCGGATCGGATCCGTTCAGGTCGCAGAATGTGCTCCGACAACAGTCCCGAAGCAGCGAAAACTGCGACCTGAAGAAGGCAACTGCGACCTGAACAAGGCAGCTGTCGCCCGAGCATCGCAACAGGCAGCCAGCCCGCCGAAGTCCGTGCCGGCGCACCGACGTCAGCGCGTGCGGGCCGCTCAGCGCGTGCGGGCCGCGATCATCTCGGCTGCGGTGCCGCGGAACATCGGCCCGTGCCCGACCACGATCGTGCGCTCGGGCAGTGCGCGGAGGCGCTCGAGGCTCTGCAGCGTCTCCTCGGGCGCATCGCTGAACGGGCCGAGCTGCACGTTGGTGGACCCGTTCAGCACGTGCCGGGTGGTGAGGGCGTCGCCGACGAAGATCGCGTCGACCGCGGGGACGCGGATGGCGACAGACCCGGGCGAGTGCCCCGGCAGGCCGATGATCTCGGGCGCCCCGGGCAGGTCCAGCACATCCCCGTCCTTCATCGTGCGCACGGCGCCGAGGTGCTTCGTGCGCAGGCCGCCGCGGCGCAGCGCCGCCGCGAAGAACTGCAACGCCGGTCCGAGCCGCATGGCGCCGCCCGAGGCGCTCGGCGTCTTCTCCCCCTGCGCCCTGCCTGCGTCCGCCTCGTGCACGAAGGTCGGCACGCCGTAGGCGGTGCGCAGCCACTCGGCGATGCCGATGTGATCACTGTCGCCGTGGGTGAGCACGATGCCGCGGATGTCCTCGGGGCGGCGGCCCGCTGCGGCGAGCGCCTGCTGCAGGATCCGCCGGTCACCCGGCAGGCCCGCGTCGATCAGCGTGATGCCCTCGTCGGTGCCGACGGCGTGCATGGCGACGATGTCGTCGCCGATCCGGATGAGCTCTGCGTTCATGATGGCTACGTTAGATAGCTATCATGGCTATTGTCAATAGCCTTACGATCGAAAAGCGCCGACCCGCATCTGCGGTCGACACAGAGGAGGACCCGATGCCCGCACCGCAACGCGTCACCCGCGTCGCGCTCACCGCCGCCGCGCGCGCCATCGCTGAGGACGAGGGCATCGACGCCGTCACGATCAGCGCGGTCGCCACCGCCGTCGGGGTGCGCCCACCGAGCCTGTACAAGCACGTCGCACACCGGCACGACCTGCTGCGGCTGATCGCCGACGACGCCGCCCGCGAGCTCGACGAGGATGTCACGGCTCTGGCCAGATCCGCGACCGATTCCGCGGCGTCGCTCACCGCGATCGCCCGCGCGTTCCGGGCGTTCAGCACCCGCTCCCCTCACGCCGCCTCGCTGCTGTTCTCGGGCGCCGCGCTCAGCGCCGAGCCACAGTCCGACGGCATGGTCGCGCTGACCCAGACGCTACTGAACGCCGTGCGCGCCGCGGCGCCGGGCGACCCGCTCCCCGCGACACGCACGCTGACGGCCTGGGCGTACGGCTTCTGCACCATGGAGCAGGCCGGGGCGTTCCAGCTCGGCGGCGACGTGGACGAGGCGTTCGAGTTCGGCCTGACCACGCTCGTGGACGCGCTCACCGCGCTCCGCTGAGGGCCAGCCGGGTGACACCGGCGCACTCTGTCCCACCCCCGCGCACCGGCGTAAGGTGGCGACATGGGACGCATCGAGGAGCTGGACCGGGCGGCAGCCGCAGCCTCGGGCTCCACCCAGGAGGCGCCCGCCGAGGCGCTCACCACGATCGATTGGCTCATCGCCGCGATCGATGCGGACCGCACCAATGGGCTCTTCGGCCGCTGGGGTGCGGCCACCGCGATCGACGCACGCACGGGTGAGGCGCTCGTCCCGAAGGCGCTGTTCGAGGCCCTGCACGAGCGGGCAGGGCTGAGGGCGGCGTGGCCGATCGGCAACGCCGGCCTGCTGCAGACCTACGCATCTCTGCTGTCGGCCGTCGATGCCGACCGGAACCGCGAACGCTGGCTCGGCGCGGATCTGGCAAGGGGCCTGGGTCTCGACGGCGCGCACTTCGTTCCGTGGGAGGGATCCGGCACGCTGCTCGCCCGCGCGACGCACGCCGCCTCCGTCCTGCTCGCCTCGGGCGGGGAGTTCTCCTGGTACTCGCTCGCCGAGGGCAGGGCGACCCGCGCCGTGCTGAGCCACGAGCACGACGGATCCCGCGCTCTCGCCTACGCCGTGGCGCCAGCCCCGGGGACGTCGCCGCTCCTGGTCGCCTTGCTGCCCGTGGCACAGGCCGAGCCGATCCGTCGAGACCTCGACGACGCCGCGTCGCGCCTGCGCTGGAACGCCGCCTGATCCACGGCGCCAACCGATCCGGATCCATTGCGGATCCAGCTTTCTCATGGTCGTCACTCAGCGGATTCATCGATTCGTCACCTGGCCGTCACCCGCCGTACCGCCCGCGCTGGTGGGCTGAGGGAGCTCGGATCCGGCACGCGCACCAGCGAGCCGCCGGGCCGTCCCCCGCTCCCCAGAGGAGACAGCCATGATTGCCAGAACCACGATCGCGCGCTCCGCGATCGCGCTCACCCTCGTCGCCGGCGCCGCGCTGGCCGCACCTGCCGCCTACGCGGCCGCGCCCGTCGACCCGTCCGCCCCAGGCGGCGCCACCCGCAACGACGGCGACCGCACGGCGGCCCTGCGCGACGCGATCGTCGACGGCCCCGCGAAGAACGTGATCCTGCTCATCGGCGACGGCATGGGCGACTCCGAGATCACGGTCGCCCGCGACTACCAGTACGGCGCGGGCGGACAACTGCCGGGCATCGATGCACTGCCGCTGACCGGTTCGTACACGACGTACTCGCTGAACAAGGACGGCTCGGCGGACTACGTGCCGGACTCGGCCGCGACCGGATCCGCCTGGGCGACCGGCACCAAGACCTACGACGGCGCGATCTCCGTCGACATCGCGGGCAAGGGGCACGACACCCTGGTCGAGCTGGCCAAGGCGAACGGGCGCAAGACGGGCAACGTCTCCACGGCCGAGCTGCAGGATGCCACCCCGGCCGTGCAGGCCGCGCACGTCGCCGGCCGCAAGTGCTACGGACCCGACTCGGTGAAGCAGTGCGGCGCCGACCTGCTCGAGAACGGCGGCAAGGGCTCGATCAGCGAGCAGATCCTGGACACCCGCGCGGACGTCACGCTGGGCGGCGGATCCGAATCCTTCGAGCAGATCGCGAAGGCGGGCGCCTGGCCGGGCGCGACCCTGTTCCAGCAGGCGGAGACCCGCGGCTACCAGGTCGCCCGCACGGCTGCCGATCTCTCCGCGATCAGCGCCGCGGACCAGACCCGGCCGGTGCTGGGCACGTTCACCCCCGGCAACTTCCCGACCCGATTCGCCGAGACCACCGCCACCGTCGGCGGCGCCGACGCAGCGCCTGTCGCCTGCACCGAGAGCGTCGACCGCCTGGACTCGTCGCTCTCGCTCGCGGCGCTCACCCAGAAGTCGATCGACCTGCTCAAGGGCGACAAGGGCTTCTTCCTGCAGGTCGAAGGCGCGTCCATCGACAAGCAGGACCACGCCGCCAACGCCTGCGGCCAGATCGGCGAGACCATCGATCTCGACGAGGCCGTGCAGGTCGCGCTCGACTTCGCGAAGGCCGACGGCAACACGCTCGTGATCGTCACCGCCGATCACGCGCACACCTCGCAGATCGTGGACAGCACCCCGCCGACCTCGCTCTCGATCGCGCTGAAGACCACCGAGGGCTCCACGATGAAGGTCTCCTACGGCACCGCAGGGGCGGGCGGCTCGCAGCAGCACACGGGCACCCAGGTGCGCATCGCGGGTTACGGTCCGGGGGCGGCGAACGTCGTGGGACTCACGGACCAGACCGACAACTTCTTCACCATCGCGGGCGCCCTGCAACTGAACCGGGACCTCGTCGCGCTGTCGGCCGGCGCCACCCTCACGGCACCCGAGAAGGTCACCCCCGGCGGCACGCTCACCATCACGGCCGCAGGCCTGAACGGCGACCGGCAGGTGAACGGATCCGTCTCGGCGTCCGGGGCGACCGCACGCGCCGCCGCCACCACGATCGGCCGCACGGATGTCATCGACGGGGGCGTGGCGGTGCCGCTGACCGCGCCGACCGAGCCGGGCGAGTACACGATCGCCGTGACCGGTGAGCAGACCGGCAAGGCCCTGAGCGTCACGTTCACGGTCGCCGAGGGCGCACCGACCACCCCGACCGCGTCGCCCGGCCCGACCGCTCCGGCCGTCGCGCTCCCGCCGGGCAGCGGGAACGACGGCGGCAGCCTGGCGCTCACGGGTGGCACGATCGGCGCGGCGGCGCTCGTCGCCCTCGCACTGATCGCGGGCGGCCTGCTACTCGCGCGCGCCAGGGTCCGGCGCGCGTAACGCGCTAGAAAACGCCGGACGGCGTCGGCCTTTCGGGGCCGGCGCCATCCGTGTGTCGGACGGGGTCAGCGCACCGCGGCCACCCGAAGCCTCAGTCCGGTGCGTGCGCCGCGCGGGTGGACTGACGCACGATGAGCCTGGTCGGGATCGGGGTGTCCTCGGTCATGCGATCGGGCTCCTCGAACGCGAGAAGCAACTTCTGCATCATGAGTTCGCCGAGGGCCGCGAAGTCCTGCCGCACCGTGGTCAGCGCCGGATACAGGAAGGCCGCTTCGGGGACGTCGTCGTAGCCCACCACGCTGACATCCTCGGGGACGCGCAGGCCCCGCTCCCGCAGCGCGGAGAGCAGCCCGATCGACATCTGATCGTTCGCGGCGAACACGGCCATGCCCTGCGCGATGTCCAGGTTCGACCCGAGGCGGTATCCACTCGCGGCGCTCCAGTCCCCGGCGACCGGCGAGACGATCTCCAGACGACGCTCGGCGAGCTCATCACGCCAGCCCCGCACCCGCTCCACGGCGTCCGGCGCTTGCTGGGGACCGGCGAGATGCAGGATCCGGGTGTAGCCGAGTTCGGCGAGATGCCGCACCGCCTGCCGCGCCCCGCGATACTGATCGATCGAGACCAGCCGTGCGTGCCGGCGAGGCGTGGCCGCCGAGGCGACCATTGGGATGGACAGCTCGATGCTGCGCACCGTCTCCAACGCCGCAAGATCGACGACCACGAGGGCGATCGCATCCACCCGCTGGCGCAGCAGGCCCTCGACCGCCGAGCGCACGCCGATCGCCGGGTCCTCATCGAGAAGACTGACCGAGTCCACCGTGTACCGGGCGGTTCGGGCGGCGGCGTTGAAATGCATCGCGATCGCGGACGGGCCGAAGTCGGGCACCCCGGGCGTCACCAGCCCGATCGTCCTGGTGCGTCGGGTGACCAGCGCCCTGGCCGCAGGCGACGGGCTGTAGCGCAGCTGCGCGATCGCATGCTCGACGCGGGCCTTCGTCGCAGGCCGCACATTGGGCAGGTCGTTGATCACACGCGACACGGTCTGGTGCGAGACGCCGGCAAGCCGCGCGACGTCGAAGATGTTCGCAGCGCGGGCGGGAATGTCGTCGGTCACGTCACTCCTCGTCCTCGGGGCGCGCAACGAGAGCGAGCAGCGAATCCACCGTCAGGTCAGCCGTGGCGGCGCTGTCGACCACGCGCCCCCCGCGCAGGATCACGACGCGATGGGCCACGCGCAGCACCTCCTCCAGTTCGGCGGAGATGAACACGACCGACAGCCCGTTGTCAGCGAACTCGCCCACGAGTTTCTGTATCTCGACTTTAGCGCCGACGTCGATGCCGCGGGTGGGCTCGTCCAGCACCAGCACGCGCGGAGACAGCGCCAGCATGCGCGCGAGCAGCACCTTCTGCTGATTGCCTCCGGACAGGATTCCGGCGGGCAGATCCGGATCAGCGGGGCGGATCCCGAGCGCCTCGATCCAGCTCATCGCCAGTTCGCGCTGACGGGACCGGCGCATACGGCGCAGTATGCCGCGCTGCGCCTGCACCGCGAGCGTGATGTTGTCCTGGACGCTGAGGCCGCCCACGATTCCCTCGGTCCGACGGTCCTCGGACGAGTACACGATGCCGAGATCGATCGCCTGCCGCGGAGAACGCCACGTCCTCGCCGTGCCCTCGACGCGCAGAATCCCGGCATCCAGGCGGTCGACGCCGGAGAGCGCCCGGGCAAGTTCGGTCCGCCCGGAGCCGAGCAGCCCGGCGACGCCGAGCACCTCGCCCTCCCCGATGCGCAGGTCGGCGTCCACGATGCCTCTGCCGACCGTGAGCCCCTCGGCGGCGAGGAGAGCGACCTCGTCATCTTCCACCACTTCCGGCGGGGACGCGAGGTGGGCGGGCAGGGACCGGCCGAGCATCTTCTCGACAAGGTCGATCCGCAGCAGCTCTGTCGTCAGATACTCGCCGACGAGACGCCCACCACGCAGCACGGTCACCCGGTCGCAGATCTCGTACACCTGGTCGAGGAAATGGGACACGAAGAGGATCGCCACTCCGCGCTTCTTGAGTTTGCGGATCACTCGGAACAACTCGGCGACCTCGTCGAGATCCAGACTCGAGGTCGGCTCGTCCAGTACCAGGATCCTGACGTCGGTCGCGATCGCCCGCGCGATCGCGACCAGCTGCTGGATGGCGAGCGGATGCGCTCCCAGCGGAGAGGCCGGATCTATCGCCACCCCCAGGTCGTCCAGGACCGTCGCCGTGCGGCGCCGCATCTGCGGGAAGTCGATCCCACCGAACCGGCGCGGCTCCCGGCCGAGCCAGATGTTCTCTGCGACGGACAGGTTCGGCAGCAGATCGATCTCCTGGTACACCGTGCTGATCCCGTGACGCAACGCATCGGCCGGGGTGGCGAAGCGAACCCGGGTCCCGTCCAGCCGGATGATGCCGGCGTCCAGGGCGAGCGCACCGGTGAGCGCGCGGATCAGCGTCGACTTGCCCGCCCCGTTCTCCCCCATGAGCGAATGCACCTCGCCGGGGAACATCCGGAAATCGACGTCGGCGAGCGCCGTCGAGCCCTGGAAGCGCACGGTGGCGCCCCGGATCTCGACGAGCGGCTCGACAGGCTTCGACATGTTCCTATCGTGTCCGATGTCGTCGCCCGATTTCCGCATTCGGGCTCACCGTCGGCGCGCCCTCATCACCAGGAAGCGCTGCACCACGACGAAGACCAGCAGCAGGGCGCCGATCGTGATCCGCATCCAGGAGGTGTCGACACCGAGGAAGCTGATCACGGTCTTGATCAGACCGTAGACGAGCACACCGAACAGCGAGCCGAGCACATAGCCGCTGCCACCGCTGAGCAGCGTCCCGCCGATGACCACCGCCGCGATCGTGTCGAGCTCGGTACCGATACCGTTGAGGCTGTACCCGGAGCTCGTGTAGGCGGTGAAGACGACCCCGGCGAGGCCCGCGCACGTGCCGCTGATGGCGTAGACGAGCAGCTTGGCGCGCGCAACCGGCAAGCCCATGAGGCGCGCCGACTGCTCGTTGCCGCCCACCGCGTAGACGGTGCGACCGAACCGGGTCCAGCCCAGCACCCACGCCGCGATCACGACGGCGACGAGCGCGATGATGACGGTCGGGGTGATGTACCAGCCGCCGGGCAGGCGGAACCGGGAGGACTGCAGAGCGCCGAGGAATGGATCCGACACGCGCAGGGTGTCCAGGCTCACCACGAACGCCAGGCCACGGGCCAGGAACATCCCGGCCAGAGACGCGATGAACGGCTGCACGTCGAAGTACTGCACGAGCACCCCGATGAACAGGCCGATCACGGCGCCGGCGGCGATCATGACGGGTACCGCGATGAACGGCGGTACACCGGAGAGCAGGAGCTTGGCGCCCAGGATGCCCGTGAAGCCCATGACCGCCCCGACCGAGAGGTCGATYCCGCCGCTGAGGATCACGAACGTCATGCCGACCGCGAGGATCAGCAGGTAGGCGTTGTCGAGCAGCAGCGAGGACAGCAGCCGCGGCGAGACGAAGGTGCCGAAGTACACCTGCCCGCCGATCAGCATCGCGACGAAGATCGCGGCTGCGGCCAGCACCGGCACCCATCCGCTGTGTCGTACGGCGAAGGCGCGCAGGCGGCCGGTCAGATCGCTTTCGGGGGACAGCCCCGTGACAGTGGCGCTCATCACGCCTTCCCCTCCCCCGCGCCGACGAGGGCGGGCGTCTCTGCCGACTCACGCCGGATCGGTCCCGATCCGGCGGATCGGGATGCCCGGCCCCGGAACCAGGCGCGCATGCGGGTGGACTGCGCCAGGCAGACGATCACGATCACCGCAGCTTTGAACACCGGCGTGACAGCCGGCGGGACGCCGAGGAAGGTGATGGTCGAGGTGAGCGTCTGGATCGTGTAGACGCCGATCACCGTGCCGGCGATCGTGAAGCGCCCGCCCATGAGCGATGCGCCGCCGAGCACGACGGCGAGGATCGCGTCCACTTCGATGTTCACGCCGGCGTTGTTCGCGTCAGCCGCCATGATGTTGGACGTGTAGAGCACGCCTGCCATGCCGGCGAGGAGCCCGCTGGCCGCGTAGGCACCCCAGATGATGCCGCGCGCTCGCACGCCGGCGATCCGGCTCGCGGTCGGGTTGATGCCGACCGCCTCCGTGAGCATGCCGAGGGCGGTGCGCCGTTCGACGAGCGCGACCACGACGATCGCCACGACCGCGACGAGGAACGCGAAGGGAAGTCCGATCACGTAGCCCTGTGCCATGAACTGGTACGGCGCGCTGTTGATCGTGGTGATGTTGCCCTGCGTGATGAGGAAGGCGATGCCTCGCCCGGCCAGCATGAGGACGAGAGTCGCGATGATCGGCTGGATCCCGAGCACCGCGACCAGGAATCCGTTCCAGGCCCCGAACAGCAGGGTCGTGATCAGGCCCGCGAGGATCGCCAGGGCGATGACGCCGAGGTCGTTCGGGTTCGGCGATCCCTTGATGATGGTGAGGCTGACTGCGCCCGAGACCGCCATGATCGCGCCGACCGAAAGATCGATGCCGCGGGTGGCGATCACGATCATCATGCCGAGCGCGACGAGCATGAGAGGCGCGCTGTTGCGGATGATGTCGATGAGCGAGCCGTACAGCTGGCCGTCCCGCAGGGAGACGGCCAGGAAGGATGGCCGTGCGATGGTGTTCAGCAGCACCAGCGCCAGCAACGCGCCGATGGGCAGCGCGAGTCGGTGCGTCAGGATCTTCTTCAGCGAGATGCCGCGTGCCGCATCGGTCATGCCGCGTGCTCCTTCGTGATCTCGTCGAGGACATCCGCGGCGTCCGTCGATCCCCTGGCGATGATGCCGACGAGTTCGTCGACCTCGGTGTCGGCGGTGGTGGTCAGTTCGCCGATCTTACGGCGATCGCGCATCACCACGATGCGCTGCGACAGGCGCAGGACCTCTTCCAGCTCGGAGGAGATGAAGACGACCGACAGCCCCTCCGAGGACAACCGTGAGACGAGACGCTGGATGTCCGCTTTGGCACCCACGTCGATGCCGCGGGTGGGCTCGTCCAGGATGAGCAGCTCAGGCGCCGTGGCGAGCCAGCGCGCCAGGACGACCTTCTGCTGGTTACCCCCGGAGAGGTTGCGGACGCGAGCATTCGGGTCCGCAGGCCGGATGCCCAGCGCCGTGATGTATTCGCCCACCACGACGTCCTGTTCGGCCTGGGGCACCTTGCGCATCCAGCCGCGGCGCGCCTGGATGCCGAGCACGATGTTCTCGGCGACCGTGAGGTCTCCCACGATCCCTTCCTCCCTGCGGTCTTCGGAGGTGAACGCGATGCGCGCGTCGATCGCGTCGCGGGGCGCGGAGATGCGTACCCGTTCGCCGTGCACCGCGATCTGCCCGCTGTCGGCGGTGTCGGCGCCGGAGAGCAGTCGCACTAGTTCGGTACGACCGGACCCGAGCAAACCGGCGAGCCCCACGACCTCGCCGTCGAACACCTCGAGGTCGACCGGCTCGATGACTCCGCGACGGCCGATGCCGGTCGCGCGCAGCACGGGGATGCCGGAGCGATCCACATGCCGCTCTGCGGTGTCGATGGACTCCAGCTCCTGGAGCTCGCGGCCGAGCATGAGCCCGATGAGCTCGGTGCGGTCCACTTCGGACGCCGCGTACTCGCCCACGAGCGAACCGTTGCGCAGCACCGTGAGGCGGTCGGAGATCTCGTATACCTGATCGAGGAAGTGCGTGACGAAGAGGATCGCGACGCCCCGATCGCGCAGATCGCGCATGACGGCGAAAAGCTGGTCGACCTCGTCGCGGTCCAGGCTCGAAGTCGGCTCATCCAGCACGAGAACCTTGCAGTCGGAGACCATGGCCCTGCTGATCGCGACCAGCTGCTGCACGGCGATCGAGTGCGACGACAACGGCGAACGGGGATCGATCGTCAGACCGAGGCTGCGCAGGTGCCTGCTCGCTGAATCGTGCGTGCGCCGCCAGTCGATGCCGAACGGACCGCGGATCTCCTGCCCCAGCATGACGTTCTCACCGACGGAGAGGTTCGCGCAGAGGTTGACCTCCTGGTACACGGTCCACACACCCGCGTCCTGCGCGTCGGCGGTGCCGCCGAACACCTTGTCCGTTCCGTCGACCCGGATGAGGCCGGTGTCGATCCGGTACACCCCGGTGAGCGCCTTGATGAGGGTGGACTTGCCCGCGCCGTTCTCGCCCATGAGGGTGTGCACCTCGCCGGCCCTGAGGGTGAAGTCGACATCTTGCAGTGCTTTCACGCCCGGGAAGGAGATGTTGATGCCGCGCATCTCGATGACGCTGCGGTGGTCGCCAGTGACCATGATTGCCTTTCTCACGACGCGAGGGGAGGACGCGAGGCGCCCTCCCCTCGGATCCTCAGTACTTGCGGTCGGGCAAGGCCGTCTTCGCCTGCTCCGGGGTGAACGACTGGTCGACGGCGGTCTGCTTCTTCTCGACGTCCTTGCCGGCCAGCACGTCCTTGACGGTCTTGGCGACGGTCGGACCGAGCAGCGGGTTGCACTCCACCACGTAGTTGAACTCGCCGTTGGCGGCGGCCTGAAGACCATCGTGGGTGGCATCGATCGTCACGATCTGGATGTCCTTGCCCGGTGTGAGGCCCGCGGCCTTGATCGCGTCGAGGGCGCCGAGGCCCATGTCATCGTTCTGCGCGAAGAGCAGGTTGATGCTCTTGCCGTACTTCTGCAGGAACCCCTCCATGACCGTCTTGCCATCGGCGCGCGTGAAGTTGCCCGTCTGCGAGTCCAGCTTCTTGATCTGGCTGCCCTTGATCGCGTCATCGAAGCCGGTGGCGCGATCGATGGCGGGGGCGGAACCAGTGGTGCCCTCGAGAACGACCATATTGGTGGCCTTGTCGCCGAGAGTCTGCTTCGCCCAGGCGCCCGCGGTCTCCCCCTCCTTCTTGAAGTCGTCGCCGATCCATGCCTTGTACAGATCGCTGGAGCCATCGATCGTGCGGTCCTCGAGGATGACCGGGATGTTCGCGTCCTTCGCCTCCTTGAGCACGTCATCCCATCCGGTGGTGACGACCGGGGCGATGACGATCGCATCCACGCCCTGGTTGATGAAGTTGCGGACGGCCGCGATCTGGTTCTCCGGCTTGTTGTCGGCGGCGTTGAAGATCAGCTTGAAGCCGTTCTTGGCGGAGAACGCGTCCTTCATCGACTCCGTGTTGGCGCTGCGCCATCCGCTCTCCGACCCGGTCTGCGCGAAGCCGACCGTGACGACCCCGTCCCCCTTCGACCCGCCGGATGCGGCCGAAGATCCTCCGGAGCAACCGGTGGCCGCCATGGCCACGGCGCCGAGCAGCGCGATGCCCGCGATGATGCCCTTCTTCACTGGAACCTCCTTGTTCAATCCGGCATCCTCGCCGGAGTCTCGTGTGGGCCTGGGAGGCCTGTGCGAAATGTTAGCCTTCACATTTCTCCCGGCGCCACGTTGTGAGCGATCACAATTCGATAACAAGGCTGTCAGCATCGGTGCTTTGCATCGAGCAGCTGTCGCCTCATGGCCTTCAAGCCGTGAGCGATAACATTTCTTCCTCTTCGTCGAGGACGCACGCGCCGCCGCATCGTCGGATGGGACCGGATCCCTCCGAATGCAGCCGATGGGTCGATCGGGAGTCGAGTGAGTCCCGCGTTCGCCACCGTTCCCGTGCGCTGCGATGCGAACCGCCGGAGCATGAGACGACGGGCGATTTCGCGGAGGGTGAACTCTTCCCGGTGCTCATCTCATCTCAGCTCAACTCAGCTCGCGGCGGACACAGCCGGATATCGCTGGGCGATGCCCGGCAGCTTGTTCGTCGCGGATGGCCCGCCTCAATGCGGGGCGTGCGCCTCGAGGAACTCGTACACGTCGGTCGTGTCGACACCGGGGAACGCTCCGGTCGGCAGCGTGGCGAGCAGGGTGCGCGGCGTGCGCACGTTCGGCCAGGACTGCTCCCGCCAGCGCTTCTCGAGATCCGCCGGAGCGCGCCGGCAGCACACCTCGACCGAGTGCTTCGAGACGCCGCGGTTGGGCGTGTCACGACCGATGAACCACTTCGTGTCGTCGAAGCGCACGCCCACGCTCACCGAGTGCAGGCCCTCGCTCGACGCCTCCACGCGGGCGGTGCACCAGTACGTGCCGTTGCCGGTGTCGGTGTACTGGTAGTACGGGTTGAACCGGTCCTCCTCCTCGAACACGACTCGGCTGGTCCACCGCCGGCAGCACATCTGCCCCTCGATGGATCCGAGCCGGTCGGTCGGGAAGTTCACGTCGTCGTTCTCATAGGCCTTCGTGATGGTGCCCGACTCGTGCACCTTGAGGAAGTGCACCGGGATGTCCAGGTGCCGGGTGGCGAGGTTCGTGAACCGGTGCGCGGCGGTCTCGTACGACACCGAGTAGGCGTCGCGGAGGTCCTCGATCGAGATCGCCCGGCGCTCTTTCGCATCCTTCAGCGCCGGCACCAGGTGCTCCTCCGGCATCAGCAGCGCGCCGGTGAGGTAGTTCGTCTCCACGCGCTGACGCAGGAACTCGGCGTAGCTGCGCGGCTCGGAGTGGCCGAGGATCCGGCTGGAGAGCGCCTGCAGCACCGCGGTGCGGGCATCGCCCTTCCCCGGCACGCGACTGGACAGGTAGAGCCGCCCATGCGCGAGGTCGGCCACGCTGCGCGTCGACTGCGGGAGATCGGGCGCGTAGTGCAGGGTGAAGCCGAGGTGTGCGGCGATGTCGCTCGCGCTGCGCTGCGTCAGCGGGCCGCCCGGGTGGTGCACGGCGGCGAGGATCTCCGCCGCCTTCTTCTCCAGGTCTGCGAAGTGGTTGTCCTGACGGCGCATGAGGTGACGCAGCTCGACGTTCGCCCGCCGGGCCTCCTCGGGCGTCGCCGCACGCTCGTCGCGGAGCTTGTCGATCTCGCTGTGCAGGGCGAGCAGCGCCTTGAGCGCCTCGTCCGGCACGGTCTTCGCGATCCGGAACGGCGCGATCCCGAGCGCCTGGAACGTCTGCCCCTTCATCGCGCGCTCGACCGCGATCTCCATCGCAGCGCGCTCATCGAGGGGCTGCTCGGCGAGGATCTGGTCGATCGTCGTATCCAGCGCGCGGGCGATCAGCTGCAGCTGGGTGAGCTTCGGCTCGCGCTTGCCGGTCTCGATCATGGACACCTGGCTCGGCGCCCGGTCGATCGCGGTCGCGAGCTGCTCGAGGGTCAGCCCGGCCGCCGTGCGGAGCTGCCGGATGCGGCGCCCGATCGTGAGAGCGTCGACCTCTTCTGCCGTGTCTGCGGTGACCATGGCGCCGATTCTGTCACGAAAACAGAAATCTGACCAAACTTCTCCATCGATTTGGTCTGGCCGAATCCAGATCTTCACTCAGAGTGGTCTCAAGCCACCCCGGCTGCTTCGACAGGCTCAGCAACCGAGCCGGACCGGATCCACTCACGGAGGAGACAGATCATGACCATTCCCACTGCGTCGCCGACCGCCCCGATCCGGACCGTCGGCGCAGCCGTCTCCGGCACCGAGGGCCCGGCGATCCGCATCACCGGCCCCATGCACGAGCGCTWCGGCGAGATCCTCACCCCCGCTGCCGTGGCCTTCCTCACCGAGCTGCACCACCGCTTCGGCGGACGCCGGCACGATCGCCTCGCCGACCGCATGCGCCGCCGCTTCGAGATCGGCAACGGGCACGACCCGCGCTTCCGCGACGACACCCGGCACATCCGCGAGGACGCCGACTGGCGCGTGGCCGGCGCCGGCCCCGGCCTCGAGGACCGCCGCGTGGAGATCACCGGCCCGACGGATCCGAAGATGACCATCAACGCGCTGAACTCCGGCGCCAAGGTGTGGCTGGCCGATCAGGAGGACGCGACGAGCCCGACGTGGCGCAACGTGATCGGCGGGCAGCTGTCGCTGCGCGACGCGATCCGCGGCCGGCTGACCCACACGAGCGAGGACGGCAAGGAGTACCGCGTCACCGCCGAGCAGACCCCCACTATCGTGATGCGCCCCCGCGGCTGGCACCTGCCCGAGAAGCACCTCGAGTTCACGGACCGCACCGGTCGCCGCATGGACGCCTCGGGCTCGCTGGTCGACTTCGGCCTCTACTTCTTCCACAACGCGCAGGCGTTGATCGAAGCCGGTCGCGGGCCGTACTTCTACATCGCCAAGCTCGAGTCGAGCGAGGAGGCGAAGCTCTGGAACGACGTGTTCACGTTCAGCGAGGAGTACTTCGGGATCCCCCGCGGCACGATCCGCGCGACCGTGCTGATCGAGACGCTGCCGGCCGCGTTCGAGATGGAGGAGATCCTGTTCGAGCTGCGCGAGCACTGCGCCGGCCTGAACGCCGGACGCTGGGACTACATCTTCTCGATCATCAAGAACTACCGCGGTCGCGGCGCCCGGTTCGTGCTGCCCGACCGCAGCGAGGTCACGATGACCGTGCCGTTCATGCGGGCCTACACCGAGCTGCTCGTGCAGACCTGCCACAGGCGCGGCGCCTACGCGATCGGCGGCATGAGCGCCTTCATCCCCAACCGGCGCGACCCCGAGGTGACCGCCCGGGCCATCGAGAAGGTCGCCGCAGACAAGAAGCGCGAGGCCGGCGACGGCTTCGACGGCACCTGGGTGGCGCACCCCGACCTGATCCCCACGGCGCAGGCCGAGTTCGACGCGGTGCTGGGCGAGCGGTCCAACCAGCTCGATCGGCAGCGCGACGATGTGCAGGTCCGCGCGGAGCAGCTGCTCGACGTGCACATCGGCCGGCCGATCACGGCCTCGGGCGTGCGCGACAACGTCTCCGTGGCGATCCGCTACATCGAGGCATGGCTGCGGGGCCTCGGCGCCGTGGCGATCGACAACCTCATGGAAGACGCGGCGACCGCCGAGATCAGCCGCTCGCAGGTGTGGCAGTGGATCCACCAGGGCCAGTCCACCCAGGACGGCACCCCCATCACGGCCGAGTACGTCGAGGGCCTGATCTCCGACGTGCTCGCCGAGACCCCCCGCCCTTCGACGGGCTCTGGGACCGACGACCGCTTCGAGGACGCCGCGGCGGTGTTCCGCGAGGTGGCGCTGCAGCCCGAGTTCCCGGCGTTCCTGACGCTGCCCGCTTACTCCCGCTTCCTCGTCGAGACCGCCTGATCCCCTCGACGCCCGACCCATCGCCCACGAACGAAGGAATGACCATGACTCGCTACCAGGACGACATCGACGCCATCCAGGCGCTGAAGGCGGCGGCCGGATCCGGATGGAACGCCATCGACCCCGAGTCCGCAGCCCGCATGCGGGCGCAGAATCGCTTCCGCACCGGCCTCGAGATCGCGCAGTACACCGCCGACATCATGCGCCGCGACATGGCGGAGTACGACGCCGACTCGTCGCTGTACACGCAGTCGCTCGGCGTCTGGCACGGCTTCATCGGGCAGCAGAAGCTGATCTCGATCAAGAAGCACCTCAAGACGACGAACAAGCGCTACCTCTACCTCTCCGGCTGGATGGTCGCCGCGCTCCGCTCCGAGTTCGGGCCCCTGCCGGACCAATCGATGCACGAGAAGACCGCGGTGCCCGCGCTCATCGAGGAGCTCTACACGTTCCTCCGTCAGGCCGACGCCCGGGAGCTGGACCTGCTCTTCACGCAGCTCGACGCGGCGCGCGCAGCCGAAGACGAGACGGCGGCCGAGTTCATCCAGTCCCAGATCGACGGCTACGAGACCCACGTCGTCCCGATCATCGCCGACATCGACGCCGGCTTCGGCAACCCCGAGGCGACGTACCTGCTCGCCAAGAAGATGATCGAGGCGGGCGCGTGCGCCATCCAGATCGAGAACCAGGTCTCGGAYGAGAAGCAGTGCGGYCACCAGGACGGCAAGGTCACCGTGCCGCACGAGGACTTCATCGCCAAGCTCAACGCGGTCCGCTACGCGTTCCTCGAGCTCGGCATCGACAACGGGATCATCGTCGCCCGCACCGACTCCCTGGGTGCCGGCCTCACCCAGAAGCTCGCCGTCACGCACGAGCCGGGCGACCTCGGCGACCAGTACAACTCGTTCCTCGATGTCGAGGAGATCTCCGAGTCCGAGCTCGGCAACGGCGACGTGGTCATCAAGCGCGACGGCGCGCTGCTGCGCCCGAAGCGCCTGGCGAGCAACCTGTACCAGTTCCGACCCGGCACCGGCGAGGACCGCTGCGTACTGGACTGCATCACGTCGCTGCAGAACGGTGCAGACCTGCTGTGGATCGAGACGGAGAAGCCCCATGTGGAGCAGATCGCGGGCATGGTCGACCGCATCCGCGAGGTGATCCCGAATGCGAAGCTCGTCTACAACAACAGCCCGTCGTTCAACTGGACGCTGAACTTCCGTCAGCAGGTGTACGACCTCCTCGCCGCGCAGGGTGCCGACGTCTCGGCATACGATCGCGACAAGCTGATGAGCGTCGAGTACGACGACACCGAGCTGGCGCGTCTCGCGGACGAGAAGATCCGCACGTTCCAGCGCGACGGATCCGCCCGCGCCGGCATCTTCCATCACCTCATCACCCTGCCGACCTACCACACGGCCGCACTGTCGACCGATGACCTCGCGAAGGGCTACTTCGGCGACGAGGGCATGCTCGCCTACGTCAAGGGTGTGCAGCGCCGGGAGATCCGCGGCGGGATCGCCACGGTCAAGCACCAGAACATGGCCGGATCCGACCTCGGCGACAACCACAAGGAGTACTTCGCCGGCGACGCGGCCCTGAAGGCCGGCGGTCAGCACAACACGATGAACCAGTTCAGCTGACACCTGCACGATCGGGGAGCACCTGCACGACCGGATGACCGATCCGCTCGTGCAGGTGTTCCCGCGTCGTGCAGACGTCCCGCCGACCGCGTCTGAAAGGATCCTTGCCATGACCTCCACCGCCGACCTCTACGACGAGCACGGAGACACCCTGCAGTCCCTCGCCCTGCAGCTGCGCGATTTCGGCGGGAACGTCGCTTTCGAAGGCCCGATCCGCACGGTGCGCTGCTTCCAGGACAACCAGCTCGTGAAGGACCTGCTCGCGACCGCGGGCGACGGCGCCGTGCTGGTCGTCGACGGATCCGGATCCCTCGGCACGGCGCTGATGGGCGACATGATCGCGTCCAGCGCGGTCGCGAACGGCTGGGCAGGCGTCGTGATCCACGGCGCGATCCGCGACAGCGCGGCGATCGGCAGGCTCCCTCTGGGCGTCAAGGCCCTCGGCACCAACCCGCGCAAGAGCGCCAAGACAGGAACCGGACATGTCGACGTGATGCTGCGCTTCGGCGACGTGGAGTTCTGTCCCGGCGCCCGGCTCTACGCCGACGAGGACGGCGTGCTCGTCGAGCGCTGACGCGTCCCGCGCGGGTCGGCTCCATCCGCACCGGAAGTCGGGGCGGATGCCTCATGCGCTGGCGCACCCGCCGCCCGAAGGTGGATCCATGTCCACCACCAGCACTCCTCAGGCCGCCTCAGTCCAGGTGACGGGCCACCCTCGCCTTCCCGAGGGCGACGACGAGCGGTTCACCGGATTCGGCGTGCTCGGCCTGGCGTTCCGCGGCGGCGACTGCTTTGCGCTGCGGGTGATGACCCGGACCAGCATCGGTCCCGCGTACCGAGCGGTCTGGCACCGGGCTCCGGACGGCGCCTGGCACATGTTCACCACCACCGATCCGGTGCACAGCTGCCCGCGCTACTTCAGCTCGGCCGCGACGTTCGAGCGCGTGCCGGAGATCGACCTGCACTGGCCCGATCCGAGGCATCTGCACGTGCGGATCCCCGGGGTTCTGGAGTGGGAGCTCACGCTGCGGGCGACGCCGGCGACCCGCACGATGTCCGCGCTCGGATCCGCTCTTCCCACGGCCGCCCGCCGCAGCGACCCGTTGCTGCGCGCCATGGGGCCGTTGGCACGTCCGATGCTGCGCACCGGACGGATGCGCATGGCCGGCGCCGCCCCCAAYCGGCAGCGCTTCCAGGTCGTYCCSACGCGGMTCTGGCGCGTCGCGGCGAGCACGGCGTCCATCCACGGCCGCGACCTCGGCCCGATCGGGGCGCTGAGCCGGCAGAGCCGTCTCGGCGACTTCTGGATGCCGCAGCACGGGCTGTTCTACGTGGGGGACGCCCGGTTCAGCGCCTTCGATGCCGCGGAGCACACGGCCGTGATCGTGCCCGAGGACGGCCGCACCGAGGATGCGCGGCCGCGCTGATGTCTCTGGCCCTGCAGGACCGCGTCGCCGACAATGGATCTGTGGGCGCGACAGCCGGTGCTCCGACCCGGGGCGAGATGATCGCGGCGGTCTCCGTCGCGATCGACCTGGGCCTCGGCCAGCCGGCGGAGCACATGATGCGCGCCGCGCTCCTCGCCGATCGCCTCGCCGCGCGGCTGGGCCTGGACGATGATCAGCGCGGCACCGCCTACCAGGCGACGCTGCTCATGTGGATCGGCTGCACGGCCGACTCGCAGGAGTACGCGCGCTGGTTCGGCGATGACATCGCCGTGCGCAGCGCCTCCTACCTGGTGGACTGGTCGGGGCTGCCGTTCCTGCGCTTCCTGGTCGAGCACGTCGCGCAGGGCCGCCCGCTCGTTCAGCGCGCGACGACGCTCACCGCGCTCATGATCGACTCGCGTGGCAGCCTCGGCACGCTGCTGCACTCGCACTGCCTTTCGGCCGCGCTGCTGGCCGAGCGGCTCGGCCTCCCGCAAGCGGTGCAGGAGGCCGTGTCCGCGGCCTTCGAACGATACGACGGTCGTGGCCTGCCGCGCGGGCTCGCAGGTGAGGAGATCCCGATCGCGATGCGGATCGCGCAGCTCGCCGACACGGCCGAGGTGCACGATCGACTCGGCGGAGCGGAAGCGGCGGTCCGCATGGCCCGCGAGCGCCGAGGCGGACAGTTCGATCCCCTGATCGTCGATGCGTTCACCGCCGATGCGGCCGCGCTGCTCGACATCCCCCACGGATCCGCCGCGTGGCGCGCCGCCCTGGAGTGCGCGCCCGATCGGGACGACGTGCTGCACGGCGATGCGCTCGACGCCGCCGTCGCCGCCATCGGCGACTTCGCCGACCTGAAGTGCCCGTTCCTGCTGGGGCACTCGCGCGGGGTCGCCGAGATCGTGGGTGTGGCGGCCCGGGAGATCGGCGTGCCCGCCGACGAGGTCGCGACCCTCCGGCGGGCGGCGCATCTGCACGACATCGGGCGACTGGGCGTGTCGAACCTGATCTGGTCGAAGCCGGACGTGCTCGACGACGGCGACTGGGAGCGGGTGCGGATGCATCCGTACCTCGGGGGACGCGTGCTCGCGCGCATCCCGGGCCTCGCTGCCGAATCGGCCCTGGTGCGCGCGCATCACGAGCACCTGGACGGCAGCGGCTATCCGGCCGGAGTGCCCGGGACGAGCCTGACCCGGTCCGACCGCCTGCTCGCCGCCGCCGTCGCGTTCCGGGCGGCGATCGAGCCGCGCCCGTACCGTGCCGCGCTCGAACCGGGTGAGGCGATCGAGCGCCTGCGCCGGCGCGTGGCCGCCGGGCACCTCGACGGGGAGGCGGTCGCCGCGGTCGCGGCGGCGGCGACGGGCGGCACCGGTGCACGGAGGACACGACCGCCCCTTCCCGCCGGACTCACCCCTCGCGAGGCGGAGATCCTGACGCTCGTCGCGCAGGGGCGGAGCAACCGCGAGATCGCCGCGGTTCTGACGCTCAGCGAGAAGACCGTACGCAATCACGTCGAGCACACCTACGCGAAGATCGGCGTCGCGAACCGGGTCGGGGCGAGCCTGTTCGCGATCGATCACGGCTTCATCGGCCGTCCGGTGTGAGCAACCGCGGATCGGGGATGTCATGACGCGAGTATTCGCCACGGCCTACGCCACCGTCGCCTATCTTGCCTTCCTGGCCGTGATCGTCTGGGCGGTCGCGTTCCTCTCCGATATCGGACCCGCCACCGCCGTCGACCGCGGGCCCGCCACGGCCTGGCCGATCGCGGTGGCCATCGACCTGCTGCTGGTGGCCGTGTTCGCGCTGCACCACTCGGTGTTCGCCCGCGCCTCGACCAAGCGACGGTTCGCCCGGATGCTCCCCGTGCGAGTCGAACGTTCGACGTACGTGCTGGCGGCGAGTGCGCTGCTGGCGCTCGTGCTGTGGCAATGGCGGCCGATCCCGACGGTGATCTGGGACGTGGGCGCCGAGCCCTGGCGCACCGCGCTGTGGGCGGTCTGCGCACTGGGATGGCTCATCGCGATCGGCTCCACGTTCCTGATCGACCACCTGGGCTTCGTCGGGCTCCGTCAGGCCGTGTCGGGGCGTCCGCCCGCCTCCGCCTTCCAGGCTCGCTGGCTCTATGCGCTCGTGCGGCACCCGCTCATGCTGGGCCTGCTCCTGGCGTTCTGGGCCACGCCGATCATGACCTGGGGCCACGCGCTGTTCGCTGCGGCGTTCAGCGGCTACATCGCGATCGGGATCCGGTTCGAGGAGCGCGATCTGCGTGCGGAGCTCGGCGAGCCCTACGCGCGCTACGCCGAGCGCACGCCCGCGCTCGTGCCGGGGCTGCGTCCGGCCGTGCGGCGGCGCAGCGGCTCGCTGCTCACCCCGGAATGACCGCGGCACCGGCGTGCTGCTCGAAGATGAGCTGGGTCTGGGTCTGCCCCAGCGCCGGCACGGATCCGAGATGCGTGCGCAGGAAGTCGCGCAGCCCCGGGACGCTCTCGCAGGCGACGTGGATGACGAGGTCGTGCACGCCTCCGATCAGGTAGACGCGCTGCACACCGGTGATCGTGCGGAGGCGGGCCGTGATGGCGGGCACTTGATCCCGCGCGTCCTCCTTGACCGCGACCATGATGAGCGCCTCGACGCCGACGCCGGCCGCCACGGGGTCGAGCTCGGCGTGATAGCCCCGGATCACGCCGGCCTCCTCGAGCGCGCGCACCCGTCCGTGGCAGGTCGAGCGGGGCAGGCCGACCCGCGCGGCAAGCTCCTTGTTCGACAGCCGCCCGTCACGGGACAGCTCCTCGAGGATCCGCCGATCCGTCGCAGTGAGCCGGATTCCGTCCGCCATCGTGCCTCCTGAGGCGTCATCGATCCGGTGATCCATCGCAATTCAACGTGAATCTCGGATATTTGTCGGAATCCTAGGCGCTGTGTCGACGATTCGTCATCATGGAACGTGATCTCCGGATCCCGGCTGCCCGAGCCGGATCCACGACCGAGGAGGATTCCACGATGACGGATACCGCGCCGATCACCCGCGAGCAGTGCCAGGAAGCCGACCGGATCGACCCACTGGCATCCCTCCGCGAGCGCTTCGCCCTCCCCGAGGGCATCGTCTACCTCGACGGCAATTCGCTCGGCGCGCTCCCCCGCGACGCCGTCGCCCGTGCAGCCGACGTGGTCAGCCGCGAGTGGGGCGCGGACCTCATCGGCAGCTGGAACAAGAACCACTGGTTCGCCCTGCCCCTCCGGATCGGAGAGAAGATCGGCCGGCTCATCGGCGGTGGCGCAGGTGAGTGCGTCGCGACCGACACCACCTCGATCAACGTCTTCAAGGCGGTCTCGGCCGCGATCCGGCTGCAGCAGCAGGACGCCCCGGAGCGCCGGGTCATCGTGTCGGAGCGGGAGAACTTCCCCACCGACCTCTACATCGTCGAGGGACTGATGGCCCTGCTCGACCGCGGCTACTCCCTGCGGCTGATCGACGCGCCCGAGGACCTCGACGCGGCGCTCGACGAGGACGTCGCCGTGGTGCTGCTCACCCAGGTCAACTACCGCACGGGCCACCTGTGGGACATGGCGGGGGCGACGGCGCAGATCCACGATGCGGGCGCCCTGGCCGTCTGGGACCTCTGCCACTCGGTCGGCGCGGTGCCCGTCGCCGTCGCCGATGCCGGCGCGGACTTCGCGGTCGGCTGCACCTACAAGTACCTCAACGGCGGCCCCGGCTCCCCCGCGTTCTTCTGGGTCGCCGAACGCCACCTCGACCGGGTCGAGACGCCGCTCACCGGCTGGTGGGGGCACGATCGCCCGTTCGCGATGACCGACTCCTACGCCCCCGCTCCGGGTGGTCGGCGCTTCCTCGTGGGCACCCAGCCGATCCTGTCGATGGCCACGATGGAGGTCGGGCTCGACATGCACCTCGAGGTCGACCAGGAGGCGTTGCGCCGCAAATCCCTCGCGCTGACGATGCTCTTCATCCGGCTGGTGGAGACCCGGCTCGCGCACCACCCGCTCACGCTCATCACGCCGCGCGACGACGGCCAGCGCGGCAGCCACGTCTCCTTCCGCCACCCCGAGGGCTACGCGGTGATGAAGGCCCTCATCGCGAATGGCGTGATCGGCGACTACCGCGAACCGGAGGTGCTGCGATTCGGTGTCACGCCGATGTATCTGGGCCACGCCGACGTGTGGGACGCCGTGGAGATCCTGCGCCGCGTGCTCGACGAGGAGCTGTGGCGCGCTCCCGAGTTCCGGGAGCGCGACGCCGTCACCTGATCGTCCCGGCCGGATCCGCGCGCCGAGATCCTCCGTGCGGGCCCGGATCCGAGCGCCGGAGCCCGCAGACCGGGATCGCGCCGCATGGGCGGTGACCGCGCCTACGCTGGAGGYATGACCGCCCGGCCTGCCATGCGCCCCCTCTTCGACGACCTCGCCGAAGAGTTCCTCCGCGACTATCCCCGTGGAGCGCGGCTGCTCGCGGTCGCCAGCCCATCCGCGGAGCGCTCGGCCGCCTTCGCCGAGGAACTCGCCGATGTGCTGCGCACCCGAGGCATCGAGGTGGCCGTCGTCGCGCAGGAGGATCGCGATGAGGCCGGCCTGCGGTCGGACATCGTGACGCCGTTCCGTGACGCGCAGGCGGACGTCGTCCAGATCGTCTCCGGCAC
The DNA here is from genome assembly GCF_056398985.1 of Microbacterium sp. 01T413_2. Classification (NCBI taxonomy): domain Bacteria; kingdom Bacillati; phylum Actinomycetota; class Actinomycetes; order Micrococcales; family Microbacteriaceae; genus Microbacterium; species Microbacterium sp. 01T413_2. The sequence goes on from NZ_JBFTQL010000004.1 coordinate 93,698, forward strand.
GACAGGCCTGCTCGCCGAGCGCACACGGGGGCTGTGGCACTTCTCGGTCTGGCTCATCGACCGCGACGAGGTGCCGCATACGGCGGCCACCGCGCTGGTCGACGTGACGGATCCCGAAGCGCCCACCCGGCGCCTGGCCGACTACTGCGCCGTCCCGCCGTCGTTCCTGACGTGACGGCGACCGGATAGCCCCCGCAGACGCTGACGAATGCCGGATCCGGCGGTCGCCGACGTATGCCCGATCCGACATACGCACCTGTTCGCCACGACGGAGAACGACGCCTGTGCTTTGTACGTCATGGCCATTTCTCACGACAGGCGCGCGAGTACGCTGGTGGCGTGACCGAACGCGCACCTCTCTCCCGCAAACTCTCCGCCATCGCCGAGTCCGCCACGCTGAAGGTGGACGCCAAGGCCAAGGCCCTCAAGGCCGAGGGCAAGCCCGTCGTCTCGTACGCCGCGGGTGAGCCCGACTTCGCCACCCCGCAGTTCATCGTGGACGCGGCGGCGGAGGCCCTCGCGAACCCCGCGAACTACCGCTACACCCCGGCCGCCGGCCTGCCCGAGCTGCGCGAGGCGATCGCCGCGAAGACGCTGCGCGACTCCGGCCTCGAAGTCTCGCCGAGCCAGGTCATCGTCACGAACGGCGGCAAGCAGTCCGTCTACCAGGCGTTCCAGGCCGTCGTGAACCCCGGCGATGAGGTGCTGCTGCCGGCGCCGTACTGGACGACCTACCCCGAGGCGATCCGCCTCGCCGACGGCGTGCCGGTCGAGGTCTTCGCCGGCGCGGACCAGGAGTACAAGGTCACCGTCGACCAGCTCGAGGCCGCGCGCACCGACCGAACGACCGTGCTGGTGTTCGTGTCGCCGTCCAACCCGACCGGATCCGTCTACTCCCCCGAGGAGACCGCGGCGATCGCCGCCTGGGCGCTCGAGCACGGGATCTGGATCATCTCCGACGAGATCTACCAGAACCTCACCTACGAGGGCGTCAAGGCGACCTCCGTCGTCGAGGCGCTGCCCGAGGTCGCCGGTCAGACCATCCTGGTCAACGGCGTCGCGAAGACGTACGCCATGACCGGCTGGCGCGTGGGCTGGATGGTGGGTCCTGCCGACGCCATCAAGATCGCCGGCAACCTGCAGTCGCACCTCACCAGCAACGTGAACAACGTCGCCCAGCGCGCCGCGATCGCCGCCCTGAACGGCCCGCAGACCGAGGCCGAGCAGTTCCGCGAGGCGTTCGACCGCCGCCGCAAGCTCATCGTCTCGGAGCTGTCGAAGATCGACGGCCTCGTGGTGCCGAACCCGACCGGCGCCTTCTACGTCTACCCCGACGTGCAGGGCCTGCTCGGACGCACCTGGGGCGGCGTGACGCCGACGACCTCGCTCGAGCTCGCCGACCTCATCCTCGACCAGGCCGAGGTGGCCGTGGTCCCGGGCGAGGCGTTCGGCCCGTCCGGCTACATCCGSATGTCGTACGCGCTCGGCGACGACCAGCTGCTCGAGGGYGYGCAGCGCCTGCAGCGCCTGTTCGCCTCCTGAGCCCGTCCGCTTCTGAGGCTGGCCCGCTTTACGTCGACGCCCCCTCGGGCTGTCCGCGCCCCTCCTGAACAACGCGATTCAGAGGGGGCCTCGGTCGCCAGAGGGGGCGTCGGCGTATCCGGCCGGTGAACGCGGCCGGGCGCGGACCGTCAGTCCTCGTAGCCGATGAGCCAGTGCACGCCGAACCGGTCCACGAGCGTGCCGTCGTGCGCGCCCCACGGCCGCTCCTGCAGCGGGTCGATCACGCGTCCGCCGTCGCCGAGCTGCGCGAACCAGCGCGTGAGCGTCTCCGGATCCGCCGTGCCGAGGAGCGAGAAGAACATGCCGTTCATGTGCAGGGCGTCCGCATCGGGCGCGGCATCGGCAGCGGCGAGCTCGACGGGGCCGTGGACGAGCATGCCGTGGGCGATCGCATCGCCCGGGCCGTCCGCCCGCCCGAACTCGGCGTAGGTGTGCATCACCGCCTCACCGCCGAAGATCGCCTGGTAGAACGGGAGCGCATCGACGGCGGTCCCGGGGAACAGGATGTAAGGAACGAGTCCGGTCATGCTGCGAGCGTACGCCCCGGCTCCGGCGAGGCACGGTCGAGACGACCTCACCCCTTGTCGAGCGCGCGATACGCGGACGGGCTCATGCCGTGYACGCGGCGGAACTGCCGGGAGAAGTACAACGGATCCGTGTAGCCGACCGCCGCGGCGACCTGGGCGATGGTGCGCGAGGAGGAATCCAGCAGCGCCCGCGCGCGGGCCAGCTTCAGGGTCGTGTGAAACGCGGCCGGGCCGCTGCCGGTCGCTCTGCGGAACAGCGCACTGAGGTGCGACGGCGAGAGCCCGACGATCGCGGCGAGCTCGGAGACCGATATGTCCGCCTCGACCCGTGACTCGAGGAACTGCATGGCGCGGTCCAGGGGCGAGTCGTCGACGGGCAGCGCCGCGTCGGCCGCGATCCTCGCGAGAAGCTGCCACGCGGCGCCGGACGCCGAAAGGAGGTGACCCGGCGAGAGTCTGCGCTCGAGCAGGGTCAGGATCTCGTCGAACAGCACGATGACCCGGTCGGGAGCGCTCAGCCGATGCAGCGGAGACCGCGCCCCGAGCACCGGTCCAGTCAGCTCTGCGACGTCCTCGCCGCGCACATGCATCCACCAGATCGTCCATGGATCCGCCGTATCCGCACCGTATTCATGCTCCGCCCCTGCCGGGATGACGATCGCGTCGGACGGCCCGATCGGATAGCGCACGTCGCCGATCCGTACGCTGCCGGATCCGGAGATGCAGAGGATGACGATGGTTTCCGCCGCGCCGTGATCTCGGCTGCGGCGATGACCGGCCGCGTGCGGGAACAGGCCGATGTCCGTGACCGTGAGGCGGCGGGTGACCGGTGCGCGCAGCGCCGTCGCGACGAGAGGCCGAGGCACCACGCACAGCCGCTGCCCGGGGAACCCCTCGGCGCGCGCTGGCTCACCCGATGCCGTCGATTCGTCCATGTTTCCCCCCGTTCTCACCATACCCATTCCGCTCGGCGGCCCGTAGCGTCTGAGTCGCCCCACGCACTGCGAAGAAGGATGACCGATGACAAGCGACCGCACCGATCCCCTACTGCCCGACGCCCCGGCGGACCTCGCCGAGAGGATCCGTCGGGGACGTGCCGTCGCCTGGCGGGAGGCGGTCACGATCCGCACCTATGCCCCCGGCGCCCCGTGCGAGTACCCGATGTACCTGGATCAGCGCGTTTATCAGGGGTCGAGTGGCAAGGTCTACCCGCTGCCGTTCATCGAAAGCGTCGCGGACCACGCGGAGCCACGGGTCTGGGATGCGATCCATCTCGAGAACGAGTTCCTCCGCCTCGTGGTACTCCCCGAGCTCGGTGGCCGGATCCACGTCGGGTACGACAAGACGACCGGCTATGACTTCTTCTACCGCAACACCGTGATCAAGCCGGCGCTGGTCGGGCTCGCGGGCCCCTGGATCTCTGGCGGAGTGGAGTTCAACTGGCCGCAGCACCATCGCCCTGCGACCTTCCTTCCCGTGCAGACCTCGATCGAGTACGCGGACGACGGGAGTGTGACCGTGTGGTGCCACGACCACGACCCGTTCACGCGGATGTCCGCCCAGCACGGTGTACGACTGCGCCCCGGCAGCTCGGTAGTGGAGCTCGCGGTGCGCCTGCACAACCGCACGGATGAGCGGCAGTCTTTCCTCTGGTGGGCGAACGTCGCCGCGAAGGTCGGTGACGACTACCAGTCGTTCTTCCCCGAGGACGTTCGCCACGTCGCCGATCACGCCCGTCGGGCGCTCACTGCCTTTCCTGCGGCGGATCGCTCGTATTACGGCGTCGACTACCCGGAGCGCAGTGCGAAGAGTCCGGGGGCCGACCGAATCGACTGGTACCGGAACATCCCGGTTCCGACGTCCTACATGATCGTCGACTCGCAGCAGGACTTCTTCGGCGGGTACGACCACGCGGCGGGCGCAGGGTTCGTGCACTGGGCCGAGCGACGCGTGTCTCCGGGCAAGAAGCTCTGGACCTGGGGAGACGCACCGTTCGGCCACGCCTGGGACGACCAGCTGACGGACGACGACGGGCCGTATGTGGAGCTCATGGCGGGTGTCTACACGGACAATCAACCGGACTTCAGCTGGATCCTGCCCGGCGAGACGAAGACGTTCACACAGCACTGGTTCCCGATCCCGGCCATCGGCGTCGCCCATCAGGCAACGCCGGACGCGGCGGTGCACGTGGAACGGGGGCCTGGCACGACGGCCGCCTTCGCGGTCACCCGCGCGCAGTCCGGGGCCGTGCTGCGCATCCTGAGCGGAACCGACGTCGTCGCGTCCGAGACGAAGGATCTGCGCCCCGGGGACGTGGCTCGCCTGCACTCCTCCGCCGATCTCGGCGCAGACGACTCCGTGGAGCTCCGCAGCGCCTCCGGACGGCTTCTCGTGCGCTGGACGCCGTCGACCGCCGCCGACGAGGAGCCCCGGGTGGCGACCGCGCCTCCGGCGCCCCAGGACATCGAGTCGGTGGAGGAGCTCTACCTCACCGGGGTTCATCTCGATCAGTATCGGCACCCGACGAGGTCGCCGATGAATTACTGGAACGAAGCGCTGTCCCGCGACTCCGGCGATGTCAGGACCAACATCGCCGTCGCCGCACGGCATTATCGATCCGGCCGCTACGATCTCGCACTCGCGTTCGTCCGGCGCGCGCTGGACCGGCTCACGCGACGCAACGCCAATCCGGTCGACGCCGAGGCCTATCACCTGCTCGGGCTGGTGCTCCGGCGGCTCGGCCACGACCTCGAGGCCGAGCGCGCGTTCGGCAAGGCCGGATGGGACGGCACCTGGGCCGCGGCGTCAGGCTTCGCTCTCGCGCGGTCCCTGGCGTTCCGGGGACAGAACCGGGCCGCACTGCGCGTTCTGGATTCGCTGGATGCGACGGTGGGACACGACACCCGTCGAATCGCGCTCCGAGCCATCCTGCTGCAGCGACTCGGCGAGAAGGGCGCAGCGGACGCACTCGTGCGTGCGGCGCTCCAGAAGGATCCCTTGGACGTCGCGCTGCGGGTGCTCGCCGGGCGACCGCTCTCCGATGCCGGACTGCTCCTCGACGCCGCCATCGACTTCCGCGACGCGGGGGCGTTCGACGAAGCGCTGCGCCTACTCTCCGAGGCGGCCTCGGCGCCGGCCACGGAGGGCGGAGGCTTCGCACCGATCGCGCACTATGCGGCAGCCGGGATCCATAGTCTTCGAGGCGAAGCGGACGCGGCTCGAAGGGCGCGCGCTGCCGCGCGCCGCGCCGACCTGACCTACGTCTTCCCCTCCGGCCTCGATGCGCTCGACGTGCTCACCGCCGCGTTGACCGCGGAGCCGGATGACGCCGTCGCGCATTCCCTCCTCGGCATGCTGCTGTACGGGAACGGACGACGGGCGGAGGCCGCCGTGCACTGGGATCGCGCGCTCGCGCTCGGCGCAGGCGACCCCGTGCTGCTGCGAAACGCCGCGCTGGCGGCGTACACGGCAGAGCAGGACGACACCAAGGCGTGGCGGCTCTACGCCCGCGCCGTGGCTGCCGCACCCGCGGACGCGCGCCTGCTGTACGAGCAGGACCAGCTCGCCGCCCTTCTCGGGCATTCCGACCTGGATCGTCTGAACCGGCTCCGTGCGGCGGAGGTCGTGGTGCTCGAGCGCGACGACCTCACGATCGCGTATTCGACGCTGCTCGCCGGATCCGATCCCGCGCGGGCATACGAGATCCTGACGACCCGCCGGTTCCACCCGTGGGAGGGCGGAGAGGGGCTCGCGATCGCCGCGTGGGATGCGGTGCACGCCGCGATGGGGCTGTCCCCCGCGGACCCGCCGGCGACCCTCGGCGAGAAGCGCGCGCAGTACGTCGCTCCGATCGCGCGCAGCCAGGACGGCGAGACCGATTACTTCGCGACGAGCCTCCCGGAGATGCAGCTGTTCTCCCGTTCGATGCAGGACCGATGATCGTTCCCGCTTCCCCTGCACCACCGAGAGGGCAGTTCGCCCTGAGCGCCGCGGGATACTCCGCGTGCGTGGACAGCACGGGGGCATCCCTGCGGGAACTCCGGCACCGGGGGCGCGACATCATCGCAGGGTACTCGGCGCACGAGTCGAGGCCCCGGATGAGCGGCGCAGTGCTGGCGCCCTGGCCGAACCGGCTCGCGGACGGACGCTATCGGTTCGGCGGCGAGGTGCACGAGCTCCCGATCACCGAGCCCGCGACGGGGTGCGCCGCGCACGGCCTGATCGCCGGGACCCGGTTCGCCCTCCTGCGTCAGGGGCCGGCAGAGCTCGAGCTCTCCGCGACGGTCGAACCTCGCCCCGGGTATCCGTGGCGGCTGCGCATCAACGTCTCCTTCGCGTTGACCGCAGACGGGCTGGCTCAGGAGATCCGCGCCACGAACCTGTCGGAGGATCCGGCTCCGGTCGGCCTCGGCGCGCATCCCTACCTGCGCGCGGGTGACGCAGGACGCGGGTCGATCGACGGGTGCTTCCTCGAGCTTCCTGCAGACGAGGTCATGCTCACTTCTCTTCCGCGTATGCTGCCGTTCCGGCTGGTCCCCGTCGAGCGCGAGGGGCGAGGATTCGACTTCCGGCGTCCGCGGCGGATCGGCGACCTCTCCGTGAACAACGCGTTCACGGCCCTCCGCGCCAGCACAGACGGACGTCTCGTGGCACGCCTGCTCGATGCCGAAGGGCGCGGTTCGGAGATCGAGTGGGATGCGCGGACGCGCTGGATCCAGGTGTACACGGCCGACGAGTCGACGGACGAGGCCCACCGGGACGCCGTGGCAGTGGAGCCGATGACCTGTGCACCCGATGCGTTCAACTCCGGCACCGACCTGCGCGTCCTCGCCCGCGGCGAGACGGCCGGGATCGGCTTCATCCTCCGAGCCGTGGGCTGAGCCGCTGCCGACGCGCGAACGTGTCCGCAGCGCTTGCGCCCAAGAACCGCACGGCGCGTCGCGCTCATGCATGATGGAGGAATGTCCTCTGACTCCGCGGCGCGCAAGACGCGCTCTCCGGCCGGTTCCATGCGGCTGTCCGAGATCGCGACCATCGCGGGAGTCAGCGAGGCGACGGTCAGCCGCGTCCTGAACCGAAAGTACGGCGTCGCCCAGAAGACGCGTGAGCAGGTCGAGGCGGCGCTGCGCGAGGTCGGGTACGAACGCTCCGTCAAGGGCGAGATCGTCCTCATCCTGGTGCCGAGCCTCAAGGGGATGATCTTCGCGGAGATGTGCAACGAGATCGAGACGTATCTCTCGCCGTACGGCCTGCGCGCGGTGATCTGCCCCGTCTTTCCCGGCTCCATCGTGGAGCAGGACTACGTGGACATGATGATCGACAAGGGGATCGCGGGCGCGATCTTCCTCTCCTCCAGCAACACGATGCGCAATTCGGATCCGGTCGCGCATCAGCTGCTGGAATCCCGCGGAGTTCCGTTCCTCACCGTGAACGGCCCGTTCGCCGATGCCGACGCGCCCACGGTCTCCACCGACGACTGGCACGCGGCCGAGCTGTCCGTCGCGCACCTGTACGATCTCGGCCATCGTCGGATCGGGCTGATCGCAGGACCGACGAGCAACATCCCCGCCGATCGCCGCGTCGAGGGCTTCGTCAACGCGATGGACGCACGCGACATACCCGCGGCCGAGGAGCTCGTGGTGCGCGTGCACTACTCGATCGAAGGCGGGCGCAGCGCCGCCGACGAGCTGCTCTCCGCAGGCGCGACCGCGATCATCGCGTCGAGCGACGACATGGCGCTCGGCGCGTACCGCGCGATCACCCGACGCGGGCTGCGCGTACCTCAGGACGTGTCGGTGATCGGATACAACGATTCGTACGTGCTCGACTTCACCGACCCGCCCCTCACCAGCGTGCGCCAGCCGATCGAGACGATCGCCGAGATCTGCACCAGGACACTGGTCACGATGGTGCAGGATCGCCCGATCCGCACCGAGGAAGTACTGGTCGAGCCGGAGCTGCGAGTGCGCCGGTCGACCGGACCAGTCCGGGCCGCCGGATCGGAGCCCTGACCACTCGTCGGCGCACGCCCGACGCATCCGATCAACCGCTGACCGGCGCCGCGCATGTTCCTCGCGATAGTTAGTGCCGTGCGATCCGGATCTCGCCCTCCGGCGCGACCGCACCGGCCTCGCGCGCCGCGCCGCCGAGGTGCGGATCCCGGAAGCCCCGAGCATCCGCGAGCCGGACACGCAGGTACGTCGACGTCCGGTTGATCACGCGGCACTCCGCCGGCGTCACCGCGACCGTGACGGCGCCGTCCCCGAACGGTACATCGGCGAGCTCTATCTCGCCGATGGCGGACGGCAGCCCGGGACGCAGGGTGAGCGTGCGCCGAGGCGCATCGGGCTCGAGCCCGACCAGGCCGAGCACGATCTGGGCCAGCAGCGTGAACGGCACCTCCGGATAGCTGCCGTTCGTCCCCTGCGCAGAGACCTCGTGGGGCTGTCCGCGGAGGGCGTGGATCCGGCGCATCCAGTCCCAGGCCTGCTCGGGACGCGCATGCCGGAAATACAGGTCGGGCAGGTACGTCAGCGCCTCCACGTTCCTCGGCGCCGTTTCGGGCGCCTGGCATAGGCGATCGACACGGTCCAGCTCGTACCCCGCGCGCTCGTCCACGAGCAGCCCTTTGAGCAGCGGGAACCACGTCGACTCCCGCGACCAGGCGCGCACCGGTTCCCCCTCCGCGGTCCAGCCGCACACGACGTCGCCCGAAGGATGCCTGCTCCAGACGTCTCGGTAGTGGTGACGGAGGAGCCGGGCCTGCTGCTCGAGTTCGGGATCCGGCGCCCCGGCGCCTCCGGCGAGCGCAGCGACATGGCGCGTCGCCGCATACTGCGCCGCGAAGCCGTCCCCGGCTTCGCGCAGCACGATCCCGGGGAGCTCGTTGTAGCTGGCTGTGCCTTCGAAGATCCCCGCGCCGCTCGCCTCGGCGACTCCGTTGCGCGGCGCCTGGTCGTGCCGGTCGACGAAGGCGGTGACGATGCGGCGCACGGCATCCGCCTCGGCGGCCCAGCGCGGGTCGGCGCCCCAGCGGTGCAGCACCTGCACCGTCTCCGCGAGCTCGAACACCGCGGGCAGCTCGCGGACGAAGTCGTCCGGCCCCCGGTAGTCGATCGCGAGGGGCGTCTCGTGGTCGAAGTTGACGGCCCAATACGGCCAGCCACCCCGTCGTTCGTCGGCCGAGCGCAGGAAGGACTCGATCATGGCCGCCGTGCGCATGCCGAGCCCGAGGATCTGTGCGCCGACGGCTTGATGCGCGAGGTCGCGCAGATAGTACCCGCTGCGGTGCCCGTATCCGGCCCGATACGAGTCCCGGTAGAGCACCGTGCCGGCTCCTGCCGGGCACTGCTCGGAGACATCGCGCGGACCGCGCTGCCCGCCCGCCACGAGGTGGGAGAGCGCATCGGCACGCGCGGTCTCGAAGATGTCGCGGAGTTCCCCGTCATCCGTGCGCAGGGCGAGCACGATCAGATCCTCGTGAACTCGACCAGCGCGGCATCCTGCGGGCGCAGTGTCGGCAGCGGCAATCCGATCTCGGCGAGGATGCCGCCCGGCAGCTTCGCTCCTTCGGTCCACCATCCCGGCTGCGCGCGGCGCCGCGTCGGGTCGTCCGCGCCGTCGGGCAGGATCCGCCTGACCCGGTAGCGTGCAGCGGGATCCAGGCCGGGAATCCGCAGGAATCCGCCGGGTACGTGCGCGGGCGAGTCGATCGCGGTGAGCGTCGCGATCGCCCGCTCTCTCCCGGGAGCAACGATGGCCTGTGCGATCAACGCGTCCTCGGTCTCCAGGCGATGGAGGCGCCCGCGCTCGACGACCGGACGGACATCCTTCACGATGCGGATCCATCCGGCGAGCTCCGCCCGCTCGGCATCGGTCGCCTCGCGCAGATCCCACTCGATGCCGAAGCTGCCAGTCAGGGCGGTGATCGCACGGAACGTCATCGATGAGGCCCGGCCGGTGACATGCGCGACCTGCGCACCCACGTGCGAACCGAGCATCTCCGGCGGCACCAGGAGACTCGTGCCGCGCTGGATGCGCTGCCGCTCCAGCGGGTCGTTGGAGTCGCTGGTCCAGAATCGGTCGGCGACCTCGACGACGCCGAGGTCGATGCGGCCGCCGCCCGAGGAGCACGACTCGATCTCCAGCCACGGGCAGGCGTCCTTCACCGCGCGCATGAGCGCGTACACGGCCTGCGTCTGCCGATGCACCCTTGGGCGATCGAGGCGCCGGTCGATGGGCTCGATCAGGTCGCGGTTGTGATCCCACTTCACGTAGTCCACACGATGGCGGGTGATGATGTCGACGAGTCGCTCACGCAGGTACGCGAACGCGTCGGGATGCGCGACGTTGACCACGAGCTGATTGCGCGCGAGCGGAGCGTCGCGGTCGATCGGGCTGAGGATCCACTCCGGGTGGACCCGCGCAAGGTCCGAGTCCGGATTGGCCATCTCCGGCTCGAACCACAACCCGAACTGCATCCCCGCCGCGCGCACGTGATCAACCAGAGGTGCGAGGCCCTCTGGCCACACGGTTTCGTCCTCGTACCAGTCGCCGAGCCCGGCACGGTCGTGCCGACGCCCGCGGAACCAGCCGTCGTCCAGCACGAACCGCTCCACGCCGATCCCGGCGGCGAGGTCCGCGAGGGCGAACAACGGCGCCGGTTCGTGGTCGAAGTACACCGCCTCCCAGGTGTTGAGCGTGATCGGGCGTCCGACGGCAGGATGCTCGGGACGGGCCCGCAGCATCTCATGGATCCGCGCCGACGCCTCGTCCAGGCCCTCGCCGTACGTGAGCACCAGCCACGGGGTGGTGTACTCCTCCTCGCCCTCGAGCACGAGTTCGCCGGCGTCCAGAAGCTCGCCGGCGCCCAGGAAGGAGTACCCGCCGTTGGTCCGGTGAGCCCAGACCCGCTGGTTGCCGGACCACGCCAGATGCGCAGCCCACACCTCTCCACGCGCCGGACCGAACCCGGGTTCACCCGCGACGAGCAGCGTGACCGCATCCGGCCCTGTCCGCCCGTGTCGGCTCTCGCGCAGGTGCGTGCCGTCGACGATCTCCGCACGCTGCGGTCGCCGCTCCGCGCTGTGCCGCCCGGTGAAGTCGAGGAGGCTGGCGGCCCTGGCCGGGATCGGCACCGCGATGTCGAGCCCGGAAACCGTGAACGCATCCTCGCCGATGTTGCGCAGAGCAGCGCGGATTCGGAGCACCCCTGTTCCGGTGAGCTCGATCTCCTGCCGCAGCATGAGCCCTGCCGCGTCGTCGCGCCCGGTCACGACCGCCCGCTCCCCCGCCACGGTGGCCTCGACGCGGGCGAACGCCGCGAACGGCGCTCGCCCCTCGCGCAGACCGGCGACGCCAGGGAAGCCGAGCCATCCCTGCCGCGCTTCGGGAACCACACCGACGGGCCGTGGTGCGTCGGGCTCGTCCACCACGCGTTGACGGTGCCCGTTGCGGGCGAGCGCGGCCAGGATCTCGTCATCGACGGGGCCGAGCGCGCGGCCCCAGTGCACGACGACGGGCATCGCGTCCACGTCGAGCGCCAGCACGACGCTCACACCTCCAGCGGTCAGGTGCACGGTCTCGGCGCTCATTGCTCTCCTTCGAGTCTTCACGGCACGTTCTGCAATCTTGCAATAGATTCTTGCACATTTGCTGATATCCGGTAGTGTGTGACCCATCGCGATGTCGCGATGTCCCCCGCCCCGAAAGGAACTCGAACGATGACGTTCTCTGCACGAAAGAGCAGCCTCACCGCGCTGGCGATCGCCGGCGTGGCGGCATTGACGCTCAGTGCCTGCTCCTCCACGAACGGCGGGTCCACAGCCGCCGACAACGGAAAGATCGACGGAAAGATCACCGTGTGGTCCTGGACCGCTCCCGCCAAGGGTCTGCGCGCCGCAGCGACCGACTTCGAGAAACTGCACCCCGGCGTGAAGATCGACGTGCAGGATGTCGGCAACCCCGCGATCTGGGACAAGATCACCACCGGCATGGCCGCGGGCGGCGCAGGCCTCGCCGACGTGCTCAACATCGGCATCGACTACATGGGCAACTACGTGGAGAAGTTCCCGAATCAGCTTGTGGACCTGAGCCAGTACGGCGCGGACAAGCTCGCGAAGGACTTCCCCGCGGGCGCGTGGAAGAGCGGCACCGGCGCGGATGGCAAGGTCTACGGAATCCCCTACGAGGTGAACGCCACCGGCTTCTTCTACCGCACCGACATCTTCCAGCAGGCAGGGGTGGATCCGTCCTCCATCAAGACCTGGGACGACCTGCTCGCGGCCGGCAAAACCATCAAGGACAAGACCGGCGTCCCGCTGATGTCGATGGACAAGGCCGCGACCCAGGGCGATTCGGGTGGCCTGTGGCAGCTGCTCGCCAACCAGCAGGATTCGTTCTACTTCAACGCCCAGGGCGAGATCACGATCAACAACGCCGCCGGAGTGACGGCGCTGGAAATCATCAAGAAGGCGAACGACGCCGGCATCGTGGAGGACCGTCCAGGGACCTGGGACAATCTGGTCGCCGCGATGAAGGGCGACAAGCCCGTCGCGACGTTCACCGCGGGCGGCTGGATGGCCGGCGAGATCACGCACGACGCCCCCGACATGGCCKGGAAGTGGGGCGTGCAGAAGCCTCCCGCTGTCAGGCCCGGCGGGCTCACGGCCGCGATCAACGGCGGGACGTACCTCTCCGTCTCGAACACGAGCAAGAACAAGGCGACCGCAGCCGCGTTCGTCCAGTACGCGATGGGAACGGTCGAGGGCCAGAAGGCGACGTATGACGCCGGCGGGATGTTCCCCGGCTTTGAGCCGTTCATCGGGTCCAAAGACTTCTCGACGCCGATGCCCTATTACGACAACGCCAAGGTCAACGACATCTTCATCGCGCAACTGAAAGAGAAGACTCCCGTCGTCAACTACACCAGCGACTACGCCCGCGCTCTCAAGGTCTACACCGACGCCCAGACCGAGGTACTGCTGAAGGGCGCGGATCCGAAGAAGGCGCTCGACGAGGCGGCGAAGCTTCTCGCACAGCAGACCGGCCGCAAGATCGCCAAGGACTGAGGAAAGAGGATCGCGGTCCCGAGGGATTGGCCCTCGGGACCGCAGCCGATCATGACTGCCATCGCAGAACCGCACCCCACCCGCGCCCCGGCGCGGCCCGCCCCGACACGTCGGCGCTTCTCCGCGCACCCGCGTGCGACGCCGTACCTGTTCCTGCTGCCCACGATCCTGCTGTTCGCCGTCTTCACGTGCTACCCGTACGTGTACGCGCTGTGGCTCAGCCTCACCCGATCGCAGGGCGGGCAGACCCTCTTCGCCGGACTCGACAACTACGTCCGCCTTGCACAGGATCCGCTCTTCTACACTGCGCTGTGGAACACCTTCGTGATCCTCATCGTGCAGGTCCCGATCATGCTGGCGCTGGCCGTGCTGCTGGCCGTGGCGTTCAACTCGGTGCTGCTGAAGTTCCGTGCCCTCTGGCGAACGCTCTACTTCGTCCCGATCGTGATGGGCCTCGTCGCCTATGGGATCCTGTTCCGCGCCCTGTTCAGCTCCGAGGACGGCTTCGTCAACCAGATCCTCGGCGCCGTGGGGATCGGCCCGATCCCGTGGCTGTCGGATCCGTTCTGGGCCAAGATCACGATCGTGATCGCGATGACCTGGCATTACACCGGTCAGAGCGCGATCATCTATCTCGCGCAGCTGCAGTCGATCCCGACGGAGCTGTACGAAGCGGCCTCGGTCGATGGCGCCGGCGCCCGTCAGCGGTTCTGGCACGTGACTCTGCCGGGGCTCCGCCCCGCGCTCGTGCTCACCGTGATCCTGTCGACCATCGGCACGCTGCAGCTCTTCGACGAGCCCTACGTGCTGACCAACGGCGGTCCGGTCAACGCGACCCTGACGGTCGGGATGTACCTCTACCAGAACGGCTTCAAGTATTTCGACTTCGGCTACGCCTCGGCGATCGGCTACGCCCTGACCATCATCATCGGCCTGATCTCCCTGCTGCAGCTGCGACTCTTCCGGGAGAAGCGATGACCACCGCCCTCGCAGGCCCGCCTCAGCGCGCCCGTTCCCTCGTGCTCACCACCGTGATCGCCGCCGGCGCCGTGCTCATGGCGCTGCCGTTCTACTGGCTGATCATCGCGTCGACCTACCGCGGCAACGACATGTTCTCCGCCCCGCCCCGCTTGCTCCCAGGCAACGCGTTCCTCGACAACGTGCGCGGTCTCTTCGGCGACACCGGATTCGGGCAGGCATTGTGGAACTCGGTCGTGGTCTCCGGCGTCTACACGCTGCTCGGCCTGGTGGTGTGCACGGCCGCGGGGTACGCGTTCGCGAAGTTCGAGTTCCGCGGCAAGTCGGCCATGTTCGCGGTCCTGCTGGTCACACTCGCGCTGCCCTCGCAGGTCACCCTGGTGCCGCTGTTCCAGATGATGGTGTGGCTCGGCTGGCTGGACACCTATCAGGCCATCATCCTGCCCAGCCTCGCTCTGCCGTTCGGGGTGTTCCTGATGCGCCAGACCATGATGTCGGTGCCCGACGAACTACTGCAGGCCGCCCGCGTAGACGGCGCCGGTGAGTTCCGCGCGTTCGCCCGGATCGTCGTGCCCACCGTTCGGCCTGCGCTCGCCGCTCTCGCGATCTTCCTGTTCCTCGCGCAGTGGAACGCGTTCGTGTTCCCGCTCGTGGTGCTGCGAACCCCCGAGGCGTACACGGCGCCGGTGGCCCTGGCGACGCTACAGGGCGTCGGCACCACCGACTACGGCCAGCTCCTCACCGGAACCATGCTGTCGATGGTGCCGATCCTCATCCTGTTCCTCTTCCTCCAGCGCCAGTTCGTCGCCGGCATCCTCGCCGGCGCCGTCAAGCAGTAAGGATCCCTGTGCTTCTCGAAGACCATCAGCTCGACCAGGTCCAGTGGACCGCTCTGGGCCGGGACATCGTCCTCGGCGTCAGCGGCGGTTGCGCTATCCGCTCCGTCGAACGCGTCGGCGCCCTGATCGAGGTCGCCGTCGTGGCCTCCGCCCCCGGCCAGGTGCTGTTGAACGGCCCCCTGGGCAACGCGTCGGGCGTCTGGCACGCCGGCTACGACCCGATCCGCGGTCTCCCCGCCGACTGGGCTGGCAAAGAACAGTTCAGTGCTGTCTGGTCGCTGCCGGTGAACGTACTGTGCGATGTCGACGGCAGTGCGCAGATCGCGTTCGGCTTGGACTGCATGACCGCCGTGGGCCTGATCGAGTACGGCGTCTCGGAGGAGTTCAAGTCCTACGTGGCACGGTTCGCCGTCGACGACGCACTTCTCGACGCCGGCGACGGAGTGTTCCGGCTGCTCCTCGTCGCGGAGCGCGAACCGTATGAGGACGCGATCCGCCTGCTGTCCGCCGAGCTGCGCAAGGGTCTGCCCGTGCGTCCCGCCTCGTCCTACGCGCTGGAGCCCGTGTACTCGACGTGGTACGCGTTCTCGCAGCGGATCGACGCCGAGATCGTGCGGTCGCACGGGCTGGACGCGCGCAGGCTGGGCTGCCGGTCGGTCTTCATCGATGACGGCTGGCAGGCGTTCGGCGACGGCCGCTGGTACGCCGGCTGCGGCGACTGGGTGCCGGACACCGCCAAGTTCCCGGATCTGYGCGCCAGTGTGGGCGAGCTGCACGAGGGCGGGCTCGGGGTCATCGCCTGGATCGCGCCTCTCCTGCTCGGCGAGCAGAGCGAGGCCTACGCGACGCTCTCCGGCCATGCCCCGTTCATCTCCGAGGGGCTGCGCGCGCACGTGCTGGATCCGCGGATCCCTGCCGTCAGAGAGCACATCGTCGCCACCTGTGCCCGGCTGATGGCCGACTACGCACTGGATGGGTTGAAGATCGACTTCCTGAACAACGCGATGGTCTACGCGGGCACCGATTCCCCGGGCGACATCGCCGACGTCGGTGAGGCGATGAAGACCCTCCTGCGCGAGATCGCCGATGCCGTCGACGCGGTGCTCCCCGGTGCTCTGATCGAGTTCCGGCAGCCCTACGTCTCACCCGAGATCGCCGGTTTCGCGGACGTGATCCGTGCGAACGACTGCCCGGCCRACGCGGACCAGAACCGTCGTTCGACCGTGGATCTGCGACTGCTCGACTCCTCCCAGGTCGTGCACTCGGATCCGATGATGTGGGACCCTCGGGCGGGTGCCGATGCTGCCGCGCGGCAGATCCTGAACGCGTTCTTCTCGGTGCCGCAGTTCTCGATGCCGATGGATGCCCTGCCACCGGAGCAGGTCGCCGTCGCGGCCGAACTCCTGAGAGCCTGGCACGAGCTGCGCGAGGTGCTCGTGCGAGGCAGGATCCGGGCGGCTCTTCCCGGCGAAGGGTACCCCGTCGTGACGGCCGAACTCGACGGTGTGCTCGTCGTCGCCGCCTATCAGCCGCGCGTGCTCGAGCTGGAGCTGGCCGGCGTGGAGCGACTCGTCATCGTGAACGCGACGGCGAACGATCTCCTGCCGTACCGCGTCAGCTCGGGCGACGCGGCGCGATTCGACCTCGACCGCGCCGGATACCTGCGTCTCCCGACCTGGAACGTGCACGATCTGACCCGCCCCTGAGCGGCGCACAGGTCCCGTCCCCCGCCGAGGCGACGGGCGGGACCTGTGCGGAGCCTCGCGTCCTCGCGCCTAGAGCTCGACGTCGACGAGCACCGGCTCGGGCTGCAGCAGCAGGCCGAACTCGGAATGCACCCGGTTCTGGATGAACCGGGCGAGCTCGGCGATCTCCCCCGCCGTCGCCCCGCCGCGGTTCGTGAGCGCGAGCGCGTGCTTCGTGGAGACCCCGGCGCGCGAACGCGGCAGCTTGAATCCCTTGCGGATGCCGGCGTGCTCGATGAGCCAGGCCGCGCTCACCTTCACGTCGCTCGGCGGCGCCTCGGGCTTGGGGGCGAGGCCGTAGTACGAGTCCAGGGGGATCACCGTGACCGTGTCGAGGTCGGGTGTCACCGGCCAGCGCGGGCACTCGGGCGGAAGCGTGCGTGCCGTCGCCTCGGAGACGATCGCGTTCTGGAAGAAGGATCCGGCGCCGTGGGTATCCGGATCCGCGGGGTCGAAGAGCATTCCCTTGGCCGCACGAGTGGAGAGGATCCGCTGCCGCACCCACGCCAGCGGTACCGGCTCGTCGCTCGTGAGCTGCAGCGCACGGCGCAGCTGCTCGCCGCGCACCACGCGCCCGGCGTCCCCCGTGACCGCGAGATCGAGCGTGACGGAGAGGATCACGGCGCGGCGTTCGGCGACGGATCCGTAGTGGTGCTTGAGCACCGAGGTGCGGAAGCCGAGACCGAGCTCGGAGGCCGGAGTCACGACGACCTCGCCCGAGTGCTCGTCGAGCAGCTCGACCTCGACGAGGGTCTCCTGGATCTCCTGGCCGTACGCGCCGATGTTCTGCACGGGGGCTGCGCCGACGGTGCCGGGAATCCCGGACATCGCCTCGACGCCCGCGTAGCCGTGCTCGACCGCATAGGCGACCAGCGCGTCCCAGTCGTGCCCGGCCTGCGCGCGCAGCCGGATCCGACCGGGATGCGGAGACGGGAGCTCCTCGATGCCGCTCGTGCGGATGCGGATCACGGTGCCGTCGAAGGGCGCGTCCCCCGCGAAGAGGTTCGATCCGCCGCCCAGCACGAACCATGCGTCACCGGTCGCCCACACGTCGCGGAGCACGGCGACCAGTTCGTCCTCGGTGGCGGCATCGATCATCCGCGCCGGCGCCGCACCGGTCTGCAGCGTGGTCAGCTCGGCAAGACGCACGGACAAGATCTCCGCCATGTCAGAGGGAGTCCGCCGCGACGCGCAGCTGCGCCTTGACGAGCACCGTGGTGTCGGCGTGCTTGACCACGAGGTCGATCCGCACCGCGGTCTCGTCGCGCGCACCGACCTTCGCGGTGATCGCGACGTCGGCACCCTCCTGCGGGTCGACCACGACGGGGCGGGCGAAGCGCACGCCGTAGTCCAGCACGCGCGCGGTGCCGGGAAGCGCGGCGATCGCGACGGACGAGGCGACGCCCATGGTGAGCATGCCGTGCGCGAGCACGCCGGGCAGACCGACCTCGGCGGCGACGTCGTCACGGTAGTGGATCGGGTTGAAGTCGCCGGATGCCCCGGCGTAGCGCACGAGCGACTCGCGCGTGAGGTGCACGGTGCGCTCGGCGATGATGTCTCCGACGTTCACGCGGCGGCCTCCTCGGTCTCGGCGGGCGCATCGCTCACGAGCAGCACCGACGTGGCGGTGACGACGTGCTCGCCCGCGGCGTCGCGGATCTCGGCGTCGCTGGTGATCATCGTCGCGGGGCCCATCGCTCGGATCCCGGTGACGGTCAGCTGGGCGGTGAGCTCGTCCCCGGCCACGATGGGGCGCGTGTAGGCGAAGCGCTGCTCGGCGTGGATCGTGCGGGACAGCACGATCCCGGAGTCCTCCAGGCCCAGCAGCTGCTGCAGCGTGAGGTCCTGGATGACCATCGCGAAGGTGGGCGGAGCGACGACGTCGGCGAACCCGAGCGCCCGAGCCGCCTCGACGTCGGTGTGCTGCGGGGCATCGGCGAACACGGCGCGCGCGAACTCGCGCACCTTCTCACGACCGACGAGATACGGGGCCGTCGGCGGGAACTCCCGGCCGACCAGTTCAGGATTCACGGGCACCCCTCGATCCTACCGAGCGGGGCTGATCCCTCGCCGAGCAGGGGCGCCTCAGCCGCGGCCGCCGATGAGCGCAGGCGAGATCGGAGCACCACGCGGCGTGGCCTGAGGCTCGGACGAGACGAGACCGGCCGCGATCGCCAGCACGCGCGCAGCCAGCGGACGCGCCCTGCACCCGTCCAGCAGCGCCGACATCGTGACGCCGTCACGACCGGCGATCCCCTGGATCAGGCCGTCTGCGAACAGCGACGCCGCGCCGATCCGCTGCTGCCCGGCGACCTGCGGACGCACGGCCTGCTCACCGCCTGCCCGGTCCCCGGCGAGGAGGGCCGCAGCCCCTGTGAGCGGGAGCGGGGCGAGCCAGGAGTCCTCGACGGCCACCAGCGCATCCGTTCCGCAGAGCGCGATGGCGGCCGCCCCTGTGCCTTCGCCGAGCAGAAGCGTGACCGAGGGCACCGGCAGCGATGCGGATGCGGCGAGGGTCAGCGCGATCTCCTGGGCGATCCCTTCCTCCTCTGCCGAGGTGGACACTTCGGCACCGGATGTGTCGGCGACGGCGACCACCGGGACGCCCAGGGCGGCGGCGAGCGCCATGGCCCGGCGTGCGGCGACGACGTCCGCGACCGTGGTCGCCGTGCGGCGGGTGCGATCCTGCCCGATGAGGAGGAAGGCTGCCTTCCCCGATCGCGCCCACCCGGTGATGAGTTCACCCGGTCCGCCGCGGCGGCCGACGAATTCGTCGCAAGCCGCGATGAACTCCCCCAGCGCAGGCCGGCCGGGACGCGCTGCGTTCTGCACCGCCGCCCAATCCGCGCCGGACGGGACCCCTGTCCTCGTGGCTGCGGCCGGCGAGACGGCGTCGCCGACAGGGTCTGGTGCGACCGCACCGTCCGCGGTCTCGAAGACCGCGAGCAGGCGCGCGGCGCGGTCGCGGAACCGGGCGGCGTCCACAACCGCGTCGAGGCGCTCGTGCGCCCGGAGGTTCTCCGCGGTCTGCACGCCCTCGGAGATCGGCGGCGCACCGCCGTGTTCGGCGAGTGCCGCGACGACCCTGGGGCCGAGCAGCCCGACCAGCGCGCCGGGCTCCGCGCTCACGTCGTGTGCGAGCGACGCCCAGGATGCGTACACGCCGCCCGTCGTGGGGTGCCGCAGATGAGCGAGGTAGGGCAGGCCTGCGGCGCGGTAGGCCCCGACCGCGGTGGTGATCGTGCGCATGGTCAGGAAGGCAGCGGCGCCTTCCTGCATGCGGGTGCCACCCGACGCGAGCCCGGCGAGCACCGGGATCCGCTCTCGGCGCGCGCGGTCGAACAGCGCGACGATGCGCTCGGCCGTCGCGACGCCGATCGAGCCGCCGAGGAACCCGAACTCGCTCACGATCACCGCGACCGCGCGGCCCCGGACGGATCCGCTGCCGGTGCGCACCGCCTCGTCCGCGCCGGTCCGCGTGGCTGCCCGCGCGAGCACGTCGCGGTAATCCGCGTCGGCCGGCACGCCGATCGCGATATCCCAGGAGCGGAACGACCCGGGGTCGAGGACGTCGTCGAGCCAGCCGTCCGCCGTGCTCACGACGCGAGCCATTCCCTGATCGACTGGGTGTGCTCGCCGAGCAGCGGCGGCGCATCGTGCTGAACGCGCCCGGTCTCGGTGCCGTCGAAGTCGAACATCCGCAACGGCCCGCCCTGCAGGGTGAGGTCCCCCAGGACGTCGTGGTGCACGCCCAGGGCGAGGCCCTGACTGAGCGCCTGATCCCAGGCGAACACCTCGTCGACCGTGCGCACCTTGCCCGCGGGCACGCCCGCGGCGCCGAGCGTCTCGAGCAGCTCATCACGCGAGCGGCTCGAGAACGCGGCCTCGATGTGGGCGATCAGGGAGTCCCGGTCGGCCACCCGACGGCCGTTCGTCCCCCAGCGCTCCTCGTCGGGATCCACGCCGACGATCGGTGCGAACGCCCGCCACAGCGCGTCCGAGCCGACCGAGATCTGCACGACGCCGTCGTTGCAGCGGAAGGCGCCGTACGGCGCGATCGACGGATGCTGGTTGCCGATCGCTCGGGGAGACTCTCCGCCCACGGTCCATCGGGTCGCCTGGAACGCCAGGACTCCGACGATCGACGACAGCAACGAGGTGCGCACGACGCTCCCCCGGCCGGTGCGCTCGCGCTCGACGAGCGCGGCGAGTACGCCGACCACGCCGTGGATCCCGCCGAGGAGATCTCCGATGGGTACACCCACCTTCTGCGGAGCCGCGGCGTCTGCACCGGTCAGCGACATCAGTCCCGCCTCCCCCTGCAGGATCTGGTCGTACCCGGCACGACGCGCCTCGGGGCCGTCGTGGCCGAATCCGCTGATCGAGAGCAGCACGAGCCGCGGGTTGAGCTCTTCCAGCCGAACCGGATCGAAGCCGAGCCGGTCCAGCGTTCCGGGCCGGAAGTTCTCGATCAGGACATCGGCGCGCCGGATCAGCTCGGTGAGCATCGCCCGATCGGCGTCGTCCTTGAGATCGAGGGCCACCGACTCCTTGTTCCGGTTGCAGGAGAGGAAGTAAGTGGACACCTGCTCCTCCCCCGCCGCGACGAACGGCGGACCCCAGGCCCGGGAGTCGTCGCCGCCGTCCGGCCGCTCCACCTTGATCACCCGAGCGCCCAGGTCGCCGAGCATCATGCCGGCGTGCGGTCCGGCGAGCGCACGGGACAGATCGACGACCAGCATCCCGTCCAGGGGACCGCTCACGAACCGACCTCGACTTCCTCCGCCGGGATCTCGTCGGTCGCCATGCCCGCACCTGGCCCACGAGTGATCCGCACGATCGCCTCGACGACGCCGAACACGACGACGTTGAGTACGAGGCCGAGGAAGCCGTTGTCCCAGGAGCCCAGCGGGATGTTCGCGAACGTGGTGACGGCGACGAACAGGGTGCCGGCGACGAGACCGGACGAGACCGCGACGGTGCTCACGCGCACCCGTCGGCCGAGACCGGCGGCCACCGCCGGAGCCATCTGCGCGAGCCCGCCGTACGTGAGCAGCAGCAGTGCGCCGATGTCGCTCTTGATCAAGCCGAAGGCGAGAGCGAGCCCCATCGCCGCGACGATCACGACCCGGGTGGTGAGGAACCGGCCGCGTTCGGAGAGGCGGTAGGTCACGTTGTTGGCGACGAGAGAGCCGATGCCCATCGAGATCGCGGCGGCGGGCACCATGGCGGCAGCGGCACCGAACACGGCGACGACGCCCACGAGCCACTCGGGCAGCGCCTGCTGCGCGGCGGTGAACAGCACCTGGTTGGGGATCGTCGTGGCCGGGATCTTCAGCACTGCGACCATGCCGACGGTGACCGGCAGGAACAGCAGCAGCTGGTACACGGCGAGCCACTTGGCGTTGCTGCGCACGACGTTGCCGCTCTTCGCCGCGAGCATCGGCGGCCACAGGTGCGGGAAGGTCTGGAAGCCGGCACCGATCACCGTGATCGCGACCGAGGTGACCCACCAGATCGCGTCGAAGCCGGGCGCGTGCGTGGTGAGCAGGGTGTCGTTCGCCTTCGCGACCTGCGCGAACACCTCGGGGAAGCTGCCGGCTGCCGCGACCACGCCGACCGTGACCACGACCAGCGCGATCAGCATCCCGAAGTCCTTGAAGATCGAAACACGGGCGATGCCGCGGATGCCGCCCCACAGCACGAACACGATCACCAGGGCACTGGCGAGCACCATGCTGAGCCCACGGGCCGAGGCGGAGCCGGTCGCGAGCTGGACGATCAGTCCGAGACCCGTGAGCTGCAGCTCCAGGTACGGGATCAGGAACAGCGCACCGACGACGGCGACGATCACGCTCAGCGTCCGCGAGCGGAAACGGTCGCGGAAGAAGTCGGCCATCGTGAGATAGCCGCGCGACGCGGCGATGTTGCGGATCCGCGGTGAGACGAAGTACTGGATCGACAGGCACGCGGTGAGGTAGCCGATCGCGTAGGTCGCGCTCACGCCGCCGACGAACGCGAGCCCGGCCAGGCCCAGGAAGCTGAACGTCGTCAGCGACTCTCCCGCCTGCAGGAACCACGAGGTCCACACCGGCAGCTTGCGCCCGGCGACCAACCACCCGGACATGCTCTTCTCCCGGCGGCGCCCGGCGACGCCGATGAGACCGATCAAGACGATGCCGGCGACGATGATGACGGTCATCATGCGTGCTCACCACCGATCGCGGACTCGACGGGCGTCGACTCACCGTGCTCGCGCACCTGACGCCGGATGCCGGCGTCGACCACGTTCAGCAGGGCGACGGTGAGCACGACGTTGAAGGCCATCCACACCAGTACGGCGGGCACACCCCACCACAGCGTGGGCGTCACGGCGAACGGCAGGAACGGCGTGATCAGGATCAGCAGGACCGGGATGCCGGCGACCGCCACGCGGGCGGGGGTCGCGATGCGCCCGGTGACGCGGATCGCGCCGGTGGGCGTATCCGGCGTCTCAGCGCCGGAGGTGGACGGGGTCATGGGTGTTCTCCTTCGAACAACGGTGGAACGGTCGGGTAGGGATGAGGATCCGAGGGATCGGGGGGGGGGAAAGTTGTGAGTCAGGCGACGGTGTGCGATGCCGGTGCCGCGGCGGGAACCGCGAGCAGTGTCTCGATGCCCTTCGCGAGTTCGAGCAGCTCGATGTCCTGGCGGGGGCCCGCGAGCAGTTGCGCGCCGACCGGCAGGCGACCGGCGTAGCCCGCCGGGAGCGACAGTGCAGGAACGCCGAGCGGCGTGAACAGCCAGGCGGCGCGCATCCAGTCGAGGTAGTCGGTCATCGGGGTGCCCGCGACCTCGCGGGGCCAGTCCCACTCGACGGGGAACGGAAGCATCTGCGTGACGGGAGCCAGCACCAGATCCGTGTCGACGAAATAGCGCGCCGCGGCCCTGGTCAGACGCGTGACCTCGCCATAGGCGCGCATCACGTCCGGTCCGCTCACCTTCTCGCCCTCGCGGATGTTGCCGGTGACGAAGTCGTTGAAGTTCTCGGGTTCGGCCGCCAGCAGCGCGCCCCAGCCGGCGTTGAACGCCGCGGCCCGCAGGGTGCGGAACGCCTCATCCGCGCCGCTCAGATCGGGGCAGCCGATCTCGACGATCGCCCCTGCCGCCTCCAGCGCACGGGCCGCCTCGTCGAGCACTGCGCGCACGGCGGGCTCCACGACCACGTGACCTCCGAGGTCGGCGGCATAGGCGATGCGGACACCGGCGAGATCGCACTCGCGGAGGTCGCGCAGGCGGGCACGATCGAGCTCCGGAGCGCACGGCACGTCCCGCGTCTCGCCGTTCATGACCGACAGGAGCAGTGCGGTGTCGTCGATGGTGCGCGCCATCGGCCCCGCGGTCGCCAGCGGGTCGAAGACGTTCGGGCTGTCCGCGTTGGGGACGACCCCGGGCGTCGGACGCATGCCCACGACGCCGCAGAACGCGGCGGGGTTGCGCAGGGAGCCGCCCATGTCGCTGCCGTCGGCGATCGCAGTGAACCGCGCGGCCAGCGCGGCGGCGGCTCCGCCGCTCGAACCGCCGGCCGACCGGGACGGATCATGCGGATTGCGGGTGACACCGTAGACGTCGTTGGCACTGTGCGATCCGGCCGCGAGCTCGGGGATGTTCGTCTTGCCGTAGAACACCGCGCCGGCTTCGCGCATCCGTGCGATGTGCAGGTCGTCATGGTCCGAGATGCTGCCGGCGAAATGGCGGTGTCCGAGGGTGTTCGGGTAACCGGTGACGTGCCCGAAGTCCTTCACCGCGGTCGGCACGCCGTGCAGCACGCCGCGACGCTCCGGTGCGAGGCCGTCCACGCGGCGGGCATGCTCGTGCGCGAGTTCCTCGTCGAGGGCGACGATGGCGTTGATCTCACCATTGCGACGGGACACCTCGGCGAGGTGCGCGTCGAGCAGCTCCACCGCCGTGAGCTCGCCGCTGCGCGTCAGACGGGCCTGCTCCTTGGCGCTGAGTTCCACGACATCGCCGGATTCAACCACTTCAACTCCATTTCGCACCGCTCTGTGCCATATTCGATGTGCTGATGCATCGTTTGGGCCAAAGTAACGGACTCGATGAGCGAAGTAAAGAAGAAATCGGAAAATGACGCCCGGAACGCACCAGATCATCGATCACGGCGTGCGGAATGCACCATCCGGGTGCGATCACAGGCGGGTGAGCACCGGATCCGGCGAAGCGGCGATCAGGCCTCGCGGACCAGTACCCCGCTGCGCTTGTAGGCAGCGACGACGGAGGCCGCTCGGATACCGTCCACCTGGGTCGACCACGGGCTCTCGGTGAGGAACCGGCGCAGCTCGGTCACGGTGGGAACCGCGACGTCGACCAGGATCTGCTCGTCAGCGAGGATGAACGCCGCATATCGCACGAACGGCGAGGCCTGCAGCGCGGCGGACACGGACGCCACCGCGGCGGGAGGGACGCGGAGCCAGACGAATCCCGCGACCGGGAGCCCGAGGGTGGACGGGGCGATGATCGCGCGCACGTCGACGGCGCCGCCGATCAGCACGCTCAACCGCCGCCGGACCGCCGACTCGCTGAGTCCGACGATCTCGGCGATGTCGATCGCGGACGCCCGGGCATCCCGCTCCAACGCGGCGAGGATCGCCTCGTCGCCGTCGTCGAGCTCGAGGAGGGGCTGGTCGATCAGCGGCGGGTGTCCGAACTCCGGGTTCAGCGCGTGCGCTTCGTCGTGGGACAGCTGTCCCGGCATCCAGCCCGAGAGGGTCCGGTAGTACTCCAGCATGGGGATGACGGCCATGCCGGTCACGCCGGGGATCGACGGGATGTCGCGCAGGATCAGATCGGCGTACTCGGGGGGCGCCTGCTCCTCGACGAGGATGCGCAGCGGGGATCCCAGCACGTACACGAAGATGCTGGTCTCCCGCGCGGCGAGAGCGCGCGCGATCGCGTCGACATCGGCGGCGTTCGCCTGCACCTCCAGCAGCACGGTGCGCGTCGATCGCACCACGCCGATGCGAACCGTCTGAGACTCCAGCAGGGCGTTGCCTCGGCGCACCACGGTGCTGACGGGGACGCCGATGACTCCGGCGATGCGCCGCCACGAGGCGCGACCGTCGACCTGCAGTGCGCCGATCACTCGACGGTCGATCTCATCCAACGCCATGGAGCCAGTATGCCGCCGGGAGCATGCGATCGTCGTACTGTCGCCCCGGCGCAGCCGTGAGAAACGCGGACCGCACCACGGTTCAGGCCTTCTTGCGGTCGCGGACGGCTCTGAGCCCCATCTGCACACCGATGACGGCGAGATAGACGGCGAAGAGAATGTTCCCGACCTTCGGATCGAACTGCGTCGCGAGCCAGGCGCCGAGCGCGGTCATGGTGCAGGCGGAGAGCCCGATGATGGTCGCGGCGAGGAGATCGACGTTGCGGTGGCGCAGGTTTCCGACCGTTCCGGAGAGGGCCGTCGGAATGATGATCATCAGCGATGTGCCCTTGGCCTCGAGGTCGTTGAACCCGAACAGCAGCATCAGGATCGGTACGACGATCACCCCGCCGCCGACCCCGATGAGGCCCGCCAGCACGCCGGTGCCGAAGCCCAGCACCACCAGGCACGCGCCCGAGAGCCAGCTCAGTACGAACTGCGCGTCGCGGGACGGGACCACCAGGAACAGGCTGACCACCACGATCACCACGAACCCGACGAAACACCAGCGCAGCACCGGCTGCGAGATCCGCGTCGCCACCCGTGTGCCGACCTGCGCGCCGACGACCGCCGCCGCCGCGAGGATCAGCGCGGGGATCCATGCCACGGCTCCGTGCAGGGCGTAGCTGGTCACGCCGACGATGCTGGTGGGGACGATCGCCGCGAGCGAGGTGCCCGCGGCGAGACGCTGATTGAAGCCGAGCAGCAGCACGAGCAACGGGACGATGATCGTTCCGCCGCCGACCCCGAAGAGGCCGGAGAGCAGGCCCGCGGCCAGACCGATCCCGATGAAGGATGCGTAGGCCCGCGGCCCTCGCAGCCGCTCGACGGCGCCCTCGCCCACACTCGCTCCTGTCCGCCGTTCCTGGCGGAGCAGCACGGTCCAGCGTAGTCCGAGGGGGCGAGCCGCCCATCGGCTCCCCTCCGCCTTGCGACGATCTGCACACGGCGCGACGATCTGCAAACGGATAGCCCGCACGGCGTGTGCAGATCGTCGCAGGCTGTGCAGATCGTTGCGGCCCGCGATCTCGCGCGAGCTCAGTGCCCTTCGAACAGCGGCGGGCGCTTCTCCTGGAACGCGGCGAAGCCCTCGCGGTAGTCATCCGTGTCGCAGAGCGCCGCCTGGGCCGCGTTCTCCTGGCGCATCGACTGCCAYAGCCCSAGRCGCTCRTCGCGGAGRGCGGCGACGAGGCGCTTGCTCGCGACGAAMGCGGCSGTCGCGCCCTTCGCCGCGCGCGCGGCAGCCTCGAGGGTGGCGTCGTGCACCATCTCGGGGAGCATCGCCTGCGAGAACAGCCCCGCGGTCACCGCCTCGGATCCGCTCATCAGCCGGCCGGAGTAGATGAGGTCGAGGGTGCGGTGAGCGCCGAGCCGCTCCACGAACAGGGCGTGCCCGCCCGAGTCGAGCGTCGCGCCGAGGGCGGCGAACGGGGATCCGATCTTCGCGGTGTCGGCGACATAGACGACATCCGTCGCGATGAGCAGGCCCAGGCCCACCCCGAGGCACGCACCCTGCGCCGCCGCGAAGGTGGGCGCCGGGAACGCCGACATGCGCTGCATCACGGGCGTGACGATCCCGTCGAGRTAGCCCATSACGTCGTCGTCSCGGGGGTCGACGCCSGAGATGTCRCGCCCSGCGCAGAACGCCCKGCCCTCGCCGGTCAGCACGAGSGMGCGCACYCCGGCGCGCTCSGCCTCGGCGTAGGCGTCTCCGAGGTCGCGCACGGCCTGCTCGTCGAGGGCATTGAGCTTGGCGGGATTGTTCAGCGTGATGTGGGCGACGGCGCCGTCGATCGCGAGGTCGATCATGGTTCCTCCTTGGTCGCTGGGCTTGTCGAACGGGCTGAGCTTGTCGAAGAGGCAGGGCCCGCGCGCTCAGACGTCGTAGTCGACCACGACGCGATCCGTCGTGGGGTGGGACTGGCAGGTGAGCACGTAGCCGCGGTCGAGCTCGTCCTGCTCGAGCGCGTAGTTCTCGGTCATCGTGACGGATCCGTCGACGAGGCGCGCCCGGCACGTGCCGCAGACGCCGCCTGCGCAGGCGAACGGCACGTCGGGACGCACGCGCAGCGCCGCGTTCAGGATCGACTCGTTCGCGGACACCGGGGTGTCCACGGAGCCGGACTGGCCGTCGAGGGTGAACTCGATCGTGCGCACCGGCTCGTCCTCGCGCACCTCGATCGGGCGKCCCGCCTCCGGSCGCTCCTGCCCCGGCTCSCCCGTMGTGAACAGCTCGTAGCGCACRTGCGCGGAYTCGACGCCGATGTCGGCGAGGGTGTCGCGGCAGAGCTGCACGAGATCGAACGGCCCGCACAGGAACCACTCGTCGACGGTCGCCGGCAGCACGAGCGCGTCGAGGATGCCGCGCAGGCGCTCCTCGTCGATGCGGCCCGACAGCAGCGGAGCCGAGCGCTGCTCGCGGGTGAGGACGTGGTGCACCGCGAAGCGCGCCGGATAGCGGTCCTTGAGGTCGGCGAGGTCGTCCAGGAACATCACGTCGGTCGCCCGGCGGTTCGTGTAGACGAGGGTGAAGCGGCTGGTCTCGGAGCGCGCGAGCACCGTCGCGGCGAGCGCCATGAGCGGCGTGATGCCCGACCCCGCGGCGATGCCGACGACGTGCGCCTCGTCGAGGGCGGCGAGCGCCGAGGTGAAGGTCCCCTGCGGACTCATCACGTCGATGCGGTCGCCCGCGTGCAGCTCGCTCTGCGCCCACGTGGAGAAGCGGCCTCCGCGGTCGCGCTTGATCGCGACGCTGACGGATCCGGGCGACGGCGGACGGCAGAGGGAGTAGGAGCGTCGCACCTCGTGCCCGTCCAGCTCGGCGCGCAGGGCGACGTGCTGCCCGGCGAGGTAGTCGAACTCCCCTGCCAGTTCCTCCGGCACCGCGAAGGTCACCTCGATGGCCTCATCGGTGAGCGGTCGCACCTCTTGCACGGCGAGGGTGTGGAAGCGGGTGCGCCGGCGGGGCGATGCCGGGGCGCCTGCGCCCCTTGAGGAGCCGCCGACCACGCTGTTGAGAAGCGCCCCGGCGACCCGCTCGGTGGCGGCGGCATCGGTGGCGCGGGCGGGCGACGGCGTGTCGAGGTGCCAGAGCGTCATCAGATCGCCTTGAAGTGGTCGAAGGGCTCGAGGCACGCGCGGCACTCGCAGAGCGCCTTGCACGACGTGGAGCCGAAGCGGGAGAGCTCGCGGGTGTCCAGGGATCCGCAGCGCGGACAGCGCACGCCGAGCGAGACGCGCACCGGCCCCTGCGCCCGTCGCAGGGCCGCGTGGCCGCTGGGCGGGGCGATGCCGTACTCGGTGAGCTTGCGCTTGCCCTCGTCGCTCATCCAGTCCGTCGTCCAGGCGGGAGCCAGCACCAGGCGCACCTCGACGCTGTCGAAACCCGCGCGGACGAGGGCGAGCTCGACGTCGTCCCGGATCGCATCCATCGCCGGGCAGCCGCTGTACGTCGGGGTTATGTCCACGCGGATTCGGTCGCCGTCGACGACGACATCGCGCAGCACCCCGAGATCCTCGATGGTCAGCACCGGCACCTCCGGATCCTTCACCGCGGCCGCTGCCTCCCAGGCGCGCTCGCGCGATCCGGGGGCGCCGAGCCCGCTCGCTGGTCGCGAATCGCCGTCATTCCGCACCGATGGCGACAATTCGCGACCAGCGAGCGGAGTGGAGCGAGGGGCGGAGGTGGTCACCATGTCGCCCCCGGGTGGCGGCGTGCGAGCACCTGCATCTCGGACAGCAGGTGCCCGAGCGGCGTGGCGTGGGATCCGTGCCGTCCGCCGCCGGCCGAGGCGGACCCCTCGGGGATCTCCAGCTCGGCCTCGGCGAAGACGGCGTCGATGACGGCGTCGAACCCTGCGCGCAGCGCGGAGGGCCGCACCGCCGCGTCGCCGAGGCGGTCGATCAGCGCATCGTCGCGGAAGAGCTCGGCGGCGTAAGGCCAGAGGTCCGCGACGGCGCGGATGATCCTGGCGCGCGACTCGTCAGTGCCACCGGCCAGGCGCAGCGTCCACTGCACGGCGTGGTCGCGGTGGTAGTCGACCTCCTTGACTGCCTTCGCGGCGATCGCGGCGAACGTCGGATCCGTGCTGGCGCGCAGTGCGGAGTACAGCTCGAGCATGTACGTGCTGACGAGGAGCTGCCGCGCGATCGTCTGCGCAAAGTCGCCGTTGGGCTGTTCCACGAGCCAGCAGCTGCGGAATTCCGCCTCGTCGCGGAAGTAGGCGAGGTCGTCCTCGCTGCGCCCGTCCCAGGATCCGGCGTACCGGAGGAACGAGCGGGCGTGCCCGAGCAGGTCCAGGGCGATGTTGCCGAGCGCCACGTCCTCCTCGAGCTCGGGCGCGTAGGTGATCCACGCGCCGAGCTGCTGCGAGAGGATCAGCGCGTCATCGCCCAGCCACAGCGCGTACTCCGCGATGTCGGCGGATCCGGCGCGCTCCCCCGAACCGGCGAGCTCCTCGGCGAGCGCGAGTTCGTCGACCGAGACGTCGCCGTGCGGCGTTTCGTCTCGGTCGACCGCTGCGCGGCCGTCCTCGCTCAACGACCGTTCAGTGTGCGCGCTCACAGGTGCGGCACCCCCTCGGAGGCCGTGTAGTACACGGCGTGGCGGTAGTTCTTGCCGGCGGGGCTCTCGAAGAACGCGCCCTTGTCGTCGGGGTCGCTGGTGGTGATCGCGTCGGCCGGGACGACCCAGACCGACGTGCCCTCGTTGCGCCGGGTGTACAGGTCGCGCGCGTTGCGCAGCGCCATGTCGGCGTCGGGGGCGTGCAGGGATCCGACGTGCACGTGGCTGAGTCCGCGGTTCGCACGCACGAAGACCTCGAACATGGGCCAGGTCTCCTCGGTGGATGCTCCGGGAGTGGTCATGCCGCCACCTCCTGCCGCAGGGCCTGCTTGCGGGCGTACTCCGCGGCCGCCTCGCGCACCCACGCGCCCTCTTCGTGCGCGTCGCGGCGACGCTGCAGCCGTTCGGCGTTGCACGGGCCGTTGCCGCGCACCACCTCGAAGAACTCGTCCCAGTCGATCTCGCCCATCGCGTACTGCCCGGTCTCCTCGTCGTAGCGGAGCTCGGGATCCGGCAGCGTCACGCCGAGGATCTCGGCCTGCGGCACGAGCATGCCGACGAAGCGCTGGCGCAGGTCGTCGTTCGAGAAGCGCTTGATCTTCCATTGCATCGACTGCGCGGAGTTCGGCGACTGGTCGTCGGGCGGGCCGAACATCGCGAGCGCCGGCCAGTACCAGCGGTTCACCGCGTCCTGCGCCATGGCGCGCTGCTCCTCGGAACCCTGCATGAGGGTGAGCAGGATCTCGAACCCCTGCCGCTGATGGAAGGACTCCTCCTTGCAGATGCGCACCATCGCGCGCCCGTACGGCCCGTACGACGCACGGCACAGCGGCACCTGGTTGCAGATCGCTGCGCCGTCGACGAGCCAGCCGATCGCGCCCATGTCGGCCCAGGTCGGCGTCGGGTAGTTGAAGATCGAGGAGTACTTCGCCTTGCCGTCGATGAGCTGCTGCATCATCTGATCGCGCGTGATGCCCAGCGTCTGGGCGGCGGAGTAGAGGTAGAGCCCGTGCCCCGCCTCGTCCTGCACCTTCGCCATCAGGATCGCCTTGCGCTTGAGGCTCGGAGCGCGCGTGATCCAGTTGCCCTCGGGCTGCATCCCGATGATCTCGGAGTGCGCGTGCTGGGAGATCTGCCGGATCAGCGTCTTGCGGTACGCCTCCGGCATCCAGTCGCGCGGTTCGATGCGCTGCTCGTTCTCGACGAGCTCGTCGAAGAGGGCCTGCGCGTCGAGGTCCCGCACCTCGGCCACCGGTGGAACAGTCATCGTCGACTCCCTGTGCTGGTTCAACAGTGTGTGAATTACCTACCGTTCGTACAGTAATTATGGCACACTCGAAACGTTCGCAGAAGAACGGCTCTTCTCGAACCGGATCCATGCCCGCCCGTTCGAAGGAGAACCGATGGCAGAGCCCGTCACCGAACTTCGCCCGATGATGCGACGCGATCGCGCGTCGACCGCTCTCGGCATGCGCGTGGAGGTGGATGAGCCGGGCCGCGCCGTGGTCTCGATGACCGTGCGCGACGACATGCTGAACGGCTTCGACATCACACACGGCGGGCTGGGATCTCATCGCCCGCTCGCTGCGCGCCGCCGGAGTCCAGCCCGGCTGGAAGGTGCACAACGCCTACGGCTACGGCCTGTTCACCGGCGGCCTGGGCGCGCACGCCGGCATCGAGCGCCTCGGCGCGACGGTGATCCCGATGTCGGGCGGGCAGACCGCCAAGCAGGTGCAGCTCATCGGCGACTTCGAGCCCGACGCGATCATGTGCACGCCGACCTACCTCCTCACGATCGCGGATGCGATGGAGGCGGCGGGGATCGATCCGCGCTCCACGTCGCTCAAGGTCGGAATCCTCGGCGCAGAGCCCTGGACCAATGAGATGCGCCACCAGATCGAGCAGCGGCTGAACATCGACGCCGTCGACATCTACGGGCTCAGCGAGGTCATGGGTCCGGGCGTCGCGATGGAGGCGGCGGCCACGAAGGACGGCCCGCACATCTGGGAGGACCACTTCCTGCCCGAGATCATCGCCCCCGAGACGGGCGAGCCCGTCGCCGACGGCGAGCCGGGCGAGCTGGTGTTCACCTCGCTCACCAAGCAGGCGTTCCCCGTGATCCGCTACCGCACCAGGGATCTGACCCGGCTGCTGCCCGGATCCGCGTTCCCGGCGATGCGGCGGATGGAGAAGATCACGGGGCGCGACGACGACATGATCATCCTGCGCGGCGTGAACCTGTTCCCCACCCAGATCGAGGAGATCGCCCTCGGCATCGAGACCCTCACGCCGCACTTCATCCTGGAGCTGACCCGGCAGGGCCACCTCGATGCGCTGAAGGTGCGCATCGAGCGGCACCCGGACATCGACCCCGCCGCAGCGCAAGCCGCCGCCGAGGTGCTGAAGCTGCGGATCAAGACGTCGATCGGCACGTCGGTGGACGTGCAGGTCGAGGAGCCCGGATCCCTCCCCCGCAGCGAGGGCAAGTACAAGCGCCTGTACGACCTGCGCTGAGCCCCCCGGGTCGTTGAGCGACCCGAAGGCGAGACGAAACGCGGCACCCCGCAAGGACACCACACCCCCGGTCGTTGAGCGAGTGAAGCGAGACGAAACGCGGCGCCCTCGCAAGAGCACCGCGTTTCGTCTCGGTCGGCTCCGCCGTCCTCGCTCAACGACCCCGGGTTCTGGCGCTCCAGCCGCGGATCGCATCCAGACCGCCCTCGATGAAGGCGGCACGCTTCGCGTGACTCCACCCCTGGATCCGCTTCTCCCAGGCGAATGCTTCGTCGACGCGCTCGAACTCGGCGTGCCAGACCAAGGTCACGGGCAGTCGTCTGCGTGTGTATGCGGCGCCCTCCCCCGCGGCGTGCTGCTCCATTCGGCGCTCGAGATCGTTCGTGCTGCCCGCGTAGAAGGTGCCGTCACTGCACCTCAGGATGTACGCGTAACCCGTCATCCAGCGAAGTTAGCCCGAGCCACGGACACCCCACCTGGGGTCGTTGAGCGAGCGAAGCGAGACGAAACGCGGCGCCCTCGTGAGAGCACCGCGTCTCGTCTCGGTCGGCTCCGCCGTCCTCGCTCAATGACCTCCGAAGAGGGTTCAGGCAGGCGCGAGCTGCTTCTCCACGAGGGTCAGTACGTCGTAKGTCGCCACGATCTCATCGCGCTGGTTGTGGATCACCGCGTCCCAGCGCACTTCGCCGTATTCGTCCGTCTCGCGCGGCGTGATCTGCTTCGCGGTGAGGGTCACGCGGATCGCGTCGCCCGGCTTGACCGGCGTCACGAAGCGCAGGTTCTCCAGCCCGTAGTTGGCGAGCACCGGTCCCGGCTCGGGCGAGACGAACAGGCCCGCCGCCCACGACACCAGCAGGTAGCCGTGCGCGACGCGGCCACCGAAGAACGGGTTGGCCTGGGCGGCCTCCTCGTCCATGTGCGCATAGAACGTGTCGCCCGTCGAGTGCGCGAACGCCTCGATGTCCTCCAACGACAGCTCGCGCAGGCCCGATTCGACCTGGTCGCCGAGTCGCAGCTCCGCCAGCGACTTTCGGAACGGATGCACCGCGCGGTCCGTGCCGGCGCCGGTGTGCCAGACGCCCGTGATCGCGGTGAGGATCTCGGGAGTGCCCTGGATCGCAGTGCGCTGCATGAAGTGCATGACCGCGCGGATCCCGCCGAGCTCCTCACCGCCGCCGGCGCGCCCCGGCCCGCCGTGCACCAGGTGCGGCACCGGGGAGCCGTGCCCGGTCGACGTCTTCGCGTCGTCGCGGTTCAGGAACAGCACGCGTCCGTTGTACGCGGCGATGCGCGTGAGCAGCTCGGTCGCGACCTCTGGATCCCTGGTCGCGACGGAGGTCACCAGCGATCCCCCGCCGAGTCCGACGAGCTCGGCGGCCTCGGCGACGGTGGTGTACCCGAGCACGCTCGACACCGGGCCGAACGCCTCGATCTCGTGCACGGCCGGCTCGGTGGTGTCCGCGAAGCCGACGAGCATCGGCGCGACGAAGGCGCCCTCCGGGGCGGGCCCGGTCGTGCCGTCGGCGTGGACGACGTCCGGCGCGTCCACGGATCCCAGGAGCAGCTCGCCGCCGGCCTCACGCAGGGCAGCGACCTGGCGCAGCACCTCGTCGCGCTGCGCGGTGGAGACGAGCGGTCCCATCGTGACCGACTCGGCGTGCGGATCGCCGATCACGACGCGCTCGGCGATCTTCGCCTGCATCGCCGCCACGAGGGGATCCACGAGCGGCTCGGGCACGATCGCGCGGCGGATCGCGGTGCACTTCTGGCCCGCCTTCGTGGTGAGCTCGATCATGAGCTGCTTCACGTAGGCG
The DNA here is from genome assembly GCF_056398985.1 of Microbacterium sp. 01T413_2. Lineage (NCBI taxonomy): Bacteria > Bacillati > Actinomycetota > Actinomycetes > Micrococcales > Microbacteriaceae > Microbacterium > Microbacterium sp. 01T413_2. The sequence goes on from NZ_JBFTQL010000004.1 coordinate 128,516, forward strand.
TCGAACTCCGGAGTGTCCGGGGTGGCGTCGGGCCCGAGCACGGAGGCGTTGATCGAGTCGGTCTCGCTCGTGAAGCGCACGCCGTCCGCGGTCTGGGCACGCAGCCCCGCCGCGGTCGAGGCGCTGCCGGTGAACGCGACGAGGTCGCCCAGGCGGAGCAGGTCGAAGATCCCGGGCAGGGATCCGCTGACCAGCTGCAGAGATCCGTCCGGGAGCAGTCCGGAATCGACGAGGATCCGCACCCAGGCCTCGGCGATGTAGCCCGTCGGGGTCGCGGGCTTCACGATCGAGGGCACGCCGGCGAGGAAGGCAGGGGCGAACTTCTCCAGCGCACCCCACATCGGGAAGTTGAAGGCGTTGATCTGCACGGCGACGCCGGGAAGGCGCGTGTAGACGTGCCGGCCGAGGAAGGATCCGTCCTTGGAGAGCGGCTCGACCGGGCCGTCCAGGACGACCTTCGCGTTCGGCAGTTCGCGACGCCCCTTGGACGAGTACGTGAACAGCACGCCGATGCCGCCGTCGACGTCGGCGTAGGAGTCGCGGACCGTCGATCCGCTGCGCTTGGAGAGCTCGTACAGCTCCTCCTTGTGGGCGGTGAGCTCCACGGCCATCTGCTTGAGCAGCATCGCCCGCTGGTGGAAGGTGAGCACGCCGAGGCTCTGCTGGCCCACGGTGCGCGCGTAGTCCACGGCGCCGGCGAGGTCGATGCCCGCAGAGTCGACCCGGACGATCTCCTCGCCCGTCGATGCGTCGCGCACGATCGTGCCGGCCTCGGACGCGGAGGTCCACCAGGCTCCCTGCAGATAGCTGGGCAGCAGCTCGGTCATGTCATTCGCTCCATTCGTAGAATCCCCGGCCGGTCTTGCGGCCCAGATGTCCATCGGCGACCAGGTCGCGCAGCAGCTGCGGCGGCGCGAACCGCGCCCCGAGCTTCGCCTCGAGCTCCTCGGCGATCCCGAGCCGCACGTCGAGGCCGACGATGTCGGTGGTGCGCAGAGGCCCGGTCGGATGCCGGTAGCCGAGCTCCATCGCGGCGTCGATGTCGGCGGCGGTCGCCACGCCCTCCTCCAGCATCCGGATCGCCTCCAGCGCGATCGCCACGCCCAGCCGGCTCGATGCGAACCCCGGTGCGTCGGCGACCACGACCGCGGTCTTTCCCAGGGCGGCGACCCAGCCCCGGGCGTCGTCGACGAGCTCCTGGTTCGTGGACGCTCCCACGACCACCTCGACGAGCGAAGAGGCGGGCACGGGGTTGAAGAAGTGCAGGCCGAGGAACCGCTCCGGGTGAGCGAGCTCCGCGCCGAGGTCGTCGATCGAGATCGAGGACGTGTTGGACGCGATCGCGGCGCGCGGTTCGACCATCGCCTCGATGCGGCGCAGGCTCTCTACCTTGAGGGCACGGTCCTCGGGAACGGCCTCGACGACGAGTCCGGCATCGGCGAACGCGGCGGCGTCGATGCTCGTCTCGAAAGCTCCCTCGAGCGCGGCGATCGTGCGTTCGGTGCTCCCGCGGTCGACGGAGCGCTGCAGGCTCGTGCGGATCCGCTCTCCCGCCGCTGCCGCTGCGGCCTCGTCCCGCTCGACCACGACGACCTGGGATCCGGCGAGCAGGAACGCGTGCGCGATGCCGGCGCCCATCCGTCCCCCGCCCAGCACACCGACCCGGTCGGGAGCCGCCGTCAGCTCGAGCGCGTGGGGATCCTGTCCGCTCATCGGCGGCTCCTCCGTTCCAGGAAGGCGGTCATCCGCCGGTGCTTCTCCGGGCTCTCGAACAGCTCGGCCTGCAGCTCCAGCTCGATCTCGGGATGCCGGTCGGGCGGGGCGAGCAGGGCCGTCTTGGTGTGCCGGGTGGCGAGCGGATCGTTCGCGGCGACGCGGTCGGCCACCGCATGTGCCGCCGCGAGCAGATCCTCCGACTCGTGCAGCGACGACAGCAGCCCCCAGGCGAGCGCCTCCTGCGCGCCGAGCTGGCGCCCGGTCAGCAGCAGCTCGGTGGCACGCGCCTCGCCGACGATCTGCGGCAGCCGCCAGGTCGCTCCGGCCGCGGCGATGATGCCGAGCCCGGTCTCCGGGTTGCCGATGCGCGTGGACGGGGTGCCGATGCGGATGTCCGCCGCGTAGGCCAGCTCCGCACCGCCGCCGAGGGCGTAGCCGTCGACCGCCGCGATCACGGGCATCGGCAGCTGCCGGATGCGCCGGAACGCGGTCGTGTTGATGCCGGCCCGCGCGTCCTGTGCGCGGCGGTCGCGCAGCTGAGCGATGTCGGCGCCGGAGGCGAAGATCCCGCCGGATCCGATCAGGATCAGGATCCGCGGATCCTCCTCGAGCTCGGCGCACAGCGCGTGCAGCTCGTCGATCATGGCCTGATCGATCGCGTTGCGGGTCTCGGGCCGGTCGAGCGTCGCGGTGACCCGGGTCTCCGTGCGTTCGATGCGCAGGCGTCGAGCCGTCGATGGGTCGGCCATCAGACCCGCTCCACGATCATCGCGGTGCCCTGTCCGACCCCGACGCACATGGTCGCCAGCCCGTACCGGACCCCCTCGCGCTCCATTCGGCCGAGCAGCGTGATCAGGATCCGGCTGCCGCTGGAGCCGAGTGGATGACCGAGCGCGATGGCGCCGCCGTCGGCGTTCACGATGTCCGGGTCGAGGCCGAGCCTTCGGATCGAGGCGAGCGACTGCGTGGCGAACGCCTCATTCAGCTCGACCGCGCCCAGGTCGGCCACGGTGAGCCCCGCCTTCGCGAGCGCCTTCTCCGTCGCCGGCACCGGCCCCAGCCCCATGATCTCGGGGGCGAGCGCGGCCGAGGCGGAGGCGACGATGCGCGCCCGCGGCGTCAGTCCGTGCCGCTCGACCGCGGCGTCTCCGGCGACGACGATCGCCGACGCGCCGTCGTTGAGCGAGGAGGCGTTGCCCGCGGTGACCACGCTGCCGCCCGCGACCACGGGCCGCAACCCCGCGAGCACCTCGAGCGTGGTGTCGCGGCGCGGGCCCTCGTCGGTGTCGACGAGTCCGCCGCGCGGCGTGGGCACCGGCACGATCTCCGGAGCAAGGCGCCCGGCATCGATCGCAGCGATCGCCCGCTGGTGGCTGCGCAGGGCGAACGCGTCGGCATCCTCGCGGGTGATGCCGTCGAGGCGCGCGACCTCTTCCGCGGTCTCCGGCATCGAGTAGGTGGCCTTGTCACGCGCGGCGAGGCGCGGATTCGTGAACCGCCAGCCGATCGAGGTGTCGAACGCCTCACCCGGTTTCGCCCAGGCGCGCTCGGGTTTGGCCTGCACCCAGGGGGCGCGCGTCATCGACTCCACGCCACCCGCGATCATCACGTCGGCGTCGCCGGCTCGGATCGCCTGCGCGGCGAGGGCTGTGGCCGTCATCCCTGAGGCGCAGAGCCGGTTCACCGTGAAGGCCGGCAGCGCATCGGGGAAACCGGCGAGCAGCACGGCCATGCGCGCGACGTTGCGGTTGTCCTCCCCCGCCTGGTTCGCGGATCCGAGGACCACCTCATCGAACGCGTCATCGGGCACGCCGGCACGCTCGGCGGCCTCGCGGATGACGAGCGCGGCCAGATCGTCGGGCCGAACGCCGGCGAGAGCGCCGCCGTATCGTCCGACCGGCGTGCGCGCACCGCCGATGAGGTAGGCCTCCGACATGCTCGTCCTCCCGGGGTCGTCGTCGACAGGGGTGCTTCGGATCGGGATCCGACTGTTTCCCGACCGATCGTTCAGTAAAAGAATGTCAGACGGATCCCGAGCGGGCAAGTCCGCCCGCGAGGCCGATGAGGGAGAATGATGCGGATGAGCACCGGATCCGCGCACGCCGCCGATGAATCGAGCGTCGCCGACGCGCCCGAGATCGCCGACGCCGAGCACGCCGCACCGCGCGCACGCCGTGGACGCCCCGGCTACGACCGCGCGCAGGTGCTCGAGATCGCCGTGCGTCTCTTCAACGAGCAGGGTTACGACGGCACGAGCGTGTCATCGCTGGCGACCGCGCTCGGACTCAGCAAAGCCGCGCTGTATCACCACTTCACATCGAAGGAGCAGATCCTCGAGATCGCCCTCGACGACGCGCTCGGCGGGTTGGAGTCGGTGCTCGACGGGGCGCTGGCCGACGAGGGCACGGCCGCCACGCGGCTGGTGACGGTGATCGCCGGGGCCGTGCGCGTGCTCACGAGCAGGTTGCCCCAGGTGACGCTGCTGCTGCGCGTGCACGGCAACAGCGAGGTCGAGCGCGCCGCCCTGGAGCGCCGCCGCATCTTCGATCAGCGCGTCGCGCACCTGGTCGGGCAGGCGCAGCAGGAGGGCGCCCTGCGTCGCGACATCCGCCCCTCGGTGACGACGAGGCTCATGTTCGGCATGATCAACTCGATCATCGAGTGGTATCGGCCCGCGCATACGTCACTCACCCCCGAGGAGCTGGTGAACGACGTCACTCGCGTGATCTTCGACGGCCTCCGCGCGCGCTGAGAGAAGCCTCCGACCCCGGACAGCAGAACGCCCCGCGCTCGTCGAGCACGGGGCGTTCCAGAAGCGGTGCGGGTCAGGCAGCAGCCTTCTTGTCGTTGCTGCTCAGCACCCGGAACAGCAGTGCGGCGATCGCGGCGCCGACCAGCGGGGCCACGATGTACAGCCACAGGTTGCTCCAGGCGAACTGGCCGCTGATGGAGAGGCCGAGTGCGACGGCGGGGTTGAACCCACCGSCCGAGACGCCGCCGACCGAGACGGCGCCGACGAAGACGGTGCCACCGATGGCCAGGCCGTAGAACGAGTTGTTGTCGTTGTCCTTCGAGGTCGCGACGTTCAGCACGACCCAGACGAGGACGAGGGTGAACAGCGCCTCGACCAGGAAGGCCGGACCGACCTTGATCTCGGTCGCCTTCTCGGCGTGCGGCCAGACCACGAAGCTCACCAGTGCCGCGAGCGCGCCGCCGATGAACTGGGCAACGATGTACGCAACGAAGTCCGTGACGCCGATGGCACCGCGGATGAGGGCGCCGAACGACACGGCGGGGTTGAGGTGGCCGCCGGAGATGTGCCCCGAGGCGTAGATGAGAACCGTCAGCGCGAGGCCGATCGCCAGCGGCGTCAGCGGGCTCTTGCTGTTGAYCGCGCCGATGATGCTGAACACGAAGAGGAAYGTCGAGATCGCCTCAGTAAGCGCCTTTCCAGCAGTACCAGTCATTTTGAATGCCTTTTCTGTCAGGTCGAGGGTGAGGGCGGAATCTCCCGCACGCCGGCCGGCGCACCCTGGATTGCCGAGCCAGAATACCGGGTTCCTGTCAATCAGCTGGGAACCGAAGCAACATTCCGACGGATCCAGGCGGAAAACTCTTGACCCTCGAGCCGGATCATCATATTCTTTCATTATTCGATAGAGCAGTTCCATCATTCGGAATACAGAGCGAGAGAAGAGGCGATGATGCCCCAGACCCCCGGCACGCAGAACCACCGCCCCGAGCGCCAGGGCGACGTCGCACGACGCGCGGCGATCTACCCGCTCATCGACGTCGACCCCGACTTCCACATTCCGGCCCGCCGCGAGGGCGCCCTCACGAGGATGCTCGTGGCGCTGCGTATCCTGCCGCAGGCCTCCTGACACGGAAACGGTGCGCGATCGCGGGC
>NZ_JBFTQL010000005.1:0-139171 GCF_056398985.1 Microbacterium sp. 01T413_2
GCTTCTTGGGCGCCGGTTTGTAGGAGCCCAAAACGCTGCCGCCGTTCGGCATCGCCACGTTCAGGAATGCAGGGATCGCCGTGAAAGCGTTCACCAGCCCCAACGTCCCCACACCGACGAGACTCGTCAGGATCTGCGTGTAGGTGACGTCGTTCGCGGCGTTGCCGTCGCTCATTGTGAGCGTGGCCGAGTTCATGGTGAACCCGAATGCGTTGATGAAGCCCGCGCTGACGCATGTAGAGGTATCGATCCCGACCGCGGGTACGACCAGGATGTCTGCCTTGTTCCCCACCACGACTGCCTGCGATGTCCAGGCCCCGAGAAGCGGGATCCCGACCACGGCCAGGACCCCGGCTTTGAGGCAAGTCGGACACCCCGGAATCGGAGTCGATGCCGAAGCGAACGGCGTGGCCACGGCAGCTGCGACCACGGGCACGGACCAGGCGGCGCCCTTCAGAACCGTGCGACGGCCGACGTGCTTGGTGGTCTCGATCTCGGACATGCGTCCCCCCAGAAGTGACTAGTAGATTCGGAGCGGACCGAGGCATCTGCGCCTTCTCGTGCACTGCTTCGTGACCGCAACTCGAGACTGTCGAGTCGCTCAGGGTTCTCGCAGGGTGACGTCGCGAGAACGCGCAAAGGCGTCGTCGAACCGACGAAACGAACGCCGATCGACGCTCGCACCCCGGAGTCCGCGCCGCCCGCCGGGCATGATGGACGCATGGCATCCGACACCGTGGCCCCCGAGCCGGCACCTGGGCACACGCCCGACGGGCGCCGCCCGCTGTGGCGACGGATCACGGGCAGCTTCCTGTTCCAGCTGTGCGCGGCGTTCGTCGTCTTCGGGCTCATCCTCTCGTTCATCGCGAAGCCCTACTGGGTCCCGTCCGGATCCATGGAGGAGACCCTGCAGGTCGGCGATCGCGTGCTGGTGAATCGGCTCGCCTTTGTCGGAGGTGCCGCACCGCACACGGGCGACATCGTCGTGTTCGACGCGGACGAGGCCTGGGACGGTGGAGCACGCGCACCCGAGAACCCGATCAGGGCGGCGCTGCGCTGGATCGGCGAGGTGACCGGGTTCGGCCCGTCAGGCCCGCACACGCTCATCAAGCGCGTGATCGCCGGCCCCGGACAAACCGTGAAGTGCTGCAGCGCCGACGGCAAGCTCATCGTGGACGGCAAGCCGTTGAACGAGCCCTACGTGTTCCAGGACTTCCCGTTCCAGGCCGGTTCGCTCGACTGCACGACGACACCGGCATCGGCGCGGTGCCTTCCCGAGGTGACGGTGCCGAAGGACTCCTACCTCGTGATGGGCGACCACCGCTCGAACTCGTCAGACGGTGCGATCCAATGCCGTGGCCGCACCGCTCCGGATGCCGGCTGCTGGCGCTGGGCCCGCTCCGAGGACATCGTCGGCAAAGCCGTCGTGATCCTCTGGCCGGTCAACCGCTGGTCGGGACTGTGATCGACGCGCGCCGGCGCGCGATCAATGGCTTGGGGCGGCCGGAGACGGCGCCCATGATCCACTCGACCGGACCGGTCCCGACGAAGCGTCCCCACAACCAGGCGACGACGAGAGGGAGGACGACGATCGTCGCCCAGCCGATCGGAATGTTCTGCGCGGGGTAGCCACCGATCCCGTGCATCCACAGCGACACGATCCACACGTGCAGCAGATACAGGCTGAGCGCAAGCCGGCCCCACACGCGCAGGGGGGCGAAGATCGCCTCGACGACGGGCTGCCGCCCCGGAAGCGTCGTCAGGATCACGATGACCGCGTACGTCACGAACACGAGCCCGACATCATGAAGCGTGTCGGGATACGTCCCGGAGACGATGCCCGCCACATGCAGTCCCTTCTCGAGCACGGGGAGAACGACGTACGCGAGCGGCGCGACCGCGAGCATGATCCACATCGTCCGGTCACGGCGCAGTCCGCCGCGCAGCAGCAGCGCGCCGAGCAGGAAGAACGGCAGCAGGTTCGTGAGCCGATAGGAGTGCCCGAGCACCGTCCAGTCGGCCAGCCACTGCACGAGGATGTTCTGCGTCATGATCTGCAGGACCTGCCCCCGCGCGAGCTCGTTCAACGGCGCACCGATGACGACCACGATTGCGAGCACCACGACGAGCGCGCGCGAACGGAGCAGCAGCATCGGCACCCCGACGATGAGGAGCAGACCGAGTTGGGGCAGCACGATCACCACCCATGATCCCCACGTCAACATCCACAGCCCCAGCGTGATGAGTACGATGCCGCGGATCGTCTGCTGGAGCACGGTCGCACCGACCCGTCGCGAGCTGTTCCACACCAGTTGCACCGACATGCCCATCACCAACGCGAACAACGGAGACGCGAGGTCGTTGATGTTGCCGATGACGAATCGCACCGCCGAAGGCAGCTGAGGAAGGAGCGGATTGGCGTGCGCGATCAGCATGGCCACGATCGCGACGCCACGCAGCACGTCGGGAACGATCAGCCGCTCGGACCGGGTCACAGGCATCGCGTCGCCTCCTCCGACGGCACGCTACCGCATCGCCGGAACGGCGACCTCGCACGTCCGATGCGGACCGGTGAGATTCCCGGGTTCTCAGTGCCCGTCGGGCTGCTCGTCGCCCGTCTCCGCCTGGTCCATCTCCGCGGCCGCGGAGAGGATCACGGGCAGGCGCCACGCGGCGCCCAGTCGCAGTCTCCGTGGAGGCAGCTCTTCATCGGACTCATCCCGGCCGGTGGTCGGATCCGGCTCGTCGTCCGTCCGTGCCGGCTCGTCGTCGGTCCGCCCCAGTTCATCGGCACGACGATCGTCCGCGTTCATCTTCATCAGCAACCCAGACTTCCCCTCAACACATCCCCTCCCCAGGGGATTCACCGCGGCGCGCCGGGAACCGGAACGCGCACGATGAATTCGATGCCGACGACTTTCGGGTCGTCGCCGACAACTTATTCAACGCACGAAGTCTGAGAGCTTGCCCTGATCCAGAAGAATTCACCCTTCGCGTCACCCGAAGCGAGAGCCGCGATTCCGCCGGCTCAGAGGTATCCGGCCTCGGTGGCGAGGCGCACGGCATCCCCTGCGGCAGAGACGCCGAGCTTGCGATACAGCGAGGTCTGGTGACTTTTCACTGTATTCGGCGAGCGGAAGAGCGCCTTCGCGATCTGGTCCCTGGTCTCGCCCTGGGCGAGGCGCACCAGCACCGCGAGCTCGCTCGCCGTGAGCGACGGAGTGTCGAGGACGCCCCGGTCGCCGGGTCGCGTGACCTCCGGTCGCAGCTCCGGGATCCGCTGGGCGACCAGTTCCAGCAGACTCGGGGTGAGGATGCGCGTCACGGCGATCTCATGCGGACTCGACGGACGGTTGAGCTCCCCGAGCTGATCCACGGCGGCCATCGAGGCCGCCGAATCGCCGCGGAGATGGTGTGCGAGGCCCAGGACCAGCCTGCGCTGCCGCTCAGCCTGCTTCAGCCCCTCGGTCAGCGGTCTGGCGGCGTTGAGCTCGCGGATCGCCGACTTCGACGCCCCGCCGGCGATGCGGATCATGCATCCGATGATCACCGCGGGCCAGCTGCGGTCCTGAACGGTTTTCATCTGCTCCTTGGCCCGAGGCACGTTGCCGCTGAGCAGCCACTCGAACGCGAGCAGCACCTGCGGGATGGAGGAGTTGAGGGCTGTGCCGTTCGCCCCCATGCCTGCGGAGACGAGCGCTTCGAGGCGCTCCCTGACATCGAGACGCCGCTCAGCGAGCACCCCCAGGCGCTGCAAGCCGAGAAGATACAGCGGCCACAACTCCCCCATGGATCCGTACGTCAGCTGCAGGATCCGGGTGAAGGCTTCGTCCGGATCGTCGTCGGAGACGAGCGCCTCGACCAGCGCCTGCTCGGGGTCGAGCTGCAGTTCCATCCAGCTCTCCGTACGCGGCGTGCTGCGCGCCTCGGCCAGGTGCGCGCGCGCCGCCGCCGGGTCTCCGTACAGGACGTGGATGAGCGCCGAACGCAGGTGCGCCTCGCGGAGATAGAACCGCAGCGCCGAGGGCGTCGGCACGCGCAGCGTGCGGCCGTACAGGGCGAGCGCCTCGCCGAACCGCCCGAGCAGCAGCGCGGTGACGGCCGCCTGGGTGAGGAATAGGCTGCGGATGCCGTTCGTCGGATCCAGCACCGAGGGGATCGCGGCTTCGATCTCCGGCAACCGGATCAGCACGTCGTAAGCACGGGCAGCGTCCCCTTTCAGCCGCGCGTGCCACGCATCCGTCACGACCAGCCAGCGCCGAAGGTGCGAGGGCAGATACGGCGAACGCGACAGCGCCCGGTCCTCGGTGAGCGCCTCGGAACCCTCCGGGGCGAGCATTCGGGCGACAAGCGCCACTTCCGCGCTCGCACGGACGGCGTCGGCGGGCAGCCCCACGATGATCGCGGTGAGCTCATCGACCGGCAGAGTGAACCATGCCTCGACGGGATGGGTGGCGAGCAGATGGACGACCGTCGCGTGATCGCCCGCCGCTTCGGCATCGCGAATCCTCTGCGCGATATCCGTCATCCGGCACCATCCCCGTTACTGACCCCCGTGTGACGAGCATACGATCCGAAAACCGGATGGTGTGCAGTAATGGCGCGCTAGGACGTGAATTCTTGGGGTTCGTGCCGGGGATCCCGCTCAGATGGTGCGGTGGCGGGGGCCTCCTGCGCTCGAACGAGCAGACCACGGGCGACGAGATCGGCGACGAACCCGTCCACGGCTTCGGCGATCGCAGAACTGTCGCGGTCGACGCTTCCCGCGGCGCGTTCGGCGACCGTGCCCTCCCCCTCGCCGCACGCCGCGCGCCAGACCACAGCTGCGGTGCCCGCCAGCACGACGATCGGTCCCTGCGGAAGCCGAGCCACGTACACGGCATCGTCATGGACGATCACGCCGACGTCGGCCGCCGGTCGATAGCGGATCACGCCTCGCCCCGGTTCTGCCGCCCAAGATCCGTCGGCGAACGCGCGGCGGAGTCGGGCGTGGCGTCTCTCGCCGTCGATGCCGATTCCCGGCGGAATCGGTTCCCGGCCGCGCGGGTCACCTCGCCTGCGCCCTGTGCGCTGCGCATCAGGAACTCGCGCACGACCTCCGCCGGCCGCGGCGTGCGGCCCAGCTTGTGCGTGAGACGTTCGGTGTTCACGAGCGGCGCCCGCAGCACCAGCCCGATCCTGTCCCGCAGGGTGCGGCCTGCGCGCACCCTGCCGAGCCAGTCCTCCGTGCGCGTCCCACCCTGCGAAGCCACCTTCCACAACAGGTACTCGCGCCGGTGGGCATAGCGTTCCAGGTCGCCGTGCGCGGCGGCGAAGGCCACGGCGGCGTCCAGCCGTTCGACCAGCGCGAGGCAGTCGCGGCGCGCGGGCTCGTCGAGCGCATCCCAGACTCGCGCCGCCGTGTCTCCCATTCCCGCGGCGCGTGCGGCGTTCAGCGTCAGCAGCACGGCCTGCGCCGTGAGCGCCGGCACCGCGCAGGGCAGCCCGGCAGCCCTCACCTCAGCACGATCGGCCCAGAGCACCTCGAACGCACGGTCATCGGTGATCCCGATGCCGGGAAAGCGCCGATGCAGATCGAGATGCCCCCAGTCGGGGTGGAAGTAGGTCTGCGCGTGCTCGAACGACGAATTGTTCCGGAAAGTGCTGTACACCTGCCAGCCCTGGGCGAGCAGGGCGCGGTGCAGTGCCGGGATGCCGGCCGGGTCGACCAGCACGTCGACATCGGTGCCCTCGAAGCGCGGGCCGAGCAGCACGGGGTCGGTCATGCTGCCCTTGATGTGCAGGAGGCGCGCCCCTACGCGATCGGCGATCACCTGCACACCGGCGCGCGACATCTCCAAGCGCACACCCGGCGGGATCCGCTCGACGATCTCCGCTGACACGGCGCCAGCCTACGGCACCCCGGACGGCGGCGCGCTGGTGGGCGCGGAGCGATCGGCGCGAAGAAGCGGTGCCTCCGCCGCCGCACGATCTCGGGCTGCAGCGGATCGGCCGACCGACGGCGGCTCCGAGCCCCGGAATCGGATTCTCGTCGCTCGCGTCACTTTCACCGCCGCCCGCACTCCTTCACTCATGGGGACGGTGGCAACCCGGCCACCGCGGAATCTGGGGAGCAACAAAGCATGGAACAGCTCGACAACGAGCAGGGCCCGAAGAAGGTCATCTCACGGCGCACGATCGTCAAGGGGGCGGCATGGTCGCTGCCCGTCGTCGCCGCAGCGGTCGCCGTGCCGGCATACGCCGCGTCGAACGGCGTCGTGATCAGCCCGGGTGATCAGCCGGTGCCGACGGGCGTCTGCACGCCGCTCGGCAACATCAGCTTCAGCATCACGAACAACGGCGCGCCCATCGCCGGCCAGGCCATCATCGTCACGCTGCCTCCCGCCGCGCCCGCGGGTCAGTCGTCCTTCCACTGGGACGACAACACCACCGGGCCGAAGACCTTCACCTCGGACGCGAACGGTGTGGTCGACCTCACGAACCACATCGTCACGAGCTCGACCCCCGGCACCTACACCGTGCTCGGTCAGGTTGCTCCGAACGGCGCCACCTCGAGCATCCAGGTCATGGTCTCCGGGATGTGGATGGGCGGTCTCCAACAGGGATACGGCGGCACCGGGATCCATGGGGTGTACAACAGCACGCCGGCGGACCCGAGCAACCCCGGCACCCCGGACTACTACTCGTACTGCGTGGAGCACAACGTCTCGGCGAAGTCGAACATGGCAACGACGGCCGGAGGCCTCGGCACGTTCCTGGGCAGCAACTACCTCACCGGCAGCGCAGACATCTACAGCAAGGTGCTGTGGATCATCCAGAACAGCTACCCGGGGATCGCCCTGAGCGCGTTCTCGGCGGCGGTCCAGGCTGCGTCCGCCGCAGCCACCCCGGTGCGGCCGTTCACGGCGCCGCTCAGCGTGAACGACGCGATCGAAGCGACCCAGTACGCCATCTGGCGCTACACCGACCTGAACTTCGACGCGAGTTGGAACTTCCAGACCCCGAACTCGGAGGCCGCGTACTGGTATCTCATCGATCAGATCAACGCCGGGCAGCGCGGCACGCAGTCCGGCACCACGGGCCTGATCACCGCGGAGGCGAAGACGGTGTGCGGCTCCCCGACCGGCGGCAGCCATGCCCAGTGCCAGATCCTGGTCGTCCCGGCCTGATCGACGAACGAATCGGATCCGCCGCCGGTCCTGGGAGCACAGCTTCCGGGACCGGCGGCTCTCGGATGTTCCGTGCGCTCTCGCGGATAGATCCGATAGCCTGACCAGATTCTGCGTTCACCCGAAGCGCAGATCCGCTTCCGGTGCGGAGGGATGCCGTATCGGATGAGCCTCGTTCCTGGGGAGGGTTCGTGGTGGACGTACGCACCGACGCAGAGCTCCTGCGCGCGCTCCGTGACGGAGACAAGCGCGCCTATGCGGCGCTCTGGGAGCGCCACTCCCCTGCCGCGCAGCGCTATGCGCAGCGGCTCACGTCCGCGCGCGCGGACGATCTGGTCTCGGAGTCGTTTCTCGCGATCTACCAGCAGGTGACCACGACCGACGCGGGGCCGCAGTTCGCCTTCCGGTCCTACCTGAAGACCGTGATGCGCAACACGGCGATCCGCTGGTCCAAGGACGCGGATCAGCTCATCCTCACCGACGAGCTCGACGCCGTCGACGAGCGCGATGCGCTCAGCATCGCCGAGACCGACAGCGACGCCGGCGACGTCCTCGCGGCTCTGCAGGCCTTGCCGGAACGCTGGCAGCGCGTGCTATGGCTCGCCGAGGTGGCCGAGGCAGGGCGCCCTGAGATCGCGCGTGAGCTGAAGATCAAGCCCAACGCGGTGTCGGCTCTGCAGCGCCGGGCACGGACCGGGCTGAAGTACCAATGGCTCACCCTGCAGGTGCCGCCCGCCCTCCGTGACGATCAGGCCCACGCCGCGCGCCTCTTCCCGCAGTATCTGACCGAGCCCGCCAACGTCGCGGTCTCGACCGAGGTGAATCTGCACATCGCCGACTGCACGCCCTGCCGGACGCTGTTGCACGAGACGCGCGGGGCTGCGGCTCGGATGGGCGGCAGCACGCTGGCCGTACTGCTGGGCACCGCGGGCATCGGCACCGCCACGGCCACCTTGTCGTCGGCCACGACCGCAACGGCGATCGCCATCGCTGCAGGCGCGGGAGTCGCCACGTGGCTCATCGGCGGAGGAGTGGCCGCCGTCACCGCGGGCAGTCTCGTGATCACCTCATTCTTCACGGTCGGCCCCGCTGAAGCGGCGCCGGACGTGCCCCAGGTGCAGACGCCGCCCCCGACACCGGCGGCGTCCGTTCCCGTCGAGGCCAGTGACTCGTCGGGGCCTCCCGGGCCCGCCGAGCCGATCGCGGTCCCCGGGCAGGTCGATCCGGCCGATCAGGGCATCACCGACCGCTACACGCTGGAGTATCAGCCTCGGCCCGCCCCCGCGAACGGCGTCCCCGACCCCGCCCCCGCTTCGGGCCCCGGTTCTCCTACTGGCCCGACTCCCACCCCCGGCCCCACGCCGACACGCACGGAGCCCAGCACCCCTGCGCTCTCCCCCGGCGTCACCGGCCCGACGAGCACCACGGGCTACCTCGCCCCGGCGATCACCGGGAAGGCGACCCCGGGCAGCAACGTCGCCGTACAGCTCGGCACAGAGCGCTACACCCCTGCGATCGCACCCGATGGATCCTGGACCTTCGACGCCCGAGGAATCGAGCTCAACGCCGGCGACTACACCTACCAGGTATGGGCCTACACCGACGCGGCGTCTTCGCCGGCAGTCGAGGGCGCATTCACGGTGCTGCCCATCGAGGTGCACGGGTTCGAAGACGTCACCGGATTCGAAGACATGACCGCGGCCGACGCCAAGACGACCGGACTCCTCGTGGAGTTCCATGGCCCCGCCGATGGAACCATCTACGTCACCACGATGGAGGGCAACACCGGCTTCGTCGCGCTCGACGCCAACGGCTACGCCCAGCGGCGGATGCTCGTGAACTCGTACGGCTGGTACTGGTTCACCATGAGCTACATCGACGGCGACGGCTACTGGGGCCCGCCCTGGGAGCACAACCTGGACGTCTACGACCCGATCGCCGTCTACGATCCGATGGGCCCAGCTCCCGAGGACATGACCTTCCAGTTCGTGGTCCCCTGAGCCACGCCGCAGCGCGGTCGTAGACCAACGAGCGGATCCGATTCCGCGTCACTTCCTCGTCGGCGGTGACTCCTTGCAATCGGAGGATGCTGAGAACCTCCCCGTCTTCAGCATTCCGTCCCGGTGCGGTCCGATTGCGCAGGAGCGCCAGGACTGGGGACCTGCACGCTCGTTGGGCTCGCAGCTCGGACCGCACCTGCTCTCCGTGCCGGCCGAGGCGGGACCTCCACCCCGCCGACCTCAGTCGCGGCGCGCGATCACCCGGCGGTACGCCTCCGCATGCGACTCGGCGACCGCATGATCGGTGGCGAGCCCCGGCGTCCTCGGCGCGGCCTCGCTCAGGCGCGCACGCAGCGCGTCATCGGCCCCGAGCCGGCGCAGCGCCTCGGCGAGCGCCTCGACGTCGCGCGGGGCGACCGCGAGTCCGTTGATGCCATCGCGCACCCACTCGACGGGTCCGCCCTCCGCCGCGACCACCGTGGCCAGACCCGAATCGAGATACTCGAGCACGTTGAAGCCGAGCGGCTCCGCACGCATCGACGCCTGCACGCCCACGTCCCACCGGCGCAGCAGCGACGCGACGTCGTCGACGTGACCGAGCAGGCGCACCCGGTCGGAGAGCCCCAGCGCCGCGGCACGATCGCGCACCGCATCGGCGTAGTCCGCGTGCCCGAACGGCGCGCCCCCGGCGAATTCGAGGATCTCGTCGCCGTCACCGAACGCGCGCGCGAAGGCGTCCAGCAGCAGCAGCTGGCCCTTCCACGGGTCGATGCGCGCGAGCATGCCCACGCGCAGCGGTCCCGGATCCCGCGCGCCGCGCCGGCGGCCGGTCAGGCCGGACGCTCCCGCCATCACCTCGCGGACTGCGCCCCGACGAAGATGAGGTTCGGCGCTGGCCAGCGTGGCCTGGGAGTTCGCAATGACGCCATCCGCCCGCGGGAGCACCACCGTAGTCATCATCCGCAGCCCGAAGCCGCCGAGGGTCTCCCGGTCCATGATGTCGTGCAGGTAGACGAGGAACGGCTTGCGCGAACCGGTCACGGCGAGCGCTCCGTATGCAGCGGCACGGGTACTGTTCGCGACCACGAGATCCGCGTCACGGAAGGACCGATGCCTCCGCGTCGCCACCGCCTGCGCCAGGAGCCGCGCCCCCACCGCGAACGCGCTGGTCGGGGACGCACCGCTGGCGCCGTACGGCTGCGCGACGCCGATCCGATGGATCGGGATGGATACCGGGAGGCCAGCGAAGGCTCCGTCCTCTGCCGGATCCGGCGGGAGCAGCACGCTTGCCGACCAGGGCGGATCCGCACGCAGCATGCGCGCGAGCCCCAGCTCGGCGCCCCCCGCCACCGTCGTGTGCGCCAGGTGGGCGACCCGCGGTGCGGATGTGATCGGACCCTCGGGAACGGACAGCGGATCACTCCCCTCCTGAAGGCGGATCCCGTGCGCAGCGACGCAGCCAGGGCGACCCCGCTGGCGGCGACGCTCGCGGGCTATCGTTAGCTGACCACGATACAGGGGGTGCCATGCGGGTGCTGCGGATCTCGCACAGCGCGACCGTGCGCGCGTGGCGGGGGCGTGAAAGGGCACTGCGAGAGCGCGGACTCGATGTGCGCCTGCTGACCGCGAACCGCAGCGACGCCGGCGGCGTGCCCGTCGCACTCGATGCCGCCCCGGACGAGGATGTCGTCGGCGTGGGGACGTGGGGCACGCATCCGGCTCTCTTCGTCTACGACCCGCGACCGCTCTGGCGTGCTCTGGGCGAGCGCTGGGATCTCGTCGACATCCATGAGGAGCCGTTCGCGCTCAGCACCGCGGAGACGCTCCTGCTGCGGGCGCTGCGCCGTCAGCGCGCCCCCTACACGCTGTACACCGCGCAGAACCTGCACAAGCGGTACCCCTTCCCGTTCGGATGGTTCGAGCGCCTGTCCCTGCGCCACGCCGGAGGGATCTCCGCCTGCAACGCCGAGGCCGCCGCGATCGCCGAGCTCAAGGGCTTCCCGGGGCGCGCGCGGGTGATCCCCCTCGGCGTGGATCCGGTGACCCCCCTCGGTGTGGATCCGGTGCCCCCGGTCGGGGTGGATCCGGTGACCCCCGCCGGGATGGATCCGGCCGACGGATCCGGCGATCACGTCGTCGTCGGGCTGCTCGGCCGGCTCGTGCCGGAGAAGGGCGTGCCGCTGCTGCTCGACGCCCTCGTCGAAGCCCCCTCGCTGTACGCCCGGATCGCGGGCACCGGCCCTCTGGCCGCCACGATCCACGAAGAGGCGGCGCGACGCGGAGTCGCGGACCGGGTCGTGTTCCTCGGCGGGGTGGATCCCGATGCGGTCGCCGGGTTCTACGCGTCGATCGACGTGCTCGCCGTGCCCTCACTGCCCACGCCCCGCTGGACCGAGCAGTTCGGCCGCGTCGCGGTGGAGGCGATGGCCGCGGGCGTGCCCGTGGTGTCGAGCGATGCGGGCGCGCTTCCCGACGTCGTCGGCGGCGCCGGCATCGTCGTTCCCCGCGGCGATGCGCGCGCCCTCGCCGCCGCGGTGCGGGAGGCGGCAGGCCGGCGCCGCGACGAGCTCGTCGCGGCGGGCCTGGTGCGCGCCGCCGAGTGCTCCTGGCCCGCCGTCGCGGAGCAGTACCAGCGGATGTACGACACGGTGCTCGCGCCCCGGCGTTCCGGACTCAGTCGATCCGAAGGCCGAACCCCCGCAAACCCGGCGCACCAGGGCGAATCGACTGAGTTCGGCACGCCTCGCGGGGCCACCGAGGCCGGGGAGCCGGGAGAACTCGACGACCCCGAGATCGTGGTCGTGGCGTACGGCGCACCCGACATGCTGCGGCGCGCGCTGGAGCCGGTGCGGCATCTGGTCGTCACCGTGGTCGACAACTCCTCGATGCCGGAGATCGCCGCGCTGTGCACCGAGTTCGGTGTGCGATACCTGGATCCGAGAGCCAACCTCGGCTTCGGCGCCGGGGTGAATCGCGCGCTCGAAGACCGCTTGCTTCCAGAGGCCGACGTGCTGCTGCTGAACCCCGACGCGGTGATCGCCCCGGAGGGCATCCGCGCGCTGCAGCGCGGCCTCGCCGCCGATCCGGCGCTCGCGAGTGTGGGGCCGGCCCAGCACGACGAACAGGGCGTCGCCGCTCAGGCCGAGTGGGTGTTCCCCTCTCCCGGCCGCGCGTGGCTGGAAGCAGTGGGGCTCGGCCGCCTCATCCGCGGGCCGCACTTCGTGATCGGATCCGTGCTGCTGCTGCGCGCGGAGGCGCTGGACCACGTCGGCGGCTTCGATGAACGCTTCTTCCTGTATGCCGAGGAGACCGATTGGGCATACCGCGCGCATCTGCTCGGCTGGCGGCACGCCGTGGTGCCCGAGGCGGTCGCGACGCACGCAGGCGCCGGGACCAGCACGGATCCGAGCCGCCGCGAACGGCATTTCCACGCCAGCCAGGAACGGTATTACCGCAAGCACTTCGGCGCGGGGGGCTGGGCGCTCGCCCGCACCGCGCAGCTGGTCGGCGCCACCGTCCGCGGCATCGCGCTGCCGGGCGAACGCGGACGGGCCGCCGCGCGACGTGCCGCGCTGTACCGCCGCGGGCCGGTGCGCGCCGAGGCGGAGGCCGATTCTCGCGCCCTGCCGGCGTGACCCGCGCGCTACGCTGAGTCAGCGGCGCGCCGGGTCCACGCGCCGATGGGCTGCGTAGGGGATCAGACCGTGATGAGGATCGTGCAGATCGCACCGAGCGTCGCACCCGGCGCCGGCATCTCGGGTGTCGCGTGGGAGCTCGAACGCGCGTTCCGTGCCGCCGGGCACACCGTGGAATCCCTCACCACGCCGCAGCTGGTGAGGGTGCCGCCGCGCACCCAGCGCGCTGCCTGGCGCCGCCGACTGTCGATGGTCAGCGCCCAGTTCCGCCTCGTCGTGCGCGGCAGCGCCCGCGCTCGACGGTATCTCGCCGAACGGCCGGATGCGGTCGCGCTCTGCCACGGGATGGTGCTGGCCGGCGACGTGTTCGTGAACCACGTGATCACGATCGCGGCGGTCCGCGCCCGCGGGCGAGGGCTGTGGCGGGTGCTGCGCAATCCGATGGTCCCGTTCGCCCACGTCGTGGACCGGATCCGCTATCGCGGTCGCACGCACCGCGCGATCGTCGCACTCACCTCGGCCGAGGTCGCCGAGCTGGAGCGCTGCTACGGCGTGGTGGCTCCTCCGGTGCAGGTGATCCCCAACGGCGTGGATCTCGAACGGTTCCACCCTCCCACGACGGCCGAACGGGAGTCCGCGCGGGCCGCCCTCGGCCTCGACGACGAACATCGGGTCGCCCTGTTCGTCGGGCACGAGCTGCGCTGGAAGGGAGTGCCGCTCGCCATCGACGCCCTCGTGCACGCGCCGACCGTGATGCTGCTGGTGATCGGCGGCGACTCCGAGACGATCCCCCTGATGCTGCGCCGGGCGGAGCGGGCGGGAGTCGTCGACCGCGTGCACTTCGCCGGAGTGAAGACCGACCTGTCCGCGGTGTTCGCGGCGGCGGACATGTTCGTCTTCCCCACCCTCTACGAGCCCTACGGGATGGTGATCTCCGAGGCCCTGGCCTCAGGCCTGCCCGTGATCGCGACACGACAAGGGTGTGCCGTCGATCTGGTCGAGGACGGCGTGAACGGTTACCTCGTGGATCCGGATCCGAGGGACATCGCCACCCGGCTCGAGCAGGTCGCGGCCACCGATGTCGCCGCCTGGCGGGACGCATGCCGTCGCAGCGTCGAGCACCTCGGCTGGGACCGGATCGCAGCCCGCTACCTCGCGCTGCTGGCGTCCGTGCGCCCGGACGTGGGGGGATTCCCGGACGCGGCAGGGCCGTCGTCGCTGGGCCCTACACCCGCCCCTACTCCCGCACCCACACCCGCACCCGCACCCGCACCCGCCCCCACGCCCACGCCCACGCCCACGCCCACGCCCGCGAGACTCCATCTCCGTACCGAGACTGCAGAAGATTCACGCAGTCTCGATACGGAGATGGAGTCTCGCGGTCAGGAGGGCACGGATCCGGATCCGGCCGACGCCGCCGCTGGCAGCATCGACACCGCCCGGCCCCTCGACATCGTGCACGCGGTCAGCTCGGATGGCTTCGCCGGCGTGGAGCGCTTCATCGTGCGGCTCGCCGGCGCCCAGCGCGCCGCCGGCGCACGGGTGCGCGTGATCGGCGGCGACCCTGCACGCATGTCGGCCGCGCTCGCCGGCACCGGTGTCGGGTTCATTCCCGCACGCGGCAATCTCGGCGTGCGGCGCGCGCTGCGTGCCGTGCGCGCCGACGCCGACGTGGTGAACGTGCACATGACCGCGGCCGAGGCCGCCGCCGCGCTCGCGTTCGGGCGCCGCCGCCGGCCCGCGGTCGTGGCGACCCGGCATTTCGCACAGCCGCGGCGGCGCCATGCCACGGTGCACATGAACACGGTCGCCGCACGCGTCGTCGATGCGGAGATCGCGATCAGCTGGGCCGTGGCCGCCGAGATCGGCGTCGCCTCCACGGTCGTGCACTCGGGGCTGCGCCCGTCGGAGCCCGACGCATCGCCGCCGTCGCGGGAGCGGGTCGTGCTCGTCGCGCAGCGCCTCGAGGCGGAGAAGGCGACCGACGTGGCGATCGATGCGTTCGCGGCATCCGGCCTGGCCGCCGAGGGCTGGCAGCTGTGGATCGCCGGCGAGGGCGCCCGCCGCGAGGACCTCGAAGTCCAGGTCGCCCGGCTCGGCCTCACCGGCAACGCACGTTTCCTCGGATACCGGTCCGATGTCGCCGCACTGATGGCCCAGGCGGGGCTCTTGCTCGCGCCCTGTCCGCGCGAGGGCCTCGGGCTGACCGTCCTGGAGGCGATGCAGACGGGGCTCCCCGTGGTCGCCGCCGGGGCAGGCGGGCACCTCGATCTGCTCGAGGGGCTGGAGCCGCACGCGCTCTTCCCGCCGGGCGACACCGCGACCGCGGGAACGCGCCTGCGCCTGCTCGCCGCGGATCCGGAGGCACGGGAACGGCTTGCGACCGCCGCGCAGCAGCGCCAGCGCGCCGAGTTCTCGCTGGACGCGCAGGCCGCCGGAACGGATGCCGTGTATCGCGAGGCGATCGCCCGGCACGCCGGCACGCGCGGGGCGCGCGAGGGCGAGACCCGGCGATGAGCGATCTGGTCGTGCTCTCCCTGGAGCGCTGGGACGAGGTGTGGCGACGCAATCAGCACCTGGTCTCGGGCCTGCTGCAGCAGGATCCAGACCTCCGCGTGCTCTTCGTCGAGCCTCCGGACGACCCGCTGCATGCCCTGCGGCGAGGCGCCCGACCGCAGTTCGGGCAGGGCGTGCGTCCGATCGCCGAGCGGCTGCACGCGGTCCGCCCGGTGAAGTGGCTGCCGCGCCGGATCGACCCGGGCGCGGACGCGCGGATCGAGCGCGCGATCGTCGGCGCCGCGGCGCGGCTGGACATGATGGATCCGCTGTTGTGGGTCAACGACCCGCGCTTGGCCGGGCTCGCGCGGCGCACCGGGTGGCGGGCGCTCTATGACCTCACCGACGACTGGATGGCCGCCGACCGGCCCGCCGCCGAGATGCGCCGTATCGGCGAGGGCGAGGCGTGGCTGCTCGCCCACGCCGCCGCTGTGGTGGCCTGCTCCCCCGAGCTGGTGCGGCGCAAGAGCCCCCAGCGCCCCGACATCTCCCTGGTGCGCAACGGGGTCGACGTCGACGCCTACCGTGCCCCGCAGCCGCGCCCGGCGGACCTACCGTCCGGACCCGTCGCGCTCTACCTTGGCACCCTGCACCGCGACCGCCTCGACGTGGCACTGTGCGTGCAGACCGCTGTCGCGCTGAGCGCCGGCGACCGAGCCGGCGACCAAGGCACCGCAGGCACCGTCGTCCTCGTGGGCCCGAATGCGCTCGACGAGGCCGACACCGCCCGGCTCCGCGACGCCGGCGTGGTGGTGCTCGGCGCCCGCCCGCGCGAGGCGGTGATCGGCTATCTGCAGAACGCCGATGCGCTGCTGGTCCCGCACGTCGTGACCGCGTTCACCGAGAGCCTGGATCCGCTCAAGCTCTACGAGTACCAGGCCGTGGGGCGTCCGGTCGTGTCCACGCCGGTGGCGGGATTCCGGGATGCGGACGACCCGCTGATCCGGATCGCGGATGCCGAGGACTTCCCCGAGGCCGTGCGGCAGACACTGGCCGAGGCCGAAGGGCTGCCGCGGACGGCCGACGAATCGCCTGCGACACAGCCTGATCCGGATCCGGCCCTCTCCGCCGACTGGTCGCTGCGGGTCGCCGAGATGCAGGCCGTGCTGACCGCGGCCTCGGGGTCATGAGCGCCTCGCGCCAGGTCCCCGCCGCTCGGGACGAACGGCGGGTCGCACCGCAAAGGCTCGCGGGGAGCGCCGACGCGCAAGCCGTCGCCCTCACCGCCGCCCTGTGCGTCGCGACCGCGGCCCTCGGCACGATCGCCGCGTTCGCCGTGCCCGCGGGCCTGCCCTACGACGAGCCCGCGCACTGGGCGAACGCCGTCTCCGTCGCGGAGCACGGAACCCTCCCCGTACTCGGCGAACCGGGCGTGACCTACGAGGGGCAGCAGGCGCCGCTCTTCTATCTCGCCGCGGCCGGGATCATCCGCCTGCTCGGATCCGGCGAGACCGGCTTCCTCGGCGTGCGGCTGCTCGGCGTGCTGGGCGCGATCCTGCTCGCCTGGCTGGTCGCCCGGATCCTGCTCCGTACGATTCCCGGGCAGGCCGCGGCCGTCGTGAGCGGTACGGCGTTCGTGGCGCTGAACCCGATGCTGATCGTGATGTCGGCCTCGGTGCAGAACGACACCTGGTCGCTCGTGGCCGGGTTCGCGGCCGTCCTCGTCGCACTCGGCGGTCCCGGCGCGAGGCCCTGGCTGCGGGGGCTGATGATCGGTGCGCTCTGCGCGGTGGCGATCATGGTGAAGATCAGCATCGCCCCGCTGGTGATCGGACTGCTCCTCATGCTGCTCGCGCGCCGCCGCTGGCGCGAAGCCCTGGTGGCGTCGATCGTCGTCGTGGCGGGCTGCGCCTGGTGGGTGCTGCGCAATCTCGCGCTCTACGGCGATCTCACCGGTCAGGCCGGCGTGGACGCCGCCGGCTACCACTTCCAGTCCGGCACGACCTCGCCGTTCGCGCTCGCCCGCGAGGTGCTCACCTACCTGAGCCTGCCGGACGAGTACCTCCGCAACGTGTTCACGGCCCCCGGGTGGGTCGATGCGCTCGCCGTACTGGCGGGAGCGGTGCTCCTGGTCGGCGCGGTCGCTCTGCTCACCGTCGCCCGCGACCGCGTGCGACCGGTGCCCCTCGCGCTGCTCCTGGTCACCGGTGTCGCGAGCGTCGCCGCCTGGCTGCTGCAGGTCGGGCTGGGCTGGCACGTCGCGTTCCGCACCGCGTACGGCGTGCTGCCCCTGGCTGCGCTGGCGTTCGGATCCGCGACGCTGTGGTTCCGCGGGCGGCGCACGGGATGGGTCCTGTGCGCGGTGCTCGTGCTGGCCCTGCTGGTGCTGTGCGCATGGACGGGCGTGCAAGTCGCCGCCGTCGGCGACCGTGTGATGCTGCGGCTCTGACCCGCGCGGTGTCAGGACAGGTGCCGACCGCTCTCACCCGACTGTCGCGGAACCCGCGGACGGGTCCGTCGGCGGGCGCTGCCCGTGCAGGGCCTCGTACACGTCGCCGACGAAGACCTCGACGGCGAGGTCGCCGGTGACCGGTCCTCCCGCGAGCAGGCCATCGGCGCCGAGCAGCACGGCCGACGGCGTGGCCCATTCCTCGATCGAGCCCGCGACGTAGTCGCCGAGGTCGTGCAGCGACTGCGGCTCCTCGAGCTCGGCCCAGCGGCTCGATGTCGGTTCCACCAGCAGCAGTCGCACGTCGACCTCGGGCAGCAGAGCGCGGTAGTGCGCCCGCCGATCCCGGATCATCTCGCACGGTCCGCACATCGACGACAGCGCGAGCAGCAGGAGCGGCTTCTTCGTCGCGAGCGCACGCAGATTCACCTCGGTGCCGTCCGCGAACGTCACGGGCACCGCCGGCGTGCGGCGCCGCACGTACTCGACCTCGTCACCGCTCGCGGATCCCTCCAGTGCGTCCGGCGAGCCGGCGTTCGAACCCGCCGCCGAACCATGCACCACCGGCACCCCGGGCGCCGCCGCAGGCACCCGGCGTTCGGGCGCCCGCCACAGCACGAGCGCAGTCGTGACCACGGTGATCGCCGCCGCGAGCAGCCAGGGCAGGTGCGCGATCCCTGCGGCCAGCGCGCCGCCCAGGAGCGGCGTGCTCGCGGCGCCGACCGTGGCGCCGGCGGCGAGCGCGGTCAGCCAGACGTTGCGCACCACGGTCATGCCGGTCACCGGCGCCGGAGCCCCGAAACAGGTGCAGGACGCTCCCCCGCCGGCCGCGGCACGCGCGACCAGCACCGTGTAGCCGAGCATCAGCGCCACGGCGACGATGCCGGCGACGACGCCCAGCCATCCGCCGAGCGCGGCCACGGCGATGCCGAGCACACCTTCCGCCCACGGGTGCAGCCGCAGCAGCACGGCGCGCCGCAACGCCGGGGGCACGCCGAGCGCCTCCCACTCGCGCAGGTCTCCGGGCGTGCGCAGCTTCGCCGCTGCGCTGGCCAGGAGCACCCCGGCGAGCAGCAACGGCAGCGTGACGGCGAACGGAACGGGCATGGTGCGATGCTATCCAGCGGGCGGCGAGTCCGGGATACGAGGAAGGCCCCGCCGAAGCAGGGCCTTCGTCAGAGATCCACCGGACGTCACTGCGCCGCGATGTAGCCCTTCTCAGTCGAGTTGAAGGTCGAGCACGAAGCGCCGTTGATCGGCGGAGCGGACGGGATGGTCGCGTTCGCCACCATGGGCGCGCCGCCGTTGACCGTGTAGGTGATGCTCAACGCGCCGTTCGAGCTGTTCGGCGCGTTCTGCGTCAGCAGTGCGGCGGTGTACGTCGTGTGCGGCGGCACCGTGAACGGGTTGCCCTGGCTGGAACCGTTGCTGAGGTTCACCACGCGGATGCCGCCCAAGCTGTTGCCATTGAGCGTCGCGGAGGTCACGTTGACGGTGATTGTCGCGCCGGTCGGGTTCGCGATCACGAGCCGGAACGCGTAGCCCTTGTAGGTGGAATTGGAGTTACCCGGGAGCTTGCAGCCCGTGCCCGACAGTGTGATCGGACACGGATTCTCGGGATTGAAGTCGTTACACGCGCTCGCGGCCACGATGGGCACGGTCGCGGCGACAGCCACGGCTGGCACGACCCACGCCATGGCTTTGGTCACAGTGCGGCGGCTGATGCCGGCCGACTCGTCGTTCTCAGACATATGCGGTTCCCCAGTCGAATGCATGACGTTATGCGACCCCAGATGACGGCATAACGCGGACAAGACCGATGTTAGCGTATGACCCAATATTCCGATACGGGATTTGCGATGATTTCGCGGGAGGACACGCGCAATGGCACGGGATGCAGCCCGCACGACGACGCCGCGGGCGCTGCTGCCGCAGCTCGGCACCCTGCTCCGCGTCACGGGCGCGCGTCCGCGCCAGTGGATCCTGACCACGGTGGCCGCCTCGGTCGTGCTCGCCCTGCTCGACATGGCGGGCGTCGCCGCGATGCTGCCCCTCATGAGCCTGATCACCACCGGCAAGCCTCAAGGCTCGGTCCTGGAGTGGGTCGCCGCGACGGCGGGGAGCTCGGAGCTGTCCGTGCTGATCCCGCTCCTGGGCGGCTTCATCGCGCTCGTGTTCCTGATCAAGACCGCGGGATCGCTGCTGTTCCGATGGTGGCTGCTGGGTCGCACGACGCGGATCACCGCGCTCGCCGCGACCGAGCTCATGAAGCGCTACGTGCAGGCGCCGTATGCGGCCCATCGCGCACGCACGCTCAGCGTCGTCTATCGCAACATCAACGACGCGACCAATCAGGCGGCGAGCGTGCTCATGGCGGTGGTCACGATGTGCTCGGATGTGCTCGTGCTGGTCGCGATCATGGCCGTGCTCGCCCTCGCCGCACCCGGTGCCACGCTGTTCACCATCGTGCTGTTCGGCGGCATCGTCGGCGGGGTGCAGTTCGCCCTGCGCCGGCGCCAACTGCGCATCGGCGAGACGATCGCGCAGTCGGGCCTGGAGGCCTGGCAGGCGCTCATGCCCGGGCTCGAAGGCTTCCGCGAGACCCGACTGAGCTCGCGGGGCTCGGCCTTCGTCCGAGACTTCCGCGACTCCCGGCTGCGTAGCGCCCGCGCCGGACGTGAGCTGAGCTTCATGAGCGACGTGCCGCGCCACATCCTCGAGATCGCGTTCATCATCGCGATCGTGGGCATCTCGGTCCTCATGTTCGCGGTCGGATCCGCCGCTCAGGTGATCCCGGTGCTGGGACTGTTCGCGACGGCCGCGCTGCGCGCCCTGCCGACCCTGACCAGGGTCTCGGCGAACCTCGCGACGACCCGGGTCGGCGGCGTGGGACTGAACATCATGGTCGATGCGCTGGCCGAGCTGGATCCGACCGAACTGTACGACGAACAGCCGCGCAGCGATGAGCCGTATCGCGGCGACATCGTGCTCGACGACGTCACATTCCGGTACCCGGACTCGGATGCGACGGTGCTGAACGGGCTCTCGCTCACCATCGGGGAGAACCGCACGGTCGCGTTCACCGGCGGCAGCGGCGCCGGCAAGACCACCGTGGTCGACCTGATCCTCGGGCTATTCTCGCCCACGTCCGGCGTCGTGCGCTGCGGCGGTCGTTCCATCTCCGACGACCTGGCCACGTGGTACTCGGAGATCGGCGTCGTGCCTCAGGACGTGTACCTGCTCAGCGGGACGATCGCGCGCAACGTCGCCTTCGGCGTGGAAGCCGCCGACATCGACCGGGATCGCGTGCTCACCGCTCTCGCTCAGGCGCAGCTCAGTGACCTCGTGACGGATCTGCCGGACGGCATCGACACCATCGTCGGAGAGCGCGGCACCCGCCTCTCCGGAGGTCAGCGCCAGCGCGTCGGCCTGGCGCGCGCCCTGTACCTGCGCCCGCGGGTGCTCGTGCTCGACGAGGCGACCAGCGCGCTCGACAATGCCACCGAGCACGAGATCGCGCAGACGCTGCAGTCCTTGCAGGGCACCATGACCATCGTCATCGTCGCGCACCGGCTCTCGACGGTCCGGAGCGTCGATCACCTGGTGCACCTGCGCGACGGCGGCATCGCCGCACAGGGCACGTTCGACGAGGTGCGGGAGCAGGATCCCGAGTTCGCACGCCTCGTGCAGCTCGGCCGGCTGGAGTGACTCGACTCCGAGCCTGAGCGCCTCCGATCAGCGCGGAGTGGCGGTGGGCTCCGGCCCTTCCTGCACGAACTGCCGCTGCGCGAGCGCGCGTACGTGCGGCAGCCGCGCCTCGATCCGCTCGCGCAGCGTCGTGTCGGCGAACAGGTCGGCGAGCGCTCGTCCGACCTCGCCGCCGATGCCCGGCACGGGGTCGAGGGCGTACCGCTCCAGATCGAACATCCGCGCCAGGCCGTCGACCTTGCCGCGCGTGCGCAGCACGGCGACCGGGGTGCCCTGCGTCAGAGCGAGGATCGACAGGTGCATACGGCCGGTGACGACCGCCGCCGCGCGCGCCGTGAGCCAGCGCACCTCGGCGGGGCGCAGCGCCCGCTCCACCAGCAGCACTCTGTCCGGCCGAGCGGCCGCCTCCCCCGCGCGCCGGCACACCGCCAGGTCGTCGTCGCCGTCGCGCAGGCAGTGCGGGAGCAGCACCACGCGCATGCCATCCGCCGTCAGCCGATCGATGAGCGCGACGAACTCGGGCACGAGGTCCGTCCTGCGTTCGATGAGGCCGCTGAGATTGACGATGACGACCGGATCCGGAAGCCGCGTCACCCAGGCCGCGAGGTCCGCCGGCTCCCGCTCGCCGTCGGCCGTGAACACGAGGTCGGCGGACTCGAGCGCTGGGATCCCCGCACGGTCCAGACGCTCGGCCGAGATCGGATCGCGCACGAACAGCCGCGCCTTGCACGCTGCTCGTGCCAGCGCTCGGGATGCGGCGGCGTCGACGTGCTCGCCCCAGCTGAAGCCCAGCACGCGAGCGCCGGCGCCGAGCCGCCGCGCCAGCCGGAGCATCTCGGCGCGGGTCACCGCCTCCGCGCGGTTGTATCCGCCGTCCATGATGTCGGCGCCGATCACGGCGAACGACCGCGCCACCCGAAGCTCGTCGGCGAGCGCACGGACCTCGCCCCAGCGTCCGCGCAGGGTGCCGCCGCTGAGCAGCGGCGCGCTCAGCACCCGTACCCGGGCTTGGTCCTCATCGGGGACGATGTAGGCGCCGGCGTCGCGCATCACGGCCAGGACCTCGCCCGGAGTGTTCACGAGATACGCCTCGAACATCGCCTGATCCCCGATGTTGCCGCCGCCCGCCGGGAGCATTACCGCGTCCAGCTCACCGGGAGCGGGACGCGGACCGGGGCGGGAGCCGCTGCGCCGGAGGTGTGCCAGGACCCGCGTTCGCTCCACGGCATGCGCCAGGCGCAGTCCGGTGTCGGAGAGAAGCGCCCGCCTGGCGCGCGCGTACAGACCGCGCCTGAGCTGCGTTGCGCGCTTCACGCGCGCGGCGGTGGGCGGCTGCACGCGGGCGTCGGTGGGCGCCGACTCGTCAGCCTTCGTCATCGGCATGGGTCCTCCGCCGCGATGCTATTGCCTGTGACCGCGCGATGATATACCTGGGTCGTGGTTGACCCGACCCCGTCGTCACGCGGCGGATCCGGCCCCCGGGCATGAGGATCGTCAGCTTCTCCCTCGTCGTGCCCTACCCGGGCATTCCGCATGCGGGCGGCGAGTACTACCGCCGCCATCTCGGAGTTCTGAACGCCCTCGGCCACGAGGTCACCGTCGTCGCCCCCGACACCGAGCTCAATCGGATCGGCCTCGCGCGTACGCCGGATCCCGACCGCGTGATCCTGGTCGCGGGTGACGACTCCCCCGGGATGAAGGTCCTCGATCATCTCGCGGCGATCGTGGTGCCGCACTGGCTCGCGCCCAGCCGCCGCAGGGCGCTGCGGCGCAGCCCCGTCGTGCGCGAGGCGCTGCGACGGGCGGAGTTCGTGGAGGCGCAGTGGGAGGAGACGGCGTTCCTGCTGCGCGGTGCGGCAAGGTCTCGACCGACCGCGCTGGTCGCCCACGATGTGCCGCTGCAGCGCGAACTGAGATGGCTGCGGTCCGCCCGTGCGCAGAGCGCCACCAGGAAGGTCGTGTGGCGGTCGTGGCGTGCGCTCGTGGTCGCTGTCACGCAGCCGGCGTCGTTCCGCAGTGCCGATGTCGTGATCGTGCTGAGCGACAAGGACGCCCGCCAGGTGCGTGGAGCCGGCCGCCATCCCCGCGTGGTCGCGATCGACCCGCCGCTGTGGGATCCGGCCGAGCATCCGGTCGCCTCCGTCGGCGGATCGGCTGCATCGCCCGGTGGAACGGCCGTGCCGCTTGTCGGATCGGCCGCACCGGGCAGCGACTCGGCCCCGCTGCTTGGCGGATCGTCCACGCCGAGCGGCGGAGCGACCGTGCCGCGTGGCGGACCTGCGGTGTTCGTCGCGGCGTTCGACCGGCGCGAGAACGTGGAGGCGGCCGTCTGGCTGCTGGACGAGGTGTGGCCCTCCGTGCGCGCAGTGCTGCCCGATGCCGCGCTGTCGCTCGTCGGCGTCCATCCCCCGGAGTCGCTGTACGCCCGCGCCGCGCTGACCTCGGGAGTGACCGTCACGGGCTATGTGGACGACCTCGACGAGGTGTACCGCACAGCCTCGGCTGCGCTCGTCCCGCTGCATTCGGGAGCGGGCGTGAAGTTCAAGACGGTCGACGCACTGCTGCGCGGCCTCCCGGTGGTCACCACCAGGGTCGGCGCGGAAGGGATCACGAACGACGACGGCCGATTCCCGTTCCCCGTGACCGACGATCCGCGCGAGTTCGCCGCAGCAGTGGTCGCCGCGCTCGGAGCTTCGTCAGCACAGGATCCCGCGCTGACCGAATGGGCACGCTCGAAATACGGCGCGGACCGCTACGCGCGCCAGTTGGCCGAGCTGATCGCTGGGCTGGGCGCGCGCTCCCCGCACTGAGCTCACTCTGCGGCGAAGACGCGGTCCTCCGGGCACACGTCTCCTCTCCCCAGCCCGCATCGAGCGAGCGCAGCGGGCGCCCGAGCCGTCGTCACCTCGGGTCGTTGAGCGAGGAGCGCGCAGCGCGACCCAGACGACACGCGCGCGCTCTCGCGGCGGCTCACGCGATGAGTTCGGTGCGGGCGCGTCCTCCGAGGCGGGGTGGTCCGCCGATGCCGGTTGGGGGCAGGAACCAGACGTTGGCTCGGGTTCCGGTGCCGTCGATGCGGATGGTCCAGTGGTTGTCGTGGATGAGGTGGTGGCAGGTCTCGCACAGCAGCACACCGTTGTTCAGGTCGGTGGTGCCGTGGTCTCGGGTCCACCAGTCGATGTGGTGGGCTTTGGTCATTCCGGGTGGGAGTCCGCAGAATGCGCAGCCGCCGTCGCGTTCCCGGAGAGCGAGTTTCTGGGCTTCGGTGAACAGTCGTTTCTTGCGGCCCCAGTGCAGGATCTCCCCGTCTCGTCCGCAGAGCCAGTCCTGCACGATGCCGCTGCCGGCGATGCGGCGGACGGTGTGGATGCTGATGGGCTGGTCGAGCCCGTCGATGAGGCCGTATCCGGTGCTGTTCGCGAGGTCGGTGGCGTCCACACGGACGATCACGGTCGCCCCGTTCAGGCTCTTGTTCCGCAGACAGGTCAACGCGTGGTCGGCGAAGTGCGCGAGCGCGTCGGCCTGGATCTGTCCGACGGTGCGCCGGTCCGCGTCCCCGAGGGCCGGGTCGCGATCGCGGCGGGCGGTGAACTGCGCGGACACGTATCCTTCGATCGCGGTCTTCACCGACCCGGCCCGGGCCGGGTCGAGGACCGCGTTCAGGTGCAGCATCCCGTCCCGCTCGAACATGCTCAGCGATGCCCGCGCCCGCAACTCGTCTTCGCGGGGTGCGACACCGTCCGGATCCAGATACGCCTCCAACCGGGTCATCGCCCGGCGGATCTCGTCCAGCGATAGGCCCGGTGTGAGACCGACCAGAGCGGTCTCAGCCTCGGATGCCCTCGCGCGCCCGACTTTCACGATCATCCGGTCGAGGAATGTCACGAGCATGCCCGCCGCGGCGGCGCCGATCCGCCCCGCAGCCAGCGCTTCCCGGATGGCGGGGAACTTCGCCGGCAGCGCCTCCCCGAGCAGGTTCGTGCGTGGTGCGGTCGTCTCGCCGACTTTCACCAGCCGAACCGCATCCCCCACGGATGCGCCCGTGGTGGTCGCGATCAACTGCGCCGCCGTCCGGTAGCCGTGCTGCTTCGCGAGGGACTCCGGCCCGAGCTCTCGCCGCGACTCCCGGGCGATGCCCGCCGCGACCTCGGCATGCACCGCGCCCGCGGTTCGTTTCACCAGCCCGATCGCATCGTTCACCGCCACCAGCTGCGCCCGTGACAGGTCCGACCCGGACTCTGCATCGCCCCACGCCGCGGCCAGAAGCCGGGCGGCCTCCAGAAGCGGATCAAGGGTGCTGGACATGCTCCGATCCTACCAAGAATCGAAGCTATGTTCTAGACTTTTCCACAACCAATTCCCGCTCCTGACCTGCGAATTCCCTGGAAGAAGAAGAAGGTCAAGCTTCGATAGTCGGGGCGTCGCGCGTGGGGTCGGTCTAACGAAGGCGAGCGATCCACAGACACCCCGCACCATCGCCCGCGATCGACCCCTCGTGCTCAGTGGATCCATCACCCGACACAGCCCGCGCGACCCGCCGCAACCTCCGACCGCCCGCCGCATCCCTTCACCGCGCCACCTCAACGGGCTCCCCCACCGGCCGCTCTAAGCTGACCCCATGGGCGAGCGCCGCGTCATCCACGCCATCACGCCGGGCGACCATTTCTCCCCTCGCACCGGATCCGCGGTTCCGACCGTAGTGCACCTGCTCGCCGATGCTGCCGTGCGCGCGGGAGACGCCCGGCACGGCGTGATCCTGGACTGCACCACCATGTCCCCTCGCTACGAGGGCGTCGACCTGATCGAGTACGACCGCGCGCCCGGTGTGACGCGCAGCGGTCAATACCTCGATGCGGCGGTGGGGCGCCTCGGCCTGCAGCGGCCACGGGTCGGGCGGTGGTTCGCCCCGCTCGCGGATGCGGTGCGAGGGCTGCCCGCGGCCGATGTGCTTGCGCACAATGCGCCGATCCTGCCCCAGCTGCTGCGCGGCAGCGGGCACCGGGTGTCGATCTATGCGCACAACCAGCTGTTCCGCACGTATGGGCGCCGCGAGGCGGACCGCATCGTCGGAGAGGCCGCAGCGGTGATCTGCGTGAGCGAGGCGCTGGCCGACGAGACCAGGGGTCTGCTGCCACGCGCACAACGATCGAAGGTGGCGGTCGTGGAGAACCCGGTCGACACCTCCCGGTTCACCCCGGCCGAGCCTCGGGTCTCCCCGTCGGAGCGTCGCACCGCCGGCATCCGTCCTGTCCGTGTGCTGTACGTCGGGCGGATGATCCCCTCGAAGGGGCCCGACGTGCTGGCCAGGGCGGCCCAGGCGTTCGGGCCGGAGGAGGCTGAGTTCGTTTTCGTGGGCAGTCACGAGTTCGACCCGAATGCGCCTGCCACCCCGTACGAACAGGAGGTGCGCGAGCTCGCCGAGGCGAGTCGTGCGACCGCGACCTTCCTGCCGTTCGCCGACCGCGACGCCCTTCCCGCGCTCTACCGCGACGCCGACGTGCTCGTGGTGCCCTCGGTGTGGGCCGAACCCAGCGGGCTGATCCTCGGCGAGGGCATGGCGAGCGGCCTGCCGATCGTCGCCTCCCGCACCGGTGGCATCCCGAGCGTGGTCGGCGACGTCGCCGTGCTCGTGCCGCCGAACGACCCCGACGCCCTGGCCGCCGCCCTCCACGACCTCATCGCGGATCCCGCGGACCGGATCCGGCGCGGCGAGGCGGGCCTCCGCCGGGCAAGGCAGCGGGATCCGGAGTGGGCGTGGACGCAGCTGCGCGCGCTGCTCGATCGGCTCTGATCCCGTACCGCAGCCCAGCGGCTCAGGCGCGCTGAACGGGATCAGTGCCCACAGGCGCCCATCGCTGCCAGCGACCAGGCAGCGCTGATCCGTTCAGCGTCCCCAGTCCCGCAGCGGTCCTGATCCGTTCAGCGGCCCCAGCGCCGCAGCGGGCGCACCAGGGCGAGGTGCGCAAGGGCATCCAGCTGGCACCGGAGCGCGTCGCCCACACGTCGTGCGCGCAGTGCGCGGCGCGCGGCCGCCGACTTGATCCGGAACTTGTGCCGCTGCATGCCTCGCCATGCCGCCCGCAGCGCCTGCCGATCGGCGGCGGAGTTGTCCGGGGAGTAGTACGTGCGCGCCCACACCGCCCGGCTCTCGCGCACGTTCAGCGCGGCGTTGCCCGATGCGTTGGCACCGTGGCGGCGGTATCCGACCAGGATCTCGTCCAGGGGCACGATCGGACCGCTCCGGGAGAGGCGCACCAGGGCGTCCCAGTCGTCGGCGACCCGGTACGACGGGTCGAATCCGCCGATCGCGTCGACCGCCTCGCGGCGCAGCAGGATCCCGCTCGGCGGGTAGAGGTGGTTGGCGAGGAACAGCTCGGGCAGCGTGGCATCCACGTCGGGCGCGAGCGGCACCACTCGCCCTCCGCGCACCGTCTGGCGGTCCCGCATGAAGCGGGCGAACTCCCCTTCTCCGAGCGGGGCGGAGTCGGCGTCGATCCAGTCCGCGACCGCATACGCGCCGAACGCGTCGGGTCGCCGGGCGAGCACGCGCAGCAGCCGCTCGTACAGGTCGGGAGCCACGAGGTCGTCGTGATCCATGAAGACCACGTAGGCGACGTCGGCACCGAGCAGCGCGAGGCCGGCGTTGCGGGTGCGGGCGATGCCCTCGTTGCTCTTCTGCACGAGCGTCAGTCGCGGATCGTCGAGCATCGTGCGCACGATCTCGGCGCCGTCGTCGGAGGATCCGTCGTCGAGCACGACGACCTGCAGCGCGGTGTGAGTCTGCGTCAGCACCGACCGCAGTGTCTCGGCGATGTGGCGGGCGCCGTTGTAGAGCGGGATGATGATCCCGATCGTCGCCTCGCCGTCTCGCCCTGCGGTCACGCGCGCTCCTGTGCCGGTCGCCCACGCCTCGGATGTGCCACCTCGAGTCCGATGATAGCCAGCGCGATCCGCGGGGTGCGCGTTCGGCCGCGAGGGCCGGCGGGATCCGCGCGATGTTCGTCCGATGGCGGCAGCCGGCGCGACGCGCGCGGCCGCCTGCTTATGGGGCGAGCCGGATCCGCGCGGACCTCCCGCAGCGCGGGACGAGCCGGATCCCGCGCGGGGGCATACTGGAACCGCACACGGACAGGAGGCGAGATGGCGCGAGCCCGAGCCCCGCACGGATCGGCCGGTCGCACGGCGACGCGCGCCTCCGCGGCATCCGCGCCGCCGGTGCAGGGCGCCGTCCTCTGGCTGAGCGTCGAGGCGCCCGACCGGTTCGGACAGGGCGGGCAGCGCCGGCAGTACCACCAGATCGCCGCCCTGCGCGAGCTCGGCCGCCGGATCGTCGTGGTCAGCCCCGCCGGGCCTCAGGACGACTCCTCGATCGCGGCGCTCACCGAGGTCGTCCGGCCACGGCTGCACCTGAAGGGGAAGGCCGTGCCGGGCGCGGCCCGACGACTCGCGCGCCTCGTGCGCAGTCCCCGCTGGGAGGCGATCGTCCTGTCGCACCAGGACTCGGTCTGGCTGCTGCCGGAGGGCGTCGGCGCCCCGGTGCTGCTCGACGTGCACAACGCGATGAGCGCCTGGCTCCTCTCCCGCGGCCTCCCCGAACAGGCCGCCCAGCATCGGCGGCTGGAGGAGCGGGCGATCGCGCGCGCGGACGGCGTGAGCACATGCTCCGACACGGAGCGGATCCGGCTGATCGAGCAGCACCCGGACGCGGCGTCCCGCACCTTCACCGCTCCCCTCGGCATCGACCCCGAGGAGTGGCCCGAGCGGGAGTACTCCCGCAGCACTCCGCTGGTCGCGCTCTTCGGGGGCTGGGGATGGGAGCCGAACCGGCGCGGCCTGGACTGGTTCCTCCGCGAGGTCTGGCCGCGGCTCGCCGCGCTGGCTCCCGATGCGCAGTGCCGGATCGCCGGCACCGGGCTCGACGCCGCGGTGGCCCTGCCCTCGGGCGTGGAGTTCGTCGGAAAGGTGCCGAGCCTCGTGGACTTCGCGGCGGAGGCCACGGTCGTCGCGGTGCCCGTGATCGACGGCGTCGGCGCGGCCATGAAGTTCGCCGAGGCGCTGGCCACAGGCGCGGCGGTGATCGCGACGCCCGATGCCGCGAGCGCCTTCCCCGACTCGCATGCGCAGGTCTCGGCGGATCCGGAGGCATGGGCGGGGTGGGTCGCGGACCGTCTCGCCCGCCGGGGCACGGACCCCACGCCGGCCCCTGAGCGGGCGCAGGTGCTCGAGGAACGGACCTGGGCGGAATGCGTCGCCCCGATCGAGGACTGGCTGCGGACGCACGCCCGGGCGGTGCGCGGCGAGGAGCCCGGCGCAGTGCCCGGCCCCGCCTCGGCTTCCACCCCGGACGGCAGATCCGTCAGCCCGGCGCCCGGCGCGGAACCCGGCGAGGAGCCCGGCTTTGTCGCTGGTCACGGAACCGTCGCGCCGACTGCCGAGCAGGAGCCGACATGACGCACCCGCGGCTCTCCTTGGCGACCATCGCGACCGAGGTGCCGATGGGCGCCCAGGCCTATCAGCAGCAGATCGGCGAGCGCGCGCAGGCGGCTTTGGCGCAGACCTCGTCCGAGCCGTGGACGGTGCGCCCCCTGGTGTTCCGCTCGCTGCGCTCGCCGCTCGCCGGCAACCGTCGCCTTCCGCTCGGACGCGTGGCGCAGGCGTCGGAGGCCGCGCGCGCTGCGCTGGGCCGCGCGCTGTACGCCGGCGACACCGTGTCGCACCGGATGGCGCTGGAGCTGCCGCCCTCCCCGCATGCCGACGTGATCACCCTGCACGACGTGGTGTCCTGGCGCTTCCCCGACGAATCGGCGCCCGTCGCCGCGGCGGCGGCCGAGGCGCGGCGAGCGGCGGCCGTGATCTGCGTGTCGGCATTCACCGCGTCCGAGGCGGTGGACTTCCTCGGCGTAGCGGACCCGCACGTCGTCCCGAACGGAGTGGATCCGCGCTACCTCGACGCGGCACCCCTGTCTGCCGAGGAGCGTGCGGCTCTCGGCCTCGACCGGCCGTACGTGCTGCACGCGGGCGGCGCGGCACGACGCAAGAACCTCGAGGCGCTGGCCGCCGCCTGGCCGCGGATCCATCGCGAACGCCCCGACCTGCTACTGGCGCTCGCCGGTCCGCCGCACCCCCGCCGCACCGAGCTGTTCTCCGGCATGCCAGGGGTGCGCCTGCTCGGACGTCTGCCGGACGAGCTCATGCCGGGCCTCGTCGCCGCAGCCCGGACCGTGGTCGTGCCCTCGCTCTACGAGGGCTTCGGGCTGCCCGTGCTCGAGGCGATGGCGGCGCGCGTGCCCGTGGTCGCGGCGAACACGAGCAGCCTGCCCGAGGTGGCGGGTGGAGCGGCACTCATCGTCGAGCCCACTGCCGACGGCGTGGCCGACGGGGTGCTGGCAGCGACCTCGGGCGACCCCGCCGTCGACGGGCTGATCGCGGCCGGCCGCGCCCGCGCCGCGGAGTTCACCTGGGAGCGCTCCGCACAGGGGCACGCGAAAGTCTGGGCTGCCCTGCGGTGATCTGAGCGCGGTGACAGCGCGCTCCAGCCGGATCCGCCTGAGAGTTCTCCCGCTCCGCCCTGCCCTGCCCCGCTCACTGGTCGCAAATTGCGGTCCCGACGCCCGAATAACCGCAATCTGCGACCAGCGAACGCCGGCGAGGGGCACACCAGCCAGCGAACGCCGGCGAGGGCACACCAGCCAGGGACCGCCGCACCCCGAAGCGGTCCGCCTGCAGCGTCAGCGCCGCAGCAGTCCCGCCGGATACCGTGGCAGCGGCCCGAGCACCTCCGGAAGACGTCGCAGCGCCGCCTCCAACCCGTCGCAGAGCTCCGCCACCCGGCCCGCGTCCGCACGGCTCGCGCGGCGCACCACGTCGTCGGGGGTGCGCACGTCGTCGAAGTGCGCGAAGCGGCTGCGCCCGGGGGTGACCGCGGCCTCGTAGTCGCGGAACTTGAAGTCGCCGCCGATGAGGGCGGGCTCGCGCGTGGTCCAGACCGCCGGGATGCCGTACGCATCCGCCGTGACAAGCCCGTGCAGCGACGTCGTCAGCACCGCGCCCGCCGAGGCGATCTCCCGCGCGACGGGGGGCGCGGCGCGGTGCACGTTGACGGCGCGCACGCCGTCCAGCCCGGCCAGCGCGCGTAACTCCTCGTCGCCGCGATGGTGCCCGTGCGCGACGAGCACGACCCGTCCGTCGGATCCGGGACGCCTCAGGTGACGTGCGACCAGCAGCCCCGGATCCCCGTACGCGACCTCGCCGGCTCCGATCCGCTCGGCGGTGAGCGGTCCGCGCACGGCGAGCACCTGGGCATCGGGCAGCGGCCGCTCGGCGTCGTCGATCGATCCGGTGCCCCAGATCGCGCCGTCGAAGTCGGCGGGCAGGAACTGGATGAGGCTGCCGACGCCGACGAGCCGCGCCCGGTCGGGTTCGCGATGCTGCGGCACGATGCCGTACCGCGGCAGCAGCAGCGGCGTCAGCGCGTCGCCGAAGTTCGGATGACCGTCCCACCAGAACGCCGGCACGACCACACCATGGGCGCCGACGGCCGGCGCGGCTCCCGCCAGTCGGCGCGCCTGTCGCAGGCGACGCCGCAGCGGGCCCGCGTACCGCCACACCTCGGTCACCCCACGGCCTCCGCCTGCGTGTAGACCTGCAGATACCGCTCGACCACGCGCTCCCACGTGAACTCGGCGACCCGGCCGGCGCCCGCCGTCGCCAGCCTCTCGCGCAGGGGCGGATCCGCCAACACGCGCGCGATCGCCGCCGCGAGCGCGTCCACGTCCTCCGGATCGACGAGGATGCCGTCCTCTCCGTCGCGCACGAACTCCCCCGCGCCGCCGCGGTTCGTCATCACCAATGCGGTCGCCGCCCGCCACGCCTCGAGCGCGGCGATGCCGAACGCCTCGGAGCGGCTCGGCACCACGAGCGCCTCGGATCCGGCCAGCACGGTCGCGACCTGGGCGGGCGAGCACCAGCCGAGGAAGTCGACGACGCCCTCGAGGCCGCGCGCGGTGACCTGCTCCTGCAGCGCCGCACGTTCGGGACCGTCGCCCGCGATCACGAGCCGAGGCTCCGTACGGGCCGCATCCGGCGTACGTGCCAGTTCCTCTACGCTCGCCGAAGTCGTTGCCGCCACCGTGGCGGCCGGATCCGCTGCCCCTTTCGGATCCGCCGCACCTTTCGGATCCGCCTCAAGTGCCGGATCCACCTCCAATGCCGGTTCCGCCCCCTCCCGCACCCGCGCGAACGCGTCGAGGAGGAGGTCGAAGCCCTTCATCCGGCCGAGCCGTCCGACCGCGGCGAGGTACGGACCGTGCGGAAGCCGGTCGCGGATCCCGTCGTCCTGCGGCACGTCGAGCGCGACCCCGTTCGGGACGACCACCCCGCCGTTCAGCCCGAACCGGGCGCGCAGGTCGCGCAGCACGTACTCCGAGGGTGCGGTGACCGCCGCAGCTCGGGCAAGCGCGTCGCGAAGGCCGCGCCGCAGCAGCGCGGACTGGGCGAACACGTTGTCGTCATCGCCTGTGGTCTCACCGTGCGAGGTGACGACCAGCGGGGTGCCGAACCGGCGATTCAAGGCGAGCGCGTACAGTCCGTTCGGGCCGAAGCAGTGCACGTGCAGCTCGTCGGGCCGGAACCGGCGGTGCGCACGCGTCCACTGCGACCAGGCGCCGGGCGCACGCCAGGCGAACCGGGTGAGCGAGGCGGCATGCCGGGCAGGCAGTGGCGTCGGCAGATACCGCACCGCGAACCCGTCAGCGTGGGCGGGCTCCGCCCCGGCGTCTCCGACACGGGCGCCGCGGTCGACGGTCCACACCTCGACCAGGATGCCCTGCGCGGTCAGCGCCCGGGCGACCTCGGCGACGTGCGTCTCGACGCCGCCGACGTGCGGCGCGTACGACGAGGTGATCAGTGCGACGCGCCGCGTGCTCACGACCGTCCGCGCTGGCGGCGCGGTCCGCCGGTGGCGTCGTCGGCGATGAAGTCGCCGAGCAGGGAGTCGAAGTCGCTGACCTCCGGATCCGCGGAGTCGTCCGATTCCTCACGCCCCTCGGCGGGTGCGGCAGCGGCCGTGGCGGCGCGAGCCGCGGATCGTGCGGACGCCGAGGCCCTGCGCGGTTTTGCGATGGGGGTCGCCGTCGTCTCGGGGTCCTCCGGCAGCGGCCCCGCGGCGGAGGGCGCCCCGTCCTGGTTCGCCGGCACGATCGGCATCGGCAGGTGGACGGGCGCGGAGGAGATCCCTGTGCGCTTCGGTCCGGCCGGGGTGGCGTCCTCCGACGTCACACCGCCCGACTTCGCACCGGACTTCGCCCCACCGGATTTGGTACCGCCCGACTTCGGCGCGGGCTCCACCTTCTCCCGGTAGTCGTAGGCGTAGCCCGCCTGCCGTCCGGTCACGGGCACGCGGTTCATCACCACGCCGAGCACGCGACCGCGCGCCTTCTCGAGCGTGTTCAGCGCCTTGTCCACCACCTCGTACGTGGTCTTGCCCGCCGCCACCACGATGAGGGCTCCGTCGGCCTGATTCGTGAGCACGGCGCCGTCGGTCACGGCGAGCACGGGGGGTGCGTCGATGATGACGGTCGCGTGCTTGGTGAGGTCCTTCACGAGCTGGCGCATGCGCTCGGATCCGAGCACCTCGCTCGGGTTCGGCGGGATCGTGCCGGCCGTCAGCACCGCCAGGTTGGGGAAGTCGGGCGCGGTCTGCGCCACGTCGGTGAGCTTGGCCCTGCCCGCGAGCACGTCGGTGAGCCCGGCTCCGGCGACGAGGCCGAGCGTCGAGGCGACCGTCGGGCGGCGCAGATCGCCGTCCACGAGCACCACATTCGTGCCGGCCGCCGCCAGTGTCATCGCGAGATTCGCCGCGACCGTCGACTTGCCCTCCCCGGGCAGCGCGCTCGTCACCACGATCGTGCGCGGCGGGTGGTCCACATCCATGAACTGCAGGTTGGTGCGCAGCGCGCGCAGCGACTCACGCACCGCGAAATCCGTACGCGAGTCGGCGCGCGTCTCGTCCTCGGCGACGATCCGGCGTTCGGCGGCCACGGCGTCGACCTTCGGGATGGTGCCGACGACGGGCACCCCCAGACGCTGCTCCACGTCGTCCGTGCCGCGCACCCGGCGATCCGAGATGGCGCGGATCATCGCGAACGCGATCCCTCCGCCGAGTCCCAGCAGCCCACCGACCAGCAGCGCCGTGGGAACGCTCGGGAAGATCGGCGCCTCCGGCAGCGCCGCGGTCTGGGCGACGTAGATCATGACCGGCGAGGTGCCGGGCTTGCGATCGATGCCGTCCGTGTCATCGATCACCGAGATGAGCCCCTGCATCCAGGCGTCGGCGAGCTCCTGCGCGGCCTTCGGCGACGACGCCGTGGCAGCGACGTTGATGATGTTGGTGTTCTCCGGATTGGTCACCGTGATGCGCTTCACGAGCGCTTCCGGGCTGTCGGAGAGGTGGAGCGTGGCCGCCGCGTTCACGCCGACGTTGCGCCAGCCGGCCATCACCAGGTAGGTCGGCACCTTGGCACGCCCGTAGGTGTCGCCCGACTGCGCGAGCTGCTGCTCCGGGTCCGTCGGCGTCGTCCGGCTCTTCACCAGCCCGCTCACGGAGGCCTCATACACCGGTGTCTGGATCTTGACCCACCCGTAGGCTGCGCCGAGGCCGACGGCGGTCATCAGGATGATCGCGATCCAGTTGCGCCGCAGCGCCCGGAGATAGTCGCGGATGTCCATGTCAGCCCTTCGGGGTGGATGAGTAAGCACGATCATACAAACGGGGATCCCGCGGGCTGCGGGCCTCGGTACGACGTTCGGCGGCACGGCGTTCCGCCGGAGTCTGCCTCGCGTCCTTCGGCGGCGCCCAGTACTGTCCCTCGCCCTTCGAGATCGCGAGCGCCTGGGCTCCCAGGCAGATGCCCGCGACCAGGAACGGGACGGAGACCTGGGCGGCGACCCAGAACAGATCGAACTGCGCCGCCGTGATGCGCAGCACGACCGCGCCCAGCGCGATGGCGCCGTAGCGGGGGGCCATCCGCCACAGCACGATGATGAAGCCGAGCCACATGATCCCGAACCCGAGCAGCCCGACCACGCCGGCCGAGGCGGCGACCTCGAGCTCGGCCTGCGGCGGCTGGAAGTGCGCCCACGGATGCACGTACCAGTAGCGCAGGCCGTGGCCGAAGATCGGCGACAGCTTCCACAGCGCGTACACCTCGCGCATCCAGTCCAGCCGGGCGTAGGCGGAGTTGAACTGGTTGCCCGACGCGAACTGCTCGATCACGCTCTGCACGATGAGCAGCACGGCGGGGATGGCGAGCAGTGTGATGAAGACGGCATGCCCGGCCGCGCCCCGGCGGATGATCAGGACGAACAGGGCGGCGAGAAGTCCCGCCACGGCCTGCCGCGACTGCGTGAGCAGCAGCGCCGCACCGAAGACGAACACGAGCGGCACGGTCCAGCGGCGGGCGAGCCCGAGCCAATCCGGTCTTGCGTAGGCCAGGAAGACTCCGAGCGCGAGCGCCCCGCCCGCGGCGTTCTTGTGCATCGCCCACGGCCACAGCGGATAGACGGCATCGAACAGTTGGCCCTGCACGGCGTTGATCGCGGCCGTGAGGTACGTGCCGGCGGCGATCAGCACCAGCATGCCCAGCAGCAGGATCACCGACAGCCGCGCGTATCCCGCACGGCCCAGCCCCCAGCCCAGCACGAGCGCCCCGGAGATCAGCAGCCACGCATGGAACCACTCCACGGTGTTCTGCGGGAACGGGTTCACGATCACCGTGAAGACCGTGCTGAACTGATAGATCGCGTTCAGCCACAGCATCGCCCGCATCGGCGGGCTGAAGTCCCGGCTGCCCAGCAGCACGACAGCGCCGAAACCCGCCGCGATCGCCGCATCCGACACCGTCAGATCCGCCCCGCCGAGCGCGAGCCGCTCCGTGACGAACGCGACCGGCGCCGCCATCAGCGCGATGGCCAGCGGCGTCGACCACGTCAGTACGGCGCCGACGACGAGCGCCGCGAGCGCGGCGGCGGTCAGCACGGATCCGGTGGTCGCGTGCTCCAGCAGCAGGTAGGCCGCGATCACCACTCCGACGGCGATGATCACCCAGCGCCAGGTGGCGGCCCATGCCCTGGGGAGGGCGTCACGAAGGCGCGATACGACCTTCGCGCCTGTCCCCATGACCCGCACCTCCGTAGCCGCACATTATCCCACGCACACCCCGCCGGCCCCAGGTCTGCAGGCCCTGAAGCTCCTGAAGAGACCGCCCCCGGAGCAGCCCGCTCGTGCGCGACGTCGATCCGGCACGCCGACGTGCGCCGGACTCGCGACGAGAAGAGCCCGGCCACACACTCCTAGAGGCGCGACTGCTCGCCCCGGCGCACTCCCAGGGCGTCCACCAGCTCCCGCATCCGCGCCTCACCCGCGACCGGCGAGAACTCCGCGAACCAGCGCTCGAACAGCGGCCCCCGGTGCGGAGAGATCGCCCCCGTCACGACGTCGGCGATGCGGTCGGCCAGCGCCGCGGCGTTGCCGGCGGGCACGACCTGCGCGGCGCCGCCGACCACCTCGGGCAGCGCGCCCGCATCGCTCACGATCAGCGGCACCCTGGCCGCCATCGCCTCGGCAGCGACCAGCCCGAACGACTCCGGGATCACCGACGGCACCACGAGCAGGTCGATCGTGTCGAAGAAGTCGGCGGCGTCGACCCAGCCTGCGCGATGCGTGAGCCGGGCGACCGCTCCGAGCGCGTCCTCCATCACCACGAGGTCCTCCTCGCGCACGGCTTCCGGCTCCCCCGCGAGCACGAGCCGGAAGCGGTCCGGCATGCGCTCCTCGAGCAGGGCGACGGCATCGGCGAGCACATGCACGCCCTTCTCCAGTCCGAGTTGCCCGAGGAACCCGATGCGGATCCGTCCGTTCGTGTCGGGATCCGGCTTGGCCCGGCGTATCCGCTCCGTCCAGTTCGGCAGCACGAGCGCATCGGGCACGGCCTCCAGCATCGCCCGCGACGGCACAAGGGTCGCGACAGCGCCGCGACGGGCCAGCGGCGACAGGATCCAGCGGATGCCAGTCGGCTCCTGATGCAGGTGCACCAGTCGCCCGGCGCGACGGACTGTGGCCAGCGACGGCACCAGGCCGTTGCACCAGAGCAGGCCGTCGGGACGCTCGCGGTCCCATCTGCGCAGCGCCCAGATCCACAGGTACCGGTTGCGGGCGGCGAGTCCGATCACGGGCACCCTCCGGCGCACGGCCTCGTCCAGCAGGGGCGAGGGCGCGGGCACCACGACCGTGACATCGACGCCGAGTTCGCGCAGCGCCTCGGCCATGCGCAGCAGCATGGCCTCCGCCCCGCCGAGGTCGCCGCTGTCCGCGGCGAGGAAGACCCGCTCGAAGCGGGCCGGATCCCGGCGCACAGCCCAGCTCGCGCCTTCGGCGAGCGTCCAGGTCTCCGCGGGCTCGATCAGAGGCGTGAGAATCGCGCGACCGCGCTCCTCGAACGGCTCGTCGATCCCCGGTGTTCCGACCGTGCGAAGCGGTCGTGCAGCGTCACTCATCGGTGCCTCCCCAAGTGGCACAGAAGATGCCTCCCACAGGCACCGCAGCCTCGAGTGGGCTGCACTCCGCACGATACGTCAGAACGCAGGCGTCCGAAAGCGTCTTCAGCAAAGCCGCAGATGACACGATCATGACGCGACCGCAGCCGGAGCCCATCGCGTCAACGAGCCCCGGGACCTCGTCGTTTTGGGGGATCCGGATCCATGCCGTAAGCTTTCTCTTTGGTGTGCGATCACTGCTGGTCGCACCCGCGAACGTGAGCCCTCCACTGGCGTGTTCCTGTTCGGCGTTTCGTCTCGCTCCGCCTTCGGCGGTGCTCGCTCAACGTCCGGCTAGAACCACCCCGGAGTGGGATTCACGAGCCTCTCCGTTCGATCAAGAAAGCAGCACTATTGTGACGCGCACTTACACCCCCAAGGCTGGCCAGGTCCAGCGTGACTGGGTCGTCATCGACGCCACCGACGTCGTTCTCGGCCGCCTCGCCTCGCACGCCGCCGCGCTCCTGCGTGGCAAGCACAAGGCCACCTTCGCCAACCACATCGACTCGGGTGACTTCGTCATCATCGTGAACGCCGACAAGGTCGCGCTCACCGGTCAGAAGCTCCAGAAGAAGATCGCCTACCGCCACTCCGGTTACCCGGGCGGGCTCAAGGCTGTCGCCTACTCCGAGCTGCTCGAGAAGAACCCGGTCCGCGCTGTGGAGAAGGCCATCCGCGGCATGCTCCCCAAGAACAGCCTCGGCCGCCAGCAGCTGGCGAAGCTCAAGGTCTACACCGGCTCCGAGCACCCGCACGCCGCTCAGCAGCCCAAGACGTACACCCTCGACCAGGTCGCCCAGTAAGCGCCGTTACGAATAAGGACATACTCGTGGCTGACATCGAAACCACCGAATTCCCGCAGAACTTCTCGACGGAGACCCCTGA
Organism: Microbacterium sp. 01T413_2; assembly: GCF_056398985.1. Lineage (NCBI taxonomy): Bacteria > Bacillati > Actinomycetota > Actinomycetes > Micrococcales > Microbacteriaceae > Microbacterium > Microbacterium sp. 01T413_2. Next base: position 38,933 of record NZ_JBFTQL010000005.1, read on the forward strand.
GGCCGCTGCCGTCGAGACCGCTCCGCGCCCCGTTCTCAACGTCCCCGGCGCTGCCGTGGGCCGTCGCAAGCAGGCCATCGCCCGCGTGCGCCTCGTCCCCGGCGCCGGCACCATCACGGTGAACGGCCGCACCATCGAGGACTACTTCCCGAACAAGCTGCACCAGCAGCTGATCAACGACCCGTTCACGGTGCTGAACCTCGCGGGCTCGTACGACGTGATCGCCCGCATCTCCGGCGGTGGCCCCTCGGGCCAGGCCGGCGCCCTGCGCCTGGGCATCGCTCGTGCGCTGAACGAGATCGACGCCGAGAACAACCGCCCGACCCTGAAGAAGGCCGGCTTCCTCTCGCGCGACGCTCGCGTCAAGGAGCGCAAGAAGGCTGGTCTCAAGAAGGCCCGCAAGGCGCCTCAGTACTCGAAGCGCTAAACCGTACAGTCCTCTATGGCTCTGTTCGGTACGGACGGGGTGCGGGGGCTGGCCAACGGCCCCCTCACCGCCGATATCGCGCTCACCCTGGCCCAGGCGACTGCTGTCGTCCTGGGCCAGGGCCGTATTGCCGCAGCTCGCAAGGCCGCAGGCAAGCGCCTCACCGCCGTGGTCGCCCGCGACCCGCGCATCTCGGGGCACTTCCTCAGCGCCGCCGTCGAGGCGGGTCTCGCCTCCTCCGGTGTGGACGTGCTCGATGCGGGCACGTTGCCGACGCCGGCCGCGGCGTTCCTCATCGCCGACATCGACGCCGACTTCGGCGTGATGATCTCGGCGTCGCACAACCCGGCGCCCGACAACGGCATCAAGATCTTCGCCCGCGGTGGTGTGAAGCTGCCCGACGTGGTCGAGCAGCGCATCGAAGAGGCCATGGCCGGCGAGAAGCTGCGACCCACCGGCGCCGACGTCGGGCGGGTCAGCCGTTTCTCCGACGCCGAGGACCGCTACGTCATGCACCTGCTGGCGTCGCTGCCGCACCGGCTCGACGGCATCCACGTGGTGCTCGACTGCGCGCACGGCGCCGCGAGCGGGGCCTCCCCCGAGGTGTTCCGCAACGCCGGCGCGAGGGTCACCGTGATCGGTGCGGATCCCGACGGCATCAACATCAACGACGGCGTCGGATCCACGCATCTCGACAAGCTGGCCGCCGAGGTCGTGCGCGTCGGGGCCGACGTGGGCATCGCGCACGACGGCGACGCGGACCGCTGCCTCGCGGTCGACGCCGACGGCACCATCGTCGACGGCGACCAGATCATGGCGATCCTCGCGGTCGCGATGAAGGACCGCGGGCGCCTCGCCGAGAACACCCTCGTCGCCACGGTGATGAGCAACCTCGGCCTGCACGTCGCCATGCGCGAGCACGGCATCACCCTGCGCCAGACCGCAGTCGGCGATCGCTACGTGCTCGAGGACATGAACGCCGGCGGCTACTCCCTGGGCGGAGAGCAGTCGGGCCACGTCATCATGAGCGACTTCGCCACCACGGGCGACGGAGTGCTCACGGGTCTGCACCTGGTCGCGGAGATGGCGCGCCAGAAGAAGACCCTGGCCGAGCTCGCGTCGATCATGACCGTCTACCCGCAGAAGCTCGTGAACGTCAAGGGCGTCGACCGCACCAGGACCGATGACGAGCACGTGCAGAAGGCCGTCAAGGCCGTCGAGGCCGAGCTCGGCGACAGCGGCCGGGTGCTGCTGCGTCCCTCGGGCACCGAGCAGCTCGTGCGTGTGATGGTCGAGGCCGCCGACGAGAAGTCGGCCCACGAGTACGCGCACCAGCTCGCCGAGGTCGTGCGCGAGCGCCTCGCGCTCTGACACCCGCACCATCCAGAACGGCCGCACAGGATTCCCGTGCGGCCGTTCTGGCACAATGAACGTTCTGCCGCGTTGAGGATCCTGGGGGTGAGGGCGTGAGCGACTCCCCGCCGACCGCGGTGCGGTTCTGGCATCGGCTGACCACGTGGGCCCTGGTCTACGGCGCCGTCGTCGCCGTCATCGTGTTCTCCCCGTATCCGTTCCTCTCCGTGTTCGATCCGCTGATCCACAGGATCGGAGCTGTGATTCCCGGACTCACGCCGGTCCGCGCCGAGTTCATCGCGAACATCGCGATGTTCGTGCCGTTCGGCATCTTCCTGTCCGTGTTCCTCCCGCGACGCCGATACCTCGTGCTCCCGATCGGCTTCGTCACCACCGTGACGATCGAGACCGTTCAGGGCCTCTTTCTGATGTCCCGCAGCGACTCCGTGCTCGACATCCTGGCCAACACCGCGGGCACGGCCTTCGGACTCCTCATCGTCGAGCTGATCGACGCGTCCCGGCGCCGATCCCGCAGAATTGTGCGGCCCGACCGCGCCTGAGCGGACTTCCGATATTCCACGGTCTGGATTCTCCGCCGACTCCGGGTTAGCATGAAGCCACGTCCGCACCCTTTGGGAGGGTGCGAGCGGCGGCTCCGCGGCTGTTCGACCCGAAAGATCAGCCTTGAGTCGGTGAGCGACGTCGGCCGTGGGAAGCCGATGCTCTGGGGAGGATGGCGAGCGCCATCCACCGTTGTGGGAACGGTTCTGGGGAGTTCTGGGGAGTGTTCGAAAAAATTGAACTTGTGGCGACGGCTCATACCGTCGCACAGTGGCGTCATTCGTACGCCACACGTCTCGCCATCACGGACACGGTCGTCGTGTTCGCGTCCGTGATGTTCGCACAGGTCGTGAGATTCGGATTCGGTGACTCGCACGTCGTCGGTCTGAATCTTCTCGACACCGAGCTCGGATACTCGATGTTCTCGATCGGGCTCGCCCTCGCCTGGCTGCTGTCCTTGCGGCTGACAGGATCGCGCAATCCGAAGCTCGTCGGAGGCGGCTCGCTGGAGTACAAGCGCGTCATGGACGCCAGCGTGCGCCTGTTCGGCGTGCTGGCGATCCTCGCCTTCGGATTCCAGCTGCAGATCGCGCGCGGCTACGTGCTGGTCGCGTTCCCGATCGGACTGGGGCTGTTGTTCCTCGCCCGCTGGCAGTGGCGCCACTGGCTTCTGAAGCAGCGCACCGCCGGCCGGTACGCGCATCATGCGGTGCTGCTCGGCGAGCGCGAGAAGTCGCGGCACGTCGGCGCATCGATCCTGCGCGAGCCGGGCCTGGGCGTGCGGCTGCTGGGCGCCATCACCGAGAATGGGAGCGATCGGGACCTGCTCCCCGACGTGCCGGTGCTCGGCGGGTTCGACCACGCGATCGACGCGATCCGCGCGTCGGGCGCCGACACCGTCGTCTACAGCGGATCCGATCGGATCAGTCCTGAAGCGCTGCAGGAGCTCGGCTGGGAGCTCGAGGAGGCGAAGATCGAGCTGCTGGTCGCCCCTGCCCTCACGGGCGTCGCCGGCCCGCGCCTGCACTCGAACCCGACGCCGGGACTGCCGCTCATCCAGGTCGACTATCCGACGTTCGAGGGCATGAAGTACGTGGCCAAGCGCACGCTCGACATCGCGGCGTCGATCGTCGCCCTGATCGTGCTGAGCCCGCTGTTCGCGATCATCGCACTGCTCGTGCGTCAGGACGGCGGCAGTGCGCTGTTCCGGCAGCAGCGCATCGGCGTCGACGGCCGGCGCTTCGAGATGCTGAAGTTCCGCACCATGGTCATCGATGCCGAGGACCGGCTGCCGACGCTGCTGGACCACACCGACGGCAACGGCGTGCTTTTCAAGATGCGGCACGATCCGCGGGTGACTCCCCTGGGGCGCATTCTGCGCCGGCACAGCCTCGATGAGCTTCCGCAGCTGGTCAACGTGCTGCGAGGCAACATGTCGCTCGTCGGCCCCCGCCCGCCGCTCGCGAGCGAGGTCGAGCACTACGACTACCGGATGCAGCGCCGCTTCCTGGTGCGCCCCGGCCTCACCGGCCTCTGGCAGGTGAACGGCCGTTCCGACCTCTCCTGGGATGACAGCGTCCGACTCGACCTGTTCTACGTCGAGAACTGGTCACTCACCGGCGACCTGATCATCCTGTGGCGAACCCTGAGGGTGGTGTCGACGGGCGTCGGCGCCTACTGAAGGCCGAGGCGCGCGCCGTGTCGGGGTTGATCGTCACCGAGTGGATCGAGCGGTCCGGCGGGGCGGAGCGGGTTCTGGATGCCATGGGCGAGGTGTTTCCCGACTCGGAGATCTTCTGCCTGTGGAACGACGCCCCCGAACGGTTCGCGAAGGGTCGCGTCGCCGAGTCGTGGCTCTCGCGCACGCCGTTCCGCAAGCACAAGGCGGCGTCGCTCCCGCTGCTGGATGCGACGTGGCGTCGCGTGGCCGTACGGGACGACCACGAATGGGTGCTGGCCAGCTCTTACGTCTTCGCTCATCACGTGCGGGTGCCGGATCCGTCCGTGCCGAAGTTCGTCTACGCGCATAGTCCCGCCCGGTATCTCTGGGATCCGGAGTCGGACGAGCGCGGCCGGCATGCGCTCGTCCGCGCGGTCTCCCCGCTGTTCCGCGGAATCGATCGCCGTCGGGCGCAGGAGGCCACGACGATCGCTGCCAACAGCCGGTTCGTGCGCGACAGGATCGCCAAGGCATGGAATCGCGACGCCGTCGTGATCCACCCTCCGGTCGCCGTCGAAGCGATCCGCGCGCAGTCTGACTGGCGCACGCAGGTCGTCGATGCCGACGAACGTCGGATCCTCGAGCGGCTGCCGCAGACCTTCGTCATGGGGGCGTCTCGTTTCACCCCGTACAAGGCGCTAGATCTCGTCATCGACGCGGCCGACCGGGTCGGGCTGCCCGCAGTCATCGTCGGGCGCGGGCCGGATGAGCTGCGTCTGCGGGCGCGCGCCGCAGAAGCTCGGGTTCCGGTCGAGTTCGTAATCGGGCCCTCGGATGCCCTCATGTACGCCCTGATGCAGCAGAGCTCGGTACTGGTCTTCCCTCCCATCGAGGATTTCGGGATCGTGCCGGTCGAAGCCCAGGCCGCGGGCACCCCCGTCGTCACGGGACCGGTCGGCGGTCAGATCGAGACGATCGTCCCGGGCGTCTCCGGGGTGATCGCCGCGTCCGCGGATCCGAACGATCTGGCCGCCGGCATCGAAGCGGCTCTGCGCCTCGAGCCGTTCGACTCGCGGATCCTGAGCGAACGATTCGGGGCGGACCGCTTCGCACGCGAGCTTCGGGAGTTCGTCCAGGTCTGAGCTTGGCGGGCCGCCTACCCTGCTGTTCGTGCCCCTTGCCTCACCGCCGACGACCGCCGACCGACGCCGATCGCGCGCAGTGCATGGACGTGTCGCCCTCATCGCCCGGTGGCTGCTCGCGCCGTACGCGATCGCCGTGCTGCTGCTCACCTGGCTGCCCGCGGAGGAAGCCGGCAAGGTGTCCGGCATCGTCGCTGTGCTCGCCTGCTTGGTCGCGGCGTGGGGTGCGCCGTTCGAGGCCGCCTACACCGTGCTCGAGTTCGCGGCGAACATCGCCCTGTTCGTGCCGCTGGGGGTGCTGCTGGTCGCCGGCTGGCAGCGGATACCCGCGGGCGTGATCGTCGCGGTGGGGTGCGCCGCCAGCACCGTCATCGAACTCGTTCAGCTGGCCCTCCCGAGCCGCTATTCGACACTCTCCGACGTGATCGCCAACACGCTCGGCACGGCCGTCGGCGTGGTGATCGCGCGGGCGTTGCTGCGCCGGTCGCGCGCCGACGAGGCGTGAAGCGCCCGACCTACTTGCAGGTCGGCTCGACAGTTGTCGGTGTCGCGCGAGACATCGGTGTCGTCCAGACCTTGAGCGGGCCGCCCGGACCCGGTGCGGTGAACTCGACGTTCACCGTGTGCGTGTCGGCGAAGTGACTGAGGACCTCGATCTTCACTGCAGGCCGCCCGAGATGTTCGCCCTGGCTCATCGGCGTCACGGGCTGGCCGTCGACGGTGATACTTGCGAGCGAGCCGCCTGCCGGACCGTAGAACACGACGTAGCTGCTGATATCGCCCGCCGCGAAGTAGGGCCCTCTGATGTAATACGGAAGGCCGGCGGCTGCATCTTCGGTCAAGCTCGAGGTGAGCGTCATCGTGCCCTTGACGACCTGATCGGTGCGGCACGCATCGATCTTCATGTCGAGGTAGTAACTCTTCTTCGACCCGGTGTTGTCGTTCAGGTAGACACCAAGAACGCTCTGTTCCTTGTCGTCCGGCGGCACGATGCCGCTCATCCGTGAGTTGTCGACCAGCTTTGTCTGCTGCGGGTCGTTGCTGAGGTAGAGCAGCCGGCCTTCGTCCGACGCGCGGAACAGCGCCTGGATCAGCTTCACCGGCGATGCCTTGCCCGAGGTGACGGCGCTGAAGATCGTGTCCGCGGCCGAGGCGAAGAACGCATCCTGCTCGGGCCCGGTCGGATATCTGAAATACACCTCATTGAGCAGCAGCGGCACCGCGTTCTGCGCGGTCAGCTGATCGCCCGTCGCGAGGGTCACAGGGCCAGTCGCCTCGAGGAGGTACGAGAGCGTGACCGGGTCGATCGACAGCACCGCATCGAAGTTCGTCCCGACATCCCTCGCCCACCATGCCCGCAGGATCCGGACCGCTTCGGGGAGATTCGGCACCATCGTGAAGTCGGGCGTGTAGCGGCCGATCTTGTCTCCGAAGATGTTGACGGCCTGAGGGTCCAGATCCGTGACCGGATCGGGGCTGCCCTGATGCTTGAAATCGGCGCTGCTCACGACGGTGCCACGGGTGATCGTGCCGTTGTCGACCGTGATCGGGAGGAATTGCGCGGCATTGCCGCCGAGGCTCCGCGCCTCCGAGTTGCCCTGGAACATCAGCAGATAGGTGCGGGGGCCCTTCGCGCCGAGCGCGTCCGGCAGGACGCTCAGCACCTCGCGTGCCGTCTTCATCGTCGGCCGCAGCTTCGTCAGCTCGGAGTCGAGCTTGCCGACCCCATCGGCGACGGGACCGACCAACTGGGCCTTGTCGACTTTGCGGAGGTCGGCAGTCGCCTTCTGGATCCCGGCATCGACGGAATCGAAGGTCTTCGCGAGCGCGGTGATCGACGCGGGGTCGATGCGCCCGTTGGCGACGTTCAGATCGCTCAGCTTCACGCTCGCCGCGGGACGGACGACATCGGTCGCCAAGCCGTCCGTCACCTCAGCGACGGTGCGGACCGCCGAGAGGTTGGAACCGACGACGGGGAGCTTCTCGGCGAAGCTCCACTGCCATCCCTTCGTCGCCGCGACCGCGGCCGCAGTCTGTGCCGACACAGTTGCTGAGCTCTTCGCCGCGACGTCGAGGTCACCGGCGAGCACTGACTTCTGCACCTGCTGCACGCCGGTCATCGCCGCTTCGAGGTGGCTGCGAGCAGACATCGCCTTGTCGTAGACCTGCTTGCCGATGATCCCGCCGACGACCGCCATCACGACGACGACGAGGAACACGCCGCCCACGATCCAGGGCCAGATCCGACGGCGTCGGGGCTTGGCCTCGCGGCGTTCCGCCTTGCGATCGCGGAGCTCACGGCGCGAGGAAGGCGTGCTACTCATGACTACATCCAACCATCACGAGCAGAAGCGCTTCGGCCACGGATTCACAGCAAGCAGGACCGCGTGCTTTCGCTTTCCTCTCGATGACGAGACCCACGACGATGCGAACTAGCCGATCTTGACAGTCTCCATCAGCCTGGCCGACTCCAACGCCGCCTCCACGACGGCGAGCGTGCGAAGCCCCTGCTCCATGGTCACCACGTCGGAACGCTCACCCAGCACCGCATCCCGGAAGGCCTCATGCTCCACCCGAAGCGGCTCCCGCTTGGTGAACGCGTATCGGATGACGTCCCCTTCGGAGACGCCGCGGAAACTCGACACCGACTCCCACTCGAGTGGAATCGTGCCGTTCGCGAAGAAGGTGAGATCGCCGGTCGCGGTGTCAGCGACGAACGCGCCCTTCTCCCCCGTCACGACGGTCACCCGCTCCTTCATGGGACTCAGCCAGTTCACGATGTTGTTCACGATCACACCGCTCTCGGTGCGGCCCGTGATGGTGATCATGTCCTCGTGCTCACGACCGCTCTTGAACGCGGTCTGCGCGAACACGCGCTCATAGTCGGACTGCACGACCCATGCCGTCAGGTCCACGTCGTGCGACGCGAGGTCCTTGGCAACGCCGACGTCCGCGATCCGAGACGGGAAGGGGCCCTGACGCCGCGTGACCACCTGGTAGACCGCACCCAGCTCGCCCGCTTCGAGCCGCCGGCGCAGCTCCTGCAAAGCGGGGTTGAAGCGCTCGATGTGCCCCACTGCCCCGACCAGACCGGCCTGCGAGAACGCATCGACCATGCGACGCCCGGCGTCGATGGTGTGCGCAATCGGCTTCTCGACGAGAGCGTGTACGCCGGCTGCCGCGAGCTTGAGCGCCGCCTCCTCGTGGAATCGAGTCGGCACCGCCACGACGGCGGTGTCGAGACCCGCGTCGATCAGGGCGTCGATATCAGGCAGGATCTCCAGATCACCGGCCACTCCGTGCGGATCCCCGCCCGGGTCCGCGATCGCGACGAGCTCGACACCGTCGATCTCGCGCAACACGCGGGCGTGGTGCCGTCCCATCATGCCGACGCCGAGCAGGCCGGCGCGCAGCGCCATCAGGCGCCCGCCCCTGCGACGGCGTTCACCGCGGCCACGATGCGCTCGAGGTCGTTCTGCGACAGCGACGGATGGACCGGCAAGGAGACGACTTCGCGCGCCGCGCGCTCGGTCTCGGGCAACTCCAGCCCCGGCGCGAAACGCGTCAGCGACGGCAGACGGTGGTTCGGGATCGGGTAATAGACCCCCGCGCCTACCCCGTGCTCCTCCTTGAGCGCTTTCACAAACCCGTCCCGGTCCTCCGGAACGCGAACCGTGTACTGGTGATACACGTGCACCGCACCTTCGGCCACAGGTGGAACGACCACGCCCTGCAAGTTGGCGTCGAGGTACGCGGCGTTCTCCTGGCGCGTCTTCGTCCAGGCGCCGACCTTCGTCAGCTGCACTCGACCGATCGCCGCGTGGATGTCGGTCATGCGCGCGTTGAACCCGATGACCTCGTTCTCGTACTGACGCTCCATACCCTGGTTCCGCAGCAGCTTGACCATACGTGCGATCTCATCGGTCGCGGTCGAGACCATCCCGCCCTCACCGCTGGTCATATTCTTGGTCGGGTAGAGGCTGAACATCGCGAACTCGCCAAAGGTCCCGACGGGCCGTCCATCGAGTGCAGCGCCGTGTGCCTGTGCCGCGTCCTCGTACAACGCGATGCCGCTCTCGGCAGCAAGCGCCTCCAGCTCACGCATGCGGGCGGGGTGTCCGTAGAGATGAACCGGCAGCACACCCTTCGTCTTCGACGTGACCGCCGCGGCAACCGCATCCGGGTCGAGCGTGAACGTGTCGGGCTCGATGTCGACGAAGACCGGAGTCGCCTCGGTGAGCGCGACGGAATTGCCCGTCGCGGCGAAGGTGAAGGACGGCACGATGACCTCGTCGCCGGGACCAACCCCGGCAGCGAGCAGACCGAGGTGAAGGCCCGCCGTTCCGGAGTTCACGGCAACGGCCGGACGGCCCTGCACGAAGTGCGCAGAGAACTCGGCCTCGAAAGCCGCGACCTCGGGCCCCTGCGCGACCATGCCGCTGCGGAGGACTCGATCGACGGCTTCACGCTCGTCGTCGCCGATGATCGGCTTGGCGGGGGGAATGAAGTCGCTCACGCGTTCTCCTTCGTCAAGGTGCTTTCTGTTCACAGTAGATGGCGCTGCCCTGCGGGATTCCCGCTCACCGCGCAGTCAACGAGATCCGATCGCGCTACAGAACGATGATGGAGGTCACGCCGACCCGACGACGATCCGCGGCGTGCCCGCCCACAATGCGGCATCGCTCGCCGCGCGCCCATCGACCAGAAGCCGTACACCTGGGATCTGCTCGGGAGCGAGTGTCCGGTAGTCCGCATGATCCGTCTGCAGCACGGCGACATCCGCTGCCTCGCCGATCGAGAAGGGCTCGAGACCGAGGGCACGCAGCTCGTCGTCTGTGTAGAGCGGGTCATGCACGCGAACATCGGCACCGCGCTGACGCAGCGCCTGAACAGTGGGGAACACTCCCGAGAACGCCGTCTCCTTCACGCCGCCACGGTATGCCGCACCCAACACGACCGCCGTCAGGCCCGACAGCGACCCCAGTAGCGTCTCGGCCTGCGCAATGAGCCGCTCGGGCATCGAGGCGTTGAGCTGCCTCGACGCGCGAATGATGTCCGCACCAGGGTCAGTGGTCAAGTAGAGACGTGGATACACCGGGATGCAGTGACCGCCGACGGCGATGCCGGGACGATGGATGTGACTGTACGGCTGCGAGTTGCATGCCTCGATCACCTTGTAGACGTCAATCCCGTTGGCGGCGGCGAAGAGCCCGAACTGGTTAGCCAGGCCGATGTTCACGTCGCGATAGGTCGTCTCGGCAAGCTTCGCCATCTCGGAGGCTTCCGTCGACCCCAAGTCCCAGACCCCGTTGGGACGCGGAAGGTCGGCGCGCTCGTCGAACTGCAGCACCGCCTCGTAGAACTCTCGCGCGCGCCGGGTGCCCTCGGGCGAGAGCGCGCCGATCAGCTTGGGGTACTTGCGCAAGTCCGCGAACACTCGCCCGGTGAGCACCCGCTCCGGTGAATACACGAGGTGAAAGTCGACGCCTTCCGTCAGTCCGGAACCGGTCTCAAGCATGGGCTTCCAACGACTGCGAGTCGTGCCGACAGGCAACGTCGTCTCGTAGGAGACGAGCGTTCCCGCTGTGAGGTGCTTCGCGAGTGACGTGGTCGCCGCGTCCATGTACTTGAAGTCGGGCTCCCACGTCTCGTCGTTCACGAGAACGGGGGCGACCAGAACGACCGCGTCAGCACCAGGAACCGCCTCGGCGTAGTCGGTGGTCGCACGGAGGCGGCCCGAGGGGATCAATTCGGCGAGCTTCTCCTGCAGGTACGCCTCGCCGGGAAACGGCTCCAGCCCCGCGTTGATGGTGTCGACGGCCTTCTGGTTGACATCGACGCCAATCACATCATGGCCCGATGAAGCGAACTGGACAGCGAGGGGAAGCCCGATCTTTCCCAGGGCGACGACGGCAATGCGCATGAACCTGATCCTACCGAGCCATCACGCCTCGCAACGGTTGAGCAAAGGCATCGGAGGGGAACAGCAGTACGGGTTGCGTTGCATCCTGAGCACCGTGGGGGCAGCTCACGGGTGAGGCCAGTCTGACAGCCACCGGTATGCTTCAACGCATGAACGTCCACTCATGCTGTGCGCTCAACCCGCACGAACGAGCGGACCCATTCAAGTGAATATCTCCCTTCCACGCCCGTTGACGAGGTTCGGCAGAACAAGCCGCGCCATCATTCTCGTAGCGTTGCTCCTCGGCAGCCTCTTCCCCGCGATCGGGGACATCGGCGTCGCCAACGTCGCGACCGGTTTCGCCGCGGTGGTAATCATCTACGAGATCTTTCGATGGATCCCGCTGCTCCACCCCGTGCTGGTCACCCCGATCATCTTCGGGCTACTTGTGATCCCAGTGCTGGTGCTCCCTCCCCTGACGGAGTACGGCGACGACAAGATCACGACGTGGTCCACGGCAACGTTGATCACTGCCATGGCAGCCTGCATGCTACGCGACAAGGGTTCGATTCAGACGTTCAGTTACGCGTGGATCGCGGCCGCGTCAATCCTTGCCTTGATCTCCATCATCGGTTTCACCGGCGGTCGCGTCGAGACCTTCGACGCGAACCCCATTTGGCTCGCCCGGGCGATGGCCACTGCAGCCGTCATGATCCTGTATCTCGTGACGCAGCGACTCGTCCGGCCGTGGATCTTCCTCGTCGTTGGGATCGTTCTGGTCGGCGGTATCTTCGCGACAGGCTCGCGCGGGCCGCTCGTTGCCGTAGCGGCGGGAGCTATCGTCCTCGTCGTTTTCTCACGTCGGCATCGGATTCGCCGTATCCTTGGAATTCTGATCGCTGCAGTAGCCTCCTTTTGGGCACTGACTGTCCTCCCGTTCTTCTCGAACAGCCGCATTCTGAGTGTGATCGATAACGGCGACGCCGATACTTCGCGACAGAACTTCTGGGCATTGACCCTCCCACTCATCGCACGTCACCCGGGAGGCGTCGGGCTCGGAAACTGGAGCCAGTTCGCGGGTGCCCCGAAACAGTTCAACTACCCTCACAACCTCTTCTTGGAGTATTTCGCCGAGGGTGGGGTCCTCTTCGGCATCGGTCTCCTCGCGCTCGTGTTGATAGTACTGATCCGCCTTTTCAAGGCGGCGCGCAACGAGCCGCTGTTCGTCTTGATCCTCGCCCTGGTTGCCACGGAGCTTGCCCAGGTGTCGGTGTCCGGGGATCTCAATGCGCGGACGTTCTGGTTCCTCTTGACACTAGGGTTCCTGACGACGACCCGTACTTTCGTGTCACGCTATACAGGCCTTGCCGGTTCTTTGCCCATCCCAGAACCTGAAGCCGTGGGGACACCACGCACGCGCCGAGACAACGAGTCCCCATATGCGACGGAGCCGTGAACCATGTTCCTCGCTGTTACGCGCGACCCAAAGGGGGCATCGTGAGCCGTTGGGTTGCGATCAGCTTCGGGGCGTTGGAAGTCACACCCGAAACGTTCAACGTGTCGCAGCAGGTCGAGATTCTCGTCACGCCCGTCATTCCCGCGCGCCCAAGACTCTTAGTCGGACGCGGTGCAGACCTTTGGCGCCGTCTGGTCGCCGGCCCCGTCGACATTTCGTCACTTGATGAACTCGATCAACAGGTTCTCGAGGAAATGGCCGAGTTTGGGATCGCCTCGGCGGACGTATCACACCCGCATCGTGTGACTCAGATCCCTGCGCCATGGCTCACATCGACGCTCCACGAACTCGTATACGCGCTCATCAACAACGTCGCCGCTCAGCATGGCATCGACCTCCTCTTCCTCAAAGGCCCGACGCTTCACGCGCAGGGCCTGCGAGATCGCGCTCACTCGGGTGACGTCGACTGTCTGGTTCGCCCCTCACAAGGAGTCGATCTCGCGCGGGCATTGCAACCATGGGGATGGTCTCCAGCCATATCCGCTTTCACCGGCACACGCGTTCTCCACTCGCTGACTCTTCGCGCGGCCGACTGGGCCTGTGCGATCGACGTTCACACCTGGTTCCCTGGGATCACTGTCGATCCGGAAGCCGCGTTCATCGCACTCGAACAGCATTCAGAGACGCGGCAGTTCGCCGGTTCGATCGCGAGAACGCCTGCACGCGAAGCGCATGCGGCAATCCTTGCTCTGCACGAGGCACGGCCCGTGGACGGCCACGGTCCGTCCACGGCGAAGGTTCACTCAGCCGCAGACGCCCTGCGTGCTGCCGGCATCGAGAGCCTGAAGTTCGTACGCATGGTCGGCGCCGAGTACGCACTCGCCGATGCCGTGACTGTCGCGTTTCCCGTGGCGGAGTTTTCGGCGGAAGATGCGACAGTGCCCCCCGATTGGGCGTGGCGCCTAGCCCGGACGCGTAAGGCGGCCTACCTGGCCGCCTTACGAATCGTCCCTGCTCGCCAACGATTCAAGGTGATCTGGCGCATCCTCTGGCCGAGTCCGGAGAGCCTTCAAACCGGGCCCGTTGCCGAACTGTATCCGTCCGCTTCTGTCGCGCGCTTGCGTTTGAAGCGCTTGACCCTTGCCTTCCGCAGATAGGATCGCCGGTTGCCGTCTGAACGACCACTCTTAGCCCGGCTGCGAGCCCGCGGTGTGAAGGGAGCGCTGTCACTCGTTGTCGGCACGGCCGCGGGGCAAATCATCACCCTGGCGGTTACGCCTATTCTCGCGCGACTCTACGCTCCAGCGGATTTCGGATATGTCGCACTTGTCGTGTCCACGTCATCGATCATCACCCCCGCAGCCGCTTTGCGGCTGGAATCAGCGCTCATGCTGCCCAAGTCGAGACGAGATGCGACGGCTTTACTGACGGCCGGCGCCGTGAGTTCACTTGTCCTCAGTGCACTCACTGCGGGAGTTCTGCAGTTGATCTTCGCATTGGGTGGACTGACCAACCTCGCTGCCTTGCCCTGGCTGTCGGCATGGGTTGCGCTGATCTCCTTTCTGACAGCCGTGTTCACGCTTCTTAGCCAGTATGCGCTCAGAGAACACGCCTATGGGGCCGTCGCACGTCGGAGCTTCTATCAGGCCGCGCTCTCCGCCGGTGCCCAACTCGGTCTCGGCTTCGTTGCCCCTTCAAATGTCGCACTCGCCGGAGGATACGCCCTCGGCCGCGTCGCCGGCATCGTGCCGCTCACCCGCCGCCTTAAGAGAGAGATAGAGCCTTTCTCCTTTGCGGATATCAAACGGCTGGCCTCAGAGTACTGGCGCTTTGTCGCGCTCTTCACGCCGGCAGCCCTTCTGAACGCAGCAGGCTTGGTACTCCCACTGATATTCGTCGGTGCGTGGTTCTCCGTCACCGCGGCGGGGCATTGGTCGATGGCGGAACGTCTCGTCGCGGCTCCGCTCGTCCTCATTGCAACATCCGTCGGACAGGTCGTCGAGGCGCACCTGGCATCGATGCGCCGGACAGGGGTTCACGGGATGGAGCGCTATTACATTCGGGTGTCGATGCTCCTTGTGGGGATATCGGCGGCTCTTGTCCTCCTGGTCGTCTCGATCTCACCATGGGCAATTCCCGTGCTGCTCGGGAAGGGGTGGGACGATACAGCTGACTTGATGATCGCCTTCACACCGCTTCTCGCCACACGTCTGATCGCGAGCCCGATGAGTAAGGCTTTGGTCGTCACCCAGCGTGGACGTTCGAATCTTGCACTCGACATAGCCCGTATCGTGCTGATCGGAATCGTCGTGTTCCTGATCGTCCATTTCTCACTTGGACTTGTCCAGGCGGCATGGTGTGTTTCGTTGGCTCTGAGCGTGATCTATGTCGTCACCTGGGTGGCAGGCTGGCACGCCGTCCGACACGGAGCGGGCGAGTTCACCACCCAGACAGGACCTTGAAGAAGAACGTCCTCACCTTGAAGAGAGCGGGCGATGACATCGACGCTGCGCGCAAACGAGTTGTGAGAGGTGCCGACCAGAAAGTCATGACAGCGACCGGGCCCCTGCGGTACCGTCGCTCCTCAACGTCTGCAAGCATGCGGAATCGCTGCTGCTCTCCAGAGAGGAGGTCCAGGTCGGGCGCGTCTGCGAGCATTCCATACGCGATCATCCGCGAATGCATGGACTCGGTCATTCTCGCGAATTCCTGATTTCGCGGGTTGGAGTTGCCTGCGTGTATCCGATAGTGAAGGACGATATCGTCCAATTCGACGTGACGCTCGGCGGCGGCGCCAGCCACCCCGCCAATCCATAGATCCTCGGAGACCAACTCCTCCGGGACCGGAAAGGCCAGATCTGCGAGACTTCTGGACATCGCGAGTGTGCCGCCCGATCGCGCTCCCACACCGGGACGCCGAGGAATGATCTGTCCGTCGAAACGAGGGTTCTCAGAAAAGGTCCTGAGTCGCGCGAACGCGGCGACCCGGTCCTCCGACGATGTAGCGGCAGCCGCAATAGCGTCAGCTCTTGCCTTCACGCTGTCGCTCGGCATGACGTCGTCGCCGCCCATGAGCAGGACGACCTCACCTCTCGCCTCGGCGTACGCGCGGTTGAATGCCCTCGTCTTTCCAAGTTTGCCCTCACTGACCAGACGGATCCGTGGGTCCCGCTGGCTAGCTTGTTCCACCTTGGCAACCGTGTCATCAGTAGAACCGTCATCAACGATGATGAGCTCAAGCTCTGAATGCGTCTGCCCAAGCACGCTGTTGATCATTTCTTCGATGTGTAAGGACTCGTTGAAGACGGGCGACAGGATCGAGACAAGCATTTACTTCTTCTGCTTTCGAGCGACGTGGCGATGCATTCACCTTGGACGGACAGGAATCGGCGCTACTGGAAAGCTCCGAACTCAATCATGTTTCGCGAGCCCTAGCCGCCTGGCGTGCGAGTGCGCTGACGAGACGATGAACGACGTAGCCCGCCACGAGGTGTCGCCAACCTCGTACCCGACGGGAATTGCCCGAGAGTCCGTTGCCTGGCCAGCCAGCCGCAGCGCAACCGCCTGAAGCACGCTGCCCGGAGTCACGCCGGCGGTGATGATCACTCCCGCGTCCTGCGCCTCAGGCCGCTCGATGAAGTCCCGCATCGTGATTGCAGGAAAACCGAGCATGCTGGCTTCCTCACTAATGGTGCCGCTGTCCGATAGAACGAGACGCGCTTCCAGCTGCAGCTTGCAGTAGTCGTGGAACCCGAAGGGAGGATGGAAGACGATGCCGTCTTTCGAAGTCTCCGGCAACGATTCGAGGCGATTCCGCGTGCGCGGATGAGTCGACACGAGAATGGGCAGTCCATACTCCGAGCGAAGTGCCTGGAGGGCGTCCAGCGCCGCACTCAGTCGCACCGGGTTGTCCACGTTCTCCTCCCGGTGCAGGCTGACCAGGAAGTACCCGCCGGCGGTGAGTCCTTGCCTCTCGAGCACGTCACTCGCATCGATCTGTGCGCGGTTCTGCTCCAGGACCTCACGCATCGGAGAGCCCGTCAACAGAATCCGAGCAGGATGGATCCCTTCGGCGAGAAGGTTTCGGCGAGCGTGCTCGGTGTAGACGAGGTTGTAGTCCGAGACATGGTCCACAAGGCGCCGATTGGTCTCTTCAGGAACGTTCTCGTCGAACGAGCGATTCCCTGCCTCCATGTGGAAGACCGGGATACGCATGCGCTTGGCCATGACAGCAGAGATGCAGCTGTTGGTGTCCCCGAGTACGAGGAAGGCGTCCGGCCGCTCCTCGATCAGTACCTTCTCGATCTTGGTCAGAATCGATCCAAGAGCCGCCCCGAGTGACGATGTGTCTGCCTCCAGGAAGTGATCCGGCCTACGCAGACCAAGATCTTCGAAGAAGACCTCATTGAGCTCGTAGTCGTAGTTCTGCCCGGTGTGCACAAGGACATGCTCGGTGTGCTCATCCAGGAGCTTGATCGTGGCAGACAGCCGGATGATCTCCGGACGCGTGCCGACGACGGTCAGCACTTTCAGCTTTTCGGTCATTGTCATACCACCTCGGCGATCGTGTCGGGGTTCTGAGGGTCGAAGATGTCGTCGGTCCAGAAGGACGTGTACAACGTCTCGGATCCGATGTTCGTGATGTTGTGCGCCCACATTGTCGGCATGTCGACCGCCGCGGGCTCGTCTCCGGAGACGTCGAACGAGATCACCTCGCTCGTGAACAGCCGGCGCAAAGAGATCCGACCGACTCCCGACAGGACGGTGAACCGTTCGATCTTCCGACGGTGATAGTGATCGCCTCGGGTGATACCCGGGACGGTTGTCGAGAACGAGGATTGCCCGTCGCCACCATGAGAGCGAATGATCTCGAAGAAGGAGCCTCGTGCATCTGCATGGCGCTGCAACCGAACCGGCGCATGCTGAGGGAACGTGAACGACCGGTAGGTGTTGAAGAGATCTCGTCCGAAATCGGTGCTGACGTCGGAGATCTCCCCAGCGGCGTAGAGCACGGAGATCTCCTTCAGGCGGTGCAGCAGTCCAGAGACGAACTCTCGTCGCTCTTTCGTTCTGCTCTCCTCCCGCGAGATGGCGCCAAGGAGAAGGTCAGCCGCGTCCTGCGCGTGCAGCAGCGTCAGCTCACGGTCCTGCTGCACGATCGGCTCCTCGCCGTGAGCGAGGAGGTGACAGAACGTGGAAGTCACGGCGTTGTAGAAGGGCTGCCCATGCTCGCCGAAGAGATTCGGCAACCACAGGTCCTGGAACTCGGCGCCGATGTCATCAGCTGCCGCGGCGATGATGCCGGCCGCACGGCTCTTCGCGTCGCCATAGACGGAGCCATTGTCCGCCTGAGTCGAGTTCGCGAAGGCGACGACCGACGGCGGCTGCGTTGCGGCACGCAATGCTGCGGCGAACTGCTCAGCGAACTGAATGTTCCCTGACGAGACCTCCTCATCGGACCCACGATTGATGCCCGCGATGTGGAGCGCGCGTTCGCTGCTATCGATAGCTGCCGCCGCCTCAGCCACGTCGAAGTCATTGCCGACCTGGATCGACTCGAACTCATCGCCGACCGCGTGCGCAGCGGCTCGCGTGTGCCACCCTAGGAAGCCATTGGCGCCTGTGAGAGCGATCTTGCTCACGCGTTGTGCTCCGTCTCCGCATCGATGCCCGCAAGCGCCAGCTCACGGCGCACCTCAGGCAGGGTCAACAGCAACTGTTCGACTGCTTCGACCTCCATCTGCTCAACCGTATGCGAGTCGTAATCCTCGAAGCTGTGCTGCTCAACGTTTCCCTCTTCGAAGTAGAGGTTGTAGTTGAGATCACGATTGTCGGCGGCGACACGGAAGTAGTCCCCCATGTCGTGCGCACGGGAGAGCTCCTCCCTGGTAGCGAGCGCCTCTGAGAGCTTCTCGGCGTGCCGGGTGCCGATGACTTCGATGCGGGCGGACGAGCGGAAGAGATTCAGCACGGCCTGCGCGAGCGTCGCGATGGAGGTCGCTCGGGCCTTACGCACGAACAGATCGCCCTGGTGTGCGTTGTGGAACGCGAACTCGACCAAGTCCACCGAGTGCGCCAGAGACATCATGAATCGCGTCATTTCCGGATTGGTCACGGTGATGTTCTTGCCGGACTTCAGCTGATTGATGAAGAGCGGAATCACCGAGCCGCGCGAGTACATGACGTTGCCGTACCGAACGCACGAGACCGTGGTAGCGGCGTGCGGATTGTTCAGCCCGTACGACTGAGCGACCTTCTCCATCATCGCCTTGGACATCCCCATCGCATTCACCGGGTAGACGGCTTTGTCGGTGCTGAGGCAGACAACGGACTTGACGCCATTGCGATCTGCGGCGCGCACGACGTTTTCGCTGCCGTGCACGTTTGTGCGCACAGCTTCCATCGGGAAGAACTCACAGGACGGCACTTGCTTGAGCGCAGCGGCATGGAAGATGAAGTCAACGTCCCGGGTCGCCCGCTCGACACTGTCGAAGTCGCGCACGTCCCCGACGTAGAAGCGAAGCCGGCTGTCGCGGACCTCGTGCCGCATCAGATCCTGCTTGGCTTCATCGCGGCTGAAGATCCGGATCTCAGCAACATCGCTCTCGAGCAGCTTCCGGGCGACTGTGTGCCCGAATGACCCCGTTCCACCCGTCACGAGAATCTTCGCTCCGTCGTACGACCCGGTCATTTCCGCCCGCCCTTTCTTCGTGCTGACTCAAGGAGCACATTTTCGATTCTGTCCATGCCCGATTCCCGAGTGAAGCTCTCGCGGTACGCGCGCACTGCACTCGCTGCCATCTGGCCGCGTTCCTCTGCGGAGCTCGCCGCGACGGCACGCATTGACGACTCGAGCGCGGCGACGTCTTCCGCGTCGGCCGTAAAGCCGAGACCGTGCCTTTCAACGAAGTCCCGGACATCACCCTGCACCGTGGTGAGAACAGGCAGACCCGCCGCGAGCACTCCCTGGAACTTGGAAGGGATCGTGCCACGGAACACGGGCAGGTCCTTGAGGGAAACCAACGCCACATCGGTGCGGTCGTAGATCTCCGACATCCGATCACGCGGTACGGGTTCGTGGAACGAGACGTTGTCCGCGCCCAGTTCCCTCGCCAAAGTATGCAGGTCCTTGCGCGCGACGCCGTCCCCGACGATCTCAAGGTGAACCCCGGCGTCCTTCGCCGCATGCGCGGCCCTGATCGCAGTCCCGAGGTCCTGCATCGCGCCGACGTTGCCCGCATAGACCACTCGAACTGGGGCACCATCCCGAACAGGGCGGGCGACGACGTCGCCGGCGTCACCGGCCCAGTTGTAGATGAGGGTCGTCGTCGCAGCAGGCGACCCTCGTTCAATCAACGTCGACACCATCGTCGGAGCAATCCCGATGACCGCGGCGGCTTTGCGATACATGCTGCGCAGCCAAGGCGAGAGCACTCGACTGATCAGCCGAGCCCCTCTTCCTTCTCCCACCATCGAGGAGCCCAGAACGGAGTCGGGCCACAAGTCCTGAACATGGAGCACAAAGGGCACTCGGAAGGTGAGCCGCCAGACCCATGCGGGGATAGCGGCCGTCATCGGGGTGGCATAGACATAGACGACGTCGGCGTCCTTGGAGAACCGACGGACGCTGAGCGCCGACAACGCGAACGACGCATAGTTGGTCATTCGCTTCAGGACATTCTGCGAATGGTCGATGATCATCGGGACCCGGAGTACCTCGAACGTTCCGTGCTGTTCCCGGTGACCACGCTTCTGGTGGTAGCCCTCGTAGAGGGCTCCGGCCGGATAGTTTGGGAATCCGGTCAGCACGCGCACCGAATGGCCCCTGCTGCTGAGTGACTCAGCGACTTCCGCGGGGATCGGCACCGGCTCCGGAGTGAAGTACTGCGACAGAACGAGCACTCTCACGAGACGCCCTCGCGCTCTACGGGTCGAGCAGGGACTCCCACGACCACGACACCGGCAGGCACGCCCTTCGTCACGCACGCGGCAGCGCCAATGACTGAATCGTCGCCGATAGCGAGCCCTTGGAGCACGACTGCGCCGGCTCCGATCAATACGCGAGCTCCCACCAGAACCTCTCCCGAGACGACCGCGCCCGGGTTGACCGAGACGAACTCGTCGAGCGCGGTGTCATGTCCGATGACCGCCCCTGGATTGACGTGCGCATGACTACCCAAGCGCACATTCGTCGAGATCTGCACACCTCCGCACACCACCGAGCCCGCCGCAATCACGACGCGCGTCCCGACCACCGCGCCCGGGTGCACCAGTGTTGCAGGCTTTGCCCCCCACGCTTCCACCTTCTCCGCGATACGAGCCCGGACGCTGGGTGAACCGATGCCCACGACGTAGTGCGTGCCGTCGAAAAGCTCGCGATTCGCCTCGATCTCTCCGAGGAGACGGATCTCGCGGTCACGCAGCCGCTCGATCTGGATCTCGGCGGGCGCGTCGTCCACCACTCCGATGACATCCCAGACGGAGTCCCGGGTGACGGCGTTGATCGCCTCGATGACGTCAAGCGTCTCTCGACCGAATCCGCCGGCTCCGATGACGATGATGCCGTCAGCCATCCGCTTCCCCGAACTTCGACATCGTCGCCTGCCCTTCCGCCGAGATGCCGTCTCGCGCGATCACGGAGCGGAAGGTCGCGAGGATGATGCGGGCATCCAACTCCAGACTACGGTGATCGACGTACTCGACATCGAGGGCGAACTTGTCCTCCCAGCTGAGAGCGTTGCGGCCGCTGGCCTGGGCCAGACCGGTGATTCCGGGACGGACTTCGTGCCGTCGCGCCTGCTCGGGGGTGTATTTCGGAAGGTACTCGACCAGCAGGGGGCGTGGTCCGACAACGCTCATATCGCCGCGGAGCACGTTCCACAGCGAAGGCAGCTCGTCGAGGCTGGTAGAGCGCAGCTTGCGACCGAAGGCCGTCAGCCGATCCGCGTCACTGACGAGCCCCTTGGATTCGTCGATGTCGCGCATCGACCGGAACTTGCGCAGCCGGAAGATGCGGCCGTCCTTGCCCGGTCTCGGCTGCACGAACAGCACCGGCCTGCCCAGGCGGATAGCCACCATCATGGCGACGATCGCCAGCACGGGAGACAGTAGGACGAGCGCCACGACGGACGCCACGATGTCGAGGAAGCGCTTGAGGACGTCGTAGGTTCGGCTGCCGCGTGCCACGCCTCAGCGCCCTCCGACGAAGGCGTTGATGCCTTCGACCACACGAGCCCGCTGCGGCTCGGTCAACGCGGACCCGCTGGGCAGGGTGAGGCCCGATTCGAACAGCTTCTCCGAGGTGCCGTTGATGCTGCCGCGAAGGTGGGCGAACACCGGCTGCTTGTGCATCGGCTTCCAGAGCGGCCGGCTCTCGATGTCATCCGCTGCGAGCGCCGCAGAGAGGTCAGACGGAGCCCAGCCGGTGCGCTTCTCGTCGACCAGGATCGACGTGAGCCACACGTTGTCGCACTCGTCACCATCCGCGCCGAAGACCTCGACCCCATCGACGGTCGCGAAGAGCTCTTTGTAGAGCTCCCGCATCTCACGACGACGCGCGATCATGGCATCGAGCCGTGAGAGCTGTGCACGGCCCAGCGCCGCGAGCAGGTTGCTCATGCGGTAGTTGTAGCCGACATCGACGTGCTCGTAGTGCACGACGGGCTGTCGCGCCTGCGTCGCGAGATATCGCACGTGGTGCGCGAAGTCAGCGTCGTCAGTGAGCAGCATCCCGCCGCCCGAGGTCGTCATGATCTTGTTCCCGTTGAAGGAGACGATCGACGCTCGCCCGAAACTGCCCGCGGCCTGTCCCGCGTGGGATGCACCCAGTGACTCCGCCGCGTCGGCGAGAACGGGAACGCCGAACTCATCCGCGATCGCCAGGATCGCCGTGTAGTCCACCGCCTTGCCGAGCAGATCGACGGGGACGACCGCCCCGACGTGCTCACCCGCGTCGCGCAGGGTTGTCAGGGCTTCTCGCAACAGCGCGGGATCCATGTTCCCCGTCTGCGGATCAGCATCGACGAAGTAGGGCTCGGCACCCGTGTAGACGATCGCGTTGGTCGTCGCGGCGAACGTCATGGTCGACGTCACGACGATGTCTCCGGGCTTGATTCCCAGGGTCAGCAGCCCCAGGTGCAGCGCAGCGGTTCCCGAGCTCAGGGCGACACCGTGCGCGACATCGAGTCGCGCCGCGAGCTCCGACTCGAACGCATCGACATCAGGGCCGAGAGGAGCGATCCAGCCCGAACGGATCGCGGAGATGATCGACTGCTCCTCCAGTTCCGTGACATCCGGGGAGGACATGTAGATCCGTTCAGCCATTCGAGGAGGCCTCCTGCGCGATGCGCGTCGAGTCGTTGACAGCGTGTTCCACGACGATGCGGTCGACGATCGCCGTGTCGTTGATGCGGGGCACCGCCTTCATCCGCGCTTCCCAGCCTGCCTTGTCGAGCCGCTCAGGGCTGATCGTGTCGGCGTGCGCGTGCGAGATCTGCGGGTGGAAGGGCCGTTCGAGGTTCTCTCGAGCTCCGACCAGTTCCTCATGCAGCTTCTCTCCGTGCCGGAGGCCCGTGAAGACGATGTCGATGTCCTTGCCCGACATCGAGATCATGCGCTTGGCGACCTCGAGGATCGAGACGGGCTCGCCCATGTCGAGGATGAGCACTTCGCCGGCACGGCCGATGCCGCCCGCCTGGATCACGAGCTGACATGCCTCGGGGATCGTCATGAAGTACCGGGTCGCGTCTGGATGCGTGACCGTGATCGGCTTGTCGTCGGCGATCAGACGCTGGAACGTCGGAAGCATGGATCCGCGGCTGCCGATCACGTTGCCGAAGCGCACCGATAGATACTGCATGCCGGTCTGCTCGCCCGCCCAGGCGGTGAGCTTCTCGGCGACCCGCTTGGAGTGCCCGAGCACGCTGGTCGGGTTCGCGGCCTTGTCGGTGGAGATGTTGACGAAGTGGCTCACGCCGACCCGGCGTGCCGCCTGCAGCACGTTCAGAGAACCGATGACATTCGTCTTCCAGGCCTCGTCCGGATACTGCTCGAGCATCGGCAGGTGCTTCAGGGCCGCCGCGTGGAAGACCACCTCGGGCCGACGCTCGTCGAAGATCGCGTTCAGCACCGCCTCGTCGCGGATGTCGGCCAGCACGACGTCCTTGCTGTCGAGCAGGCCGTTGCCGGCCGTGCCGAGCTGAGCCGTCTGCAGGCCCGTCTCGTCCCGGTCGAGCATGATCAGCTCACGGGGACCGAACTTCGCGAGCTGACGGCAAAGTTCGGATCCGATCGATCCGCCCGCGCCCGTCACGAGCACACGCTTGCCGGTGATGTAGCCGGCGATGAGTTCGACGTTGGTGTCGACCGGGTGGCGACCGATGAGGTCTTCGATCTCGATGTCGCGCACGTCGACCGTGGCATGCCCGTCGAGCATGTAGTCGGTGATGGTGGGCGTGACCGACACGCTCATGCCGGCCGCGTCCGCTGCGTCACTGAGCTCGCGCATCAGCACGCTGTCGGCGTTGCCGAGCGCGATCACCAACCTCGTGGCGCCGGTCCGTTCCGCGATCTCGGCGAGCTGGCTGCGGCGACCGAGCACCGGCACCCCGCGCAGCCGCAGGTTCTTCTTGGCAGGGTCATCGTCGAGCAGCCCGACGGGGAGGATCGGCGAACCAGGGTCGGTGGTGATCGTGTGCAACAGGCGGTCTCCGAGATACCCCGCACCGAGCACAAGGGTTCGCTCAGCACTGCTCGAGGGCTTCCTGGAACGCTCGACGGTCAGGCGGGCGAGGTAGCGCACCCCGAACATGAGGAGCAGCACGAACGGCCCGGCCAGCAGGACCGTTGCGCGAGGAAGGCCGACCATGTTCCCGGACGGGATGACGACCGAGGAGAGAATCAGGGTGATCCCGCCCACGATGAGAGCGATCGTCCACACCTCGCTGAAAGAACCATAGGGATAGCGGCCTCGGTACAACGCGAGCGCATAACCGACGATCAGCTGGAGCGCAGCGGCGACGGCGCCCAGCGCAAGCGTGGCGATCCACCCCGACAAGGGCATGCCGAAGTCGAGGCGCAGGCCGACGGCGAGCAACGTTCCGAGCACCCACGCGCAGGCGTCCAGCGCGGCCACCCAGCGTCGGCGCCGCTGCCGGGTCACCATCTCGCGGGTCGCCGTTGCGACAGGTGCCTCTCGGATACCGCTTTGCACCGCAGATCCCCCCTCATCGTCTCTGCGACGCGTCCACGCGCGGACGCTTGTCGTCAGCCATCCCGAGGCGCGGAGCAGGGCCCCGAACCACTCCCCCTGTGTCTCCAGGATCCCATACCTGTGAGAACGCCGAGTGACATTGTCCGGAAAGTGACGCCTCGTGTACTTTTTTCGTTCGCATTTCGTACGATTCACGCGGCTGCCGGCAGGCCCAGCCGGTGCAACGCGGAGTCGTCGCCTGCGCGTGCGACCGTGGCCAAATCGACGCCGCGCGACCATGGCTTGCAGCCCGCCGGGTCCCTAGACTCGCACCGTGCCATCCCGACACGAAGAACGTGGGGCGCGCCCGGCTCCCGAGAACTCTTCACCCGAATCGGACGGTTCGCTCGCACGCCTTCTCGTCGACGCGGACCTCGAGCACGAGAAGTCCAAGAAGCGATACCGTCGCCCTCTGCTGAAGAGCGCCCGGTTTTGGCTGCCGATCGCGATCCTGCTGGTGCTCATCGGGCTCGCCATCGCCGGCGTCGTCGCCGCAAAGGAGCTGTACGGGCACGCGATGGCGGCGAAGGCCGACCTCGAGAAGGCCATCCCGCTCGTCGACACCGTGCAGCAGCAGATGCTCGACGGCAACACGGCCGGCGCCAAGGCCACGATCGCGCAGATCTCCCAGCTGACCGCCGCCGCCGAGAAGGAGACCACCGGTCGGCTGTGGAAGAGCGCGGAGTGGGTGCCGGTGGCCGGGCCGAACCTCGTTGCGGCGCGCGTGGTCGCCGGATCCGTCAACGACCTCGTCACCAACGCGATCACACCGCTCACCGCGATCGACCTGAACGCGCTGATGCCGAAGGACGGCGGCATCGACGTCGCCAACCTCTCCAAGCTCGCCGCCACGATCGAGACGGCGAACAAGAGCGTCACCCGCATCAGGACGGCCCTCGACACGCTCGACCGCTCCGCACTCGTGCCCCAGGTCGCCTCGGGCGTTGCCCAGCTCGACGCCGCAATGGCGAAGATCGAGCCCGCCGTGACCCCGATCCACAACGCGCTCACGATCCTGCCGAAGGCCCTGGGTGCCGACGGCCCGCAGCATTACCTGCTGATCTTCCAGAACAACGCCGAGTCGCGCGGCACCGGCGGCAACCCCGCCGCGATCACGATGCTGACGGCGGAGAACGGCAAGATCTCCGTGACGCAGCAGGCGAACTCCACCGACTTCAGGAACGGCCGTCCGGATCCGGTCATCGCGCTGAGCTCCGAGACCGAGGCCCTTTACGGCAACAAGATCGGCCGCTACATTCAGGACGCTACGCTCTCCCCCGACTTCAGCGAGACCGCGCAGATCGTGCGCGCCTGGTGGGCGGAGACATACGGCACCCCCGTCGATGCCGTCGCGTCGATGGATCCGGTCGCCCTCGGCTACCTGCTGCGCGCCATCGGTCCGGTGACGATGCCCACTCCGTTCGGCGAGACCATCACGGCTGACAACGCCGTGCCGCTATTGCTGAACGAGGTGTACGCGAAGTATCCGGACCCCGCCACGCAGGACGCCTTCTTCGCGGCCGCCGCCAGGAGCGTGTTCGACGCGCTCCTCACCACGCACGCCGACCCCAAGACGCTGCTGACCGCACTGGTGCAGGCCTCGAACGAGGGGCGCCTGATGTACTCCCCCGGCGACGAGGCGCAGGCGAAGATGCTGGCGGGCACCCCGGTGGGCGGCAACATGCCCAGCGACAACACCAAGACCACCGACCTCGGCGTCTACGTCGACGACCTCACGGCGAGCAAACTCGACTACTACATGCAGATGGGCGTCGCCGTGTCGAGCACGCAATGCCAGAAGCCCGATGCACCGACGTTCTCCAGCACGGTCACGCTGCAGAACACGCTCGATCCGGCCGCGGTCCCCGGTCTGCCGGCGTACGTCGACCCCGGCCTCTTCTTCCCCAAGGGGCACGCCTCCACGGACGTGTACCTGTACGGACCGGTCGGATCCACTCTCACGGGCGTCACCGTCGATGGCCAGCCCGTGGGCGTATCCGGGCAGCCGCATCTGGGCCGCACCGTGGCGAAGGTCAACGTGCTCATGGCACCCGGGCAGACCGCGACCGTCGTGGCGACGTTCAGCGCTCCGGCCGGCGCGTACGGCCCGCTCGAGGTGCGCCACACCCCGATGGTGAAGGCCACGCCCGTCACGATCGACACCCCGGGGTGCGTGCCCGCGAAGAAATAGGCCTGCCTCGCGACCCGTCCCTCAGCGCGCCGAGCGGCTGAGGCTCACGGCGTCGGCAGGACGATCGGTGGATCAGCGGGCGGTGTGCTGACCGGAGGCTGCGACGGCTCCGTCGGCGGCGTGGTCGGCTGCGTCGTGGTCCCGCCGTCCGTGCCCGTACCTCCGGTGCCGCCGGATCCGCCCGATCCGCCAGATCCGCCCGATCCGTTCGACTCCGCCTCCGCGACGGCGCGCGCCTGGTCGGCGATGAGGGCGGCGAGCGCGTTGCGCCAGGCCTCCATGGCGGCGAACGGCGTCGGGCCGAACGGATCCGAAGCCGCCGCGGCTGCCGCCGTCTCGGTCACCGCGATGCGGAATGGCTCCGCGGCGTCGGGGTTGTCGGCCACGGCCGTCGCGGCGAACGCCGGGATCGACTGCCGGAACGTGGTGATCGCTCCGCGGAACCCTGCATTCGCGGCGGTGAGGGACGCGTTCGCTGCCGCGACGTCGCGCTCGAGCTGGTCCAGCGACGTGTTGGTCGCGCTCTTGCCGGCCGGCTTCGGCGCCTTCACCGCGGCGATCGCGGCGACATAGGCCTGACGTGCGGCTTCGGCGGCGAGCCGTGCCGACTCGTCACTGGATCCGGCCATGGCCGCCAGCGGCCCCGTGAACGAATCGGCGCGGGTCTGTGCGGCCGCCACCGCTCCAGCCAGCGCGTCGACCGAATCGTTGACCTTCGCCACGCGCTCGGGGTCGACCGTCGCGCTCGGAGACGCCTGCACGGTCACGGGCGAGGACGCGGCCGGAGTCGCGAGGGCCCAGCCGGCGCCGGCGGCCGTGATCACGAGTCCCACCGCCATCGCGATCGCCTGGGGACGGGCGAACCCGTAGGTCTGGGCGTGCTGCGGCTCGGGACGCGCGGGCAGAGGCGCGGGGAACGCGTGCGTGTAAGGATGCGCCTCGATCTCAGCCTCGTCGAAGAGGTGTCCCTCGGCGGTGTCGATGAGAGCGGTCGCGGGCGTCAGGTGCAGGTCGTCGACCTCACTCTGCGGGGCCATCGGACGCGGCTGTGACGGCGTCGGATCCGCGAACAGGATCCCCACGTCGTCGTGATGGCCTTCGCCGGCGGCCCGCTCGTCGTCGTGCTCATGCGAGAAGAGCGCCGAGAGATCGAAGGCACCTCCGTCGCCGGGCTGCAGGCGTTCGCCGTTCGCAGCTCCTGCGGTGCCGACCCCGTTCGGGGGCAGGTCATCGTCGGGCATCTGTCCCCGCCTTTCCCACGTCGACGCGGTACTCGACTCTATCGACAAAGCGGTACTGGCCTCACGAGGCCGCGGTTGCGGCGCGTGCGACAGGTGCGGCGGATCCGGCGGCCCTGCCATCTTCGTTGCGCGCGGGCTACGGGCGCCCCATGCCCAGGTACGTCCACCCCTCGGCGCGCCACGCGGCCGGATCCAGGCAGTTGCGTCCGTCGACGACGATGCGTCCCGGGGTCAGCGACGCGGCGTGCGCGGGGGTCAGCTCGCGGCGGTACAGGTCCCACTCCGTGACGAGCACGAGAGCCTCCGCCTTGCGGATCGCCTCGTCGCGGTCGCGCTTGTACTTCAGCTGCGGATGCAGGCGCTTCGCGTTCGGGATCGCCTCCGGATCCGTCACCGTCACCTTCGCCCCCAGCCCGCGCAACCGCGTGGCGACGTCGAGCGCCGGCGAGTCGCGCACGTCATCGCTGTGCGGTTTGAACGCGGCGCCCAGCATCGTGATGCGCCGCCCCACCACGCTGCCGCCGAACGCGTCGACCACGAGGCGCACGGCGTGCTCTCGGCGACGCAGATTGATCGCGTCGACCTCGCGGAGGAAACCCACCGACGCCCCGCGTCCCAGTTCCTCCGCGCGCGCCGCGAACGCCCGGATGTCCTTCGGCAGGCAGCCGCCGCCGAATCCGATCCCCGCGCCGAGGAAGCGCCGGCCGATCCGCTCATCGTGGCCGATCGCGTCAGCGAGCAGCGTGACGTCGGCGCCGGACGCCTCGGCGATCTCCGCCATCGCGTTGATGAACGAGATCTTCGTGGCCAGGAAGGCGTTGGCCGCGCCCTTCACGAGCTCGGCGGTGGCCAGGTCGGTGGCCAGGAACGGGCTGCCACTCGCGATCGCATCCGCATATGCCTCGCGGAGCATGTCGGTGGCGCGCGCCCCGTCGGCGTCCGCCGCGGCGCCGACCACGAGCCGGTCCGGGCGCAGCGTGTCATGCACCGCCCAGCCCTCGCGCAGGAACTCCGGGTTCCAGACCAGGGTCGCGCCGGTCTCGGCCGCGCGCCCGGCGACCACCGCGGCGGTGCCGACGGGCACCGTGGACTTGCCCGCCACCACGTCTCCGGGCTGGAGGTGCGGAAGCAGCGCATCGAGCGCCGCATGCACGTAGCGCAGGTCGGCGGCCGAGGAGTCCGGCTGCTGCGGGGTGCCCACCGCGAGGAAGTGCACCTGCGCGCCACGCGCATCGGCGATGTCGGCCGAGAACCTCAGCCGCCCGCTCGCCACGCTGCTCGCCAGCAGCTCGTCCAGCCCCGGTTCGAAGAAGGGGGCGCGTCCTGCGGCGAGCGCGGCGATCTTGGTCGGATCCGTGTCGATGCCGATCACCTCATGGCCGATCGACGCCATGGCCGCCGCGTGCACGGCGCCGAGATACCCGCAGCCGATCACAGACATCCGCATGAGGCCACATCACCGGATCCGCCTCTCCGGCACCCTGCATCCGGACGACGCGTCGGCGACGAGCCGGTGAACGGTTGGGTCTGGCCCAGCCGCCCGTGGATCCCCTCACCTTGCGTTCACTGGTCGCAGATTGCGGTCTAGATCGCGTCAATGCCGCAATACGCGACCACTGAACGGGCCCGCGCGCCCGGCGAGGCCCCTACTTCGGGGTCGCCGTCACCAGGATCGGCAGGTGGTCCGACTCCCCCTGCGGCAGCGTGCGCACCGACTCCACGACGAACCCCGACGCCGCGGCGAAGTCGTAGAACCCGCGGAACACCCGGTAGCGCGTGTACGTGTGCTGGTCGCTCATGACCAGCTCGTACCCGACGTCGCGCATGTGCTCGCTGAGCCGCTCCTTGAACACGGGGTAGTTGAAGTCGCCGACGATGAGCTGCGGCAGGCCCCAGCCGAGTTCGGAGAGCTCCGACAGCGCGGCGCGGATCTGGTCCCGTCGCAGCGCGTTTCGCGCGGTGAGCGGGGCGGCGTGCAGCGATGCGACCAGGAAGTCCCGGCCGGCGTCGATGTCACGCAGCCGCACGCCCAGCAGCCGCTCGTGCGCGGGACGGAGCACGTGATCATGCAGCGACTTCTTCACCGAGACCGCCGCCATGTCGACAAGACGGAACGCGCTGGAGCGGTAGTAGATCGCCAGGCCCAGCCGGTTGCGCTGCGTGGTGTGCGCGAGCACCAGCCCCCCGGCCTGCTCCGGCAGCGATGCGGTGTCACCCTCCTGCAGGCACAGCACGTCGGGGTCATGGGCGTCGACGAGGTCGTCGAGCTCATGCGCCGCGCGATGCTTGCGCAGGTTGTAGGAGATGATCCGCACACCTCCACGCTACCCGCGCGTGTTCCCGACTCCCTGGGCGGGCGCGCAGTATTCACGGGGTGTTACGGATCCGGATCCGGTTCAGTCGTCCTGGTCGCGGCGGTTGCGGGTCTGCTCGGCACGGGCGGCGAGCAGTTCGTCGGCGGGGTACCCGACCTCGGTCAGCGTGAGGCCGCGCGCGGCGAGCACCTTGAACGCGCTGGTGCGGGTGAGTTCGTCGCGCAGCCGAGCGAGGTCGGCGACCTCGAGGCGCCCCTCCCCCACGGCCGCGCACGCTCCGAC
The DNA here is from genome assembly GCF_056398985.1 of Microbacterium sp. 01T413_2. Classification (NCBI taxonomy): domain Bacteria; kingdom Bacillati; phylum Actinomycetota; class Actinomycetes; order Micrococcales; family Microbacteriaceae; genus Microbacterium; species Microbacterium sp. 01T413_2. The sequence continues at coordinate 69,713 of NZ_JBFTQL010000005.1, forward strand.
CAGCGCGCGCACCATGCTGTGGCAGAAGGCGTCGGCCTTCACCTCGGCCACGAGCACGCCGGTCGCATCGCGCGTCCAGCGGTAGTCCAGCAGCGTGCGGATCGTGGTGCCCTCCTCGCGCGGCTTGCAGTACGCGGCGAAGTCGTGCAGGCCGATCAGGGTCTGCGCGGCGGCGTCCATGGCGCCCTCGTCGAGGGTGGCCTTGATCGTCGTGGTGTCGTGGCGCAACAGCGGGTCGTAGCCGGCCCGGGCGTCGGCGAGGCGATAGCGGTAGCGGCGCCACACCGCCGAGAAGCGCGCGTCGAAGCCCTCCGGCGCAAGCGCGGTGCGCGACACCGTGACGTCGGGGTAGTGCCCGAGCACCCCGCGGATCCGCGCCGCGAGCGACCCGGCCGGATCCGACGCTCCCCGCCCGTTGCGCGTGGCCACGCGGGCCCACTGCTGCTCGTCGAGGTCGACATGCGCGACCTGCCCCGTGGCGTGCACGCCGGCGTCGGTGCGTCCGGCGACGACGAGCCGCGGGCCGAGGCCCGTCTTCTCCCCCGGCGTCGCCGATCCGCCGCTGGTCGCGGAGTCGGATCCGTTCCCGCGCTCGATGGCCGCCGCGGGCCCGACGATGCGGGCGAGCGCGTCCTCGATCGTGCCCTGCACGGTCCGCAGACCCGGCTGCTTCGCCCAGCCCCGGAAGTGGGTGCCGTCATAGGCGATGTCGAGACGGATGCGCACGGATCAAGGGTACCCAGTGCCGTTCTGCGCACTGGTCGCATAGTGTCGTTCTCACGCCCGCTTGACCGCACTTCGCGACCAGCGAACCAAAGAAGCGGGCCCGCAGGATCGCACCCATGGGAGCGGGCGGGACGGATCCGCCCGGCTTCATCGTCACCCCAAAAGGACCCTGACACTCAGTCCCATATTGTGCGACACTGAATCGCAAGCGATGGCGGCGCCCGACCGCACGCGACCGAGATCGAAGGAGATCCCATGGTCAGCAGCATCCTCCCCGATGTCGAGATCCCCGCGGTCCCGATCCACGAGTATCTCTTCGGCGACATCTCCGAGCACGACCTCGACCGTGTCGCGCTGGTCGACGGCATGTCCGGGGCGGAGACCACCTACCGGCAGCTCATCGGGCAGATCGACCTCTTCGCCGGAGCCCTCGCCGCACGCGGCATCGGCGTGGGCGACGCGGTGGGCCTGCTCTGCCCGAATGTGCCGGCGTTCGCGACCGTGTTCCACGGCATCCTCCGCTCCGGCGCGACGGCCACCACGATCAACGCGCTCTACACGGCCGACGAGATCGCGAACCAGCTGCGCGACGCGTCCGCGTTCTGGCTCATCACGGTCAGCCCGCTGCTGCCGCAGGCCGAGGCCGCCGCCGCCCAGCTCGGTCTGCCCGCCGACCAGCTCATCGTCCTCGACGGCGCCGAGGGCCACCCTTCGCTGCGCGACCTGCTCTCCGAGGGCCATCACGCCCCCGCGATCACGTTCGACCCGGCCACGCACGTCGCCGTGCTGCCGTACTCCTCGGGAACCACCGGGCGCCCCAAGGGCGTGATGCTCACGCACCGCAACCTCGTCGCCAACGTGGCGCAGAGCACGGTCTCGATCGAGCTGAACGACGAGGACCGGATCCTCGCCGTGCTGCCCTTCTTCCACATCTACGGCATGACGGTGCTGCTCAACCTCGCCGTGCGCCTGCGCGCCACGCTCGTCACGATGCCGAAGTTCGACCTGGTCGAGTTCCTGCGCATCATCGCGGAGCAGCGCACCAGCTGGCTGTTCATCGCGCCGCCGATCGCCGTCGCGCTCGCAAAGCATCCGCTCGTCGCGCAGTACGACATGAGCGCGGTCAAGGTCGTGTTCTCGGGTGCCGCCCCGCTGGACGGCGCTCTCGCGCACGCGGTCGCGGAGCGGCTGGACTGCACCGTGCGGCAGGGCTACGGCATGACCGAGACCAGCCCGGTCACGCACACGATCCCGGTGGAGCGCGACGACATCGACCTCTCCTCGGTCGGGCTGCTGATTCCGAACACCGAGGCGCGCCTGCTCGGCGAGGACGGATCCGACGTGGTCGTGCCGGCCGAGGGTTCGAGCGAGCCCGGTGAGCTGCTCATCCGCGGACCGCAGGTCATGAAGGGCTACCTCAACCGCCCCGACGCCACCGCCGACATGCTGGACGCGGACGGCTGGCTGCACACCGGCGACGTCGCCACCGTGACCGCCGGCGGGGTGTTCCGGATCGTGGACCGCCTGAAGGAGCTCATCAAGTACAAGGGCTACCAGGTCGCGCCCGCCGTGCTGGAGGCCGTGCTGCTCGAGCACCCCGCGATCGCCGACGCCGCCGTGATCGGCGTCGCGGACGAGGACGGTCAGGAGGTGCCGAAGGCCTTCGTGGTGCTGCAGCCGGGCGCGGAGCTCGATGAGGAAGGGGTGAAGGCGCACGTCGCCGCGCACGTCGCCCCGCACGAGAAGGTGCGCCTGGTGGAGTTCATCGACGCGATCCCGAAGTCCGCCTCGGGCAAGATCCTGCGCAAGGACCTCCGCGCCCGGGCCTGAGCCTCGGATCCGCGCCCCTACGACGACGGAACCGGATCCCCTCGCTGACTGGTCGCGAATTGTCGTCTTCAGCGCCGCTTGACGGCAATCTGCGACCAGCGAACGCCGGCCTGCTCAGTCGCCCGAGACAGCCCCGGAACGGTCATCGGATCCCGCAGTCTCGGCCGTCGCGTCCTTGGGCGTGTGCCGGAACACGATGTAGTGGTACAGCACGAAGCGCACCAGCACGATCACGGCGATGCTGCCGAGGTTGATCAGGTTCACGATCGGAAGGCTCGGAGCGTGGCCGGTGGCGCCCTGCACCACCTCGGCGCCGAGCCACACGATGCCCGCACCGAGCAGGGTGCAGACGAGGTTGACCGCGAGGAAGAGCACGATCTCGGCGACGCGTCCGCGCCGGTCGCGTCCGCGGAACGCCCACTCGCGATTGCCGATGTACGCGTTGATCAGCGCGACCAGGCTCGCGGCGATCTTGCCGACGACGAGGTCCCACCCGAAGACGAAGACGAAGAGGTTGAACGCTCCGACCTCGATGAGCGTGCTGATGCCGCCGACGATCAGGAAGCGGGTGCCGACTCCCGCCAGACGGCGCAACCGGGAGCGGCGATCCATAGCCCTACTAGAATACCCGGGGGACGGTGCGGCCCAGGACGCCTGGCATCAACGGGGCGGATCCCCGCTCCTCCCTCGCGAAGACTCCGCCGGTGCTGCCGTGGCGCCGACGGGTCCCGCCCCGGCCCACCACGGGCCCTCCAGGAGAAGGCTCGAGGTTCGAGTGCAGTACGCCCACCTGGCCGTCGTGATGCCGGCCTACAACGAGGCCGAGGGCATCGGCGGCTTCATCGACGAGATCCGCACCGCCGTCGCCCCGCTCGCCGAGCGCGTGAGCTTCGTCGTCGCCGACGACCGCTCCACCGATGGCACCGCCACCGCCCTCGCCGGTATCCCCGACGTCGACGTGCAGACCCAGCCGGCCAACCGCGGCCACGGCCCCACCGCCCTCGCCGCGTACCGCGCCGGCCTCGCGCTGTCCCCCGACGCGCTCGTGCACGTCGACGGCGACGGGCAGTTCCTCGGATCCGAGATCGCCTCCGCCGTGCGCGCGCTGAGCAGCACCGGCGCAGATGTCGTGCACGGCGTGCGCCACTCTCGCACCGACGCCTGGTACCGCCGCCTGCTCACCGCCGGTGTGCGGCTGCTCACCGGCGCGATCGTCGGACGCGGCGTGCCCGACGTGAACACCCCCCTGCGCGTGTACCGCCCCGAGGCGCTGCAGATCCTCGTGAACGCCGTACCCTCCGACGCCCTCGTGCCGCACGTGCACTTCTCCCTCGGCGAGGTGCGCGCCGGATTCGCAGTGCGCTACCTGCGCGTGCGCAGCATCCCGCGCCGTGGCAGCTCCAGCACCGGCACGATGTGGGGCAAGGTCGCACGCCCGTCGCTGCCGCCCAAGAAGCTCGTGCTCTTCGCGCTCAGCGCCCTGCGCGAGGCGTGGATGTGGTCACTGCGCCCCGGCGCCCCGCTGCGGGCGCTCGAGCTCGAGGGGCTCCCGGCGCCGCGTGCCCCTCGCACCGCCGCGTCCGACGAGGGATCCGCAGCTCCCGACGAGGCTGGTGCCGACGAGGGATCCGGATCCGCATGACTCGTCGCCTCTCCGGAATCGCATTCTGGATCCTGCTCGGGCTGCTCCTCGTCGCGAACGCGATCGTGATGTGGCACAGCCTGACAGCGCTGCGATTCTGGGAGGACGAGGCCTTCAACCTCACCGTGCCGCGGAACCTGCTGGCCGGCCTCGGCTACACCAGCGACGGCACACTGTCGGGCTCGACCCTGACGCCGTTCGATCCGCGGATCTCCACCGGTCCGGTCGTGCTGCTGCCGGTCGCCGGAGTGCTCGCGTTCGGCGTGGATCCGGTGATCGGCGCACGACTCGTGCCGCTCGCGTACTGGGTGCTCCTGCTCGTCGGGCTCGGCGTGCTGGGACGGCGCATCGCCGGCCGCTTCGGCGCGCTGATCGCCGTGGCGCTGCCGCTCGCGTTCAACACCGCGGACAGCGTCTCCCCGATCCAGGGCCCGGCGGACCTGCTCGGCGAGATCGCCGCGGCCGCGCTCATCGTGTGGGCGCTGATCGTGCTGCCGCGCCGCGCGTGGCTCGCGGGGCTGCTACTGGGGCTCGCCGTGCAGGCGAAGCTCATCGCGCTGCTCGCGCTGCCCGCATTCGCCGTGGCGCTGTTCCTGCTCACGCCCGCCGCGCCGTTCTGGCCGCGCCTGGCCGCGGCCCTGCGCCGCAGCGTGGTGCCGCTGGTCTTCGTGGCCGCGCCCACGGTGCTCATGGAGCTGATCGCGCTCGCCTCGATGGGCTTCACGGGCTACGTGCGGCACGTGCGCGCGCTGGGCGGCTTCCTGCTCAGCGGCGGACAGCACATCGAGCCGACCACGGTGCCGCAGAAGCTCGGGACCTTGGCCGGATCCTGGTTCGTGCCGTGGTGGCTCGTCGCGGTCGCCGTGGTGCTCGCGGCCGTCGCGGTGGTGTGGGCCGCGGCGCCCGCACGGGGCGATGCCGTCGGCATCCGGAACTTGAGCCCGTCGAAGGGCTCGGAACTCGGCCGCGCTTCGTCCGCCCCGGTCGCAGTCGTGTCGGATCCGCAGCGCCCCCGCTGGTGGGGGCGGGATCCGCAGCTTCTCGCGCTCGGGTTCGGATCCGCCGTGGGCCTGCTCGCCTTCGTCGCCTGGTGGGCGCAGGCGGCGCAGCTGCCGCTGTGGGTGCGCCACCCCGCAGTCGGCGTGTTCGCGTTCGCCCCGATCCTGGCCGCGATCGCTGTCCGCGCCGTGGGGGCGCTGTGGCGGCGGCGCGGGAACGTGGTGACCCCAGCCCTCACGCGGGTCGTCGCCGTCGCCGTGGCGGCCGTTCTGGCCGTGGTGGTGACCGGAGGCGCTGCCGGCGACACGGTGCGCACCGCGCAGCCGCCGACCACCCAGACCCTGGCTCAGCAGCGCGCCGAAGTCGCCCCCCTCGCCGCATGGGTGCGCGACAACGACGTGCAATGGCTCGCCGCGAAGCCCTGGGGCTGGCCGGTGTCGTCGGTGGTGCTGACCGGAGCGCACGTCGGCCTGTTCGACGCTCCCGCGATGCAGCAAACCCGCACGCTCACGCCCGAACCCTGCGCCGGTGGATCTCCCCTCGTCGCATCGGCCGGCGCGAACATCTGCCCCGCGCCCTGACCGGATCCGGATCCGCCCCTCGGGAGTTCACTCGCCCACGCCTCCCACACGCGCTCCACTTCCGCTCCCTGGTCGCAGATTGCGGCTTCGCCCTCGTCATGACCGCAATACGCGACCAGCGAGCAGCAGAGGGGGATCCGCCCCTCGACCTTCACTGGTCGCAGATTGCGGCTTCGCCCTCGTCATGACCGCAATACGCGACCAGCGAGCGCCACGGGCAACCACCGAACAGCACGGGCGACCACCGACCAGCACGCCCCAGCGCCACGCCCCACCCCAGACAACGACGAAGCCCGCCGCCCCACACGGGGGCGACGGGCTTCAGAACGCGAGCTGGCTTACTTGCCGGCCTCCACGAAACCGGCGGCCTCAGCAGCCTCGGCGGTGCGGAAGTACACCTCGGCGACGGTGGCGTCGTACCACTGGCCATCGGGGCGGTGGAACTTCATCGAGTCCTTGTTGCCCTTGATGTCGAAGCCTTCGGGGGCGGAGCCGTCCTCGAGCGGAGCAGCGGAGTCCTCACCGAAGCCGCCGTCGACGAGCGCAGCCGGAGCGGCGGTCTCCTCGACCTCGGCCTCGACGACCTCGGCCGGAGCCTCGGCGACGGGCTCAGCAGCCTTCTTGGCGGCAGCCGGCTTCGCAGCGGCCTTCTTCACCTTGGGGGTGACGGGCTCGAGCACGAGCTCGATGACGGCCATGGGCGCGTTGTCACCCTTGCGGTTGCCGACCTTGGTGATGCGGGTGTAGCCGCCCTCACGCTCGGCGACGAGCGGCGCGATCTCGGCGAACAGGATGTGCGTCGCCTCCTTGTTGCTGCGCAGCACCGTCAGCACGCGACGGCGCGCGTGCAGGTCGCCGCGCTTGGCGAAGGTGACGAGACGCTCGGCCAGCGGACGCAGGCGCTTGGCCTTGGTCTCGGTGGTCTTGATCGACTTGTGAAGGAACAGCTGTGCGGCGAGGTTCGCGAGCAGCAGACGCTCGTGGGCCGGGCCGCCTCCGAGGCGGGGACCCTTGGTGGGCTTAGGCATTGTTCTTACTCCTGGATCGGAAAGGTTCGAGTCAGCTGGCCTCTGCCAGATGACAGAACGGGTAGGTCAGAAGGACTCGTCTTCGGAGCCGCCGTAGAAGTGGGCGCCGTCGAAACCGGGCACCGAATCCTTCAGCGACAGGCCGAGCGAGACGAGCTTGTCGCGCACCTCGTCCACCGACTTCTGTCCGAAATTGCGGATGTTCATGAGCTGCGTCTCCGAGAGGGCGACGAGCTCGGACACCGTGTTGATGCCTTCACGCTTGAGGCAGTTGTACGAGCGGACCGACAGATCGAGATCCTCGATCGGCATCGACAGCTCGTTCGAGAGCACGGCCTCGACCGGCGCGGGGCCGATCTCGATGCCCTCGGCCTCGACGTTCAGCTCGCGGGCGAGGCCGAACAGCTCGGTCAGCGTGCGGCCGGCCGAGGCCACGGAGTCGCGCGGGATGATCGAGTTCTTGGTCTCGACGTCCAGCACGAGCTTGTCGAAGTCGGTGCGCTCGCCGGCGCGGGTGGCGTCGACGCGGTAGCTGACCTTGAGCACGGGCGAGTAGATCGAGTCGATCGGGATCTGGCCCGCCTCGGCGTACTCGCTGCGGTTCTGAGCTGCGGAGACGTAGCCACGGCCACGCTCGATGGTCAGCTCGAGCTCGAACTTGGCGGTCTCGTTGAGGGTCGCGATGACCAGCTCGGGGTTGTGCACCTCGACACCGGCCGGGGCGGAGATGTCCGCCGCGGTGACCTCGCCGGCGCCCGTCTTGCGCAGGTAGGCGGTGATGGGCTCGTCGCGCTCCGAGGAGACGACCAGCTGCTTGATGTTGAGGATGATCTCGGTGACATCCTCCTTCACACCGGGGATGGTGCTGAACTCGTGGAGGACGCCGTCGATGCGGACGCTCGTGACGGCCGCGCCGGGGATCGAGGAGAGCAGGCTGCGACGCAGCGCGTTGCCGATCGTGTAACCGAAGCCGGGCTCAAGCGGCTCGATGACGAACCGGCTGCGGTTCTCGGAGATCTTTTCCTCGGTGAGAGTGGGACGCTGTGCGATGAGCACTGTGTGTTCCTTTCGATCACGTGCCCGCTATATGACACGTGTGGGTGAGGTCTTGAGTTGTGGAGGAAACGCGGGTGAGGATCCCCGGTCTCGACAGGATCGAGATCCGAGGATCCTCAGAACGCGTCAGACGCGACGGCGCTTCGGCGGACGGCAGCCGTTGTGCGCCTGAGGCGTCACATCCTGGATCGAACCCACCTCGAGGCCTGCGGCCTGCAGCGAGCGGATCGCGGTCTCGCGGCCGGAGCCCGGACCCTTGACGAGGACGTCGACCTTCTTCACACCGTGCTCGGCAGCCTGACGGGCGGCCGACTCCGCAGCCATGCCGGCGGCGTACGGGGTGGACTTGCGGGAGCCCTTGAAGCCCACGCCACCGGACGAAGCCCAGGCGATGACGGCGCCGGACGGGTCGGTGATCGAGACGATGGTGTTGTTGAACGTCGACTTGATGTGGGCCTGGCCCAGCGCGATGTTCTTCTTTTCCTTGCGGCGCGGCTTGCGCGCGGCGGCCTTGGGTGCAGCCATGAAAGTGTTCTCCTATTCCCTGGCCGCTTAGCGGGCCTTCTTCTTGCCGGCGACGGTGCGCTTGGGGCCCTTGCGGGTACGCGCGTTGGTCTTGGTGCGCTGACCGCGGACCGGCAGGCCGCGACGGTGACGGATACCCTCGTAGGAGCCGATCTCGACCTTGCGGCGGATGTCGGCGGCGACCTCGCGGCGGAGGTCACCCTCCACCTTGTAGGTGCCTTCGATGTGGTCGCGGAGGGCGACGAGCTGGTCGTCGGAGAGGTCCTTGACGCGGATCGACTCGTCGATCTCGGTGGCCTTGAGGATCTCGACCGAGCGGGTACGGCCGATGCCGTAGATGTACGTGAGGGCGATCACCACGCGCTTGTCGCGCGGGATGTCGACGCCGGCAAGACGTGCCATGCGGTAACTCCTGGAGTGTTGTGGAGGTGTGGAGCAGGATCGGTGCCCGGGCCTCCGCCCGAGGTGTCAGCTTCTCGCGGCCGCCGGCCGGTTCCCCGGTCGCTGAGCCTGTCGAAGCGTCTGATCCTGCCTGTTTCAGATATTGAGTTGTGGATTGCGAGAGCGACGGGACGGAGCCCGGCGATTCAACCCTGGCGCTGCTTGTGGCGCGGGTTGCTCTTGCAGATCACCATGACGCGGCCGTGACGACGGATCACCTTGCAGTGGTCGCAGATGGGCTTGACGCTGGGGTTGACCTTCATGTTGTTTCCTTATCGCTGTCTTCACCGGGCAGGCGCGAGCGCCTGGGGTGTTACTTCTCGACCGGTCTAGCGGTAGCGGTAGACGATGCGGCCGCGCGTGAGGTCGTAGGGAGAGAGCTCCACGACGACGCGGTCCTCGGGGATGATGCGGATGTAGTTCTGCCGCATCTTGCCGGAGATCGTGGCGAGGACCTTGTGTCCGTTGCTCAGCTCAACGCGGAACATCGCGTTGGGGAGAGCCTCGGAAATCACGCCCTCGATCTCGATGACACCGTCTTTCTTAGCCATAGCCTCGCTGACGCTTCTGCAGACCGGTCGATCTGCGGTGGGTGGGTGGTGGTGGAACTGTGCGGATCCGGACACGCCGGACCAAGGCGCAAAGCACCAAAGATCTATGGTAGTCCGGATCCGCGGATCCGCAAAATGCGGAGCTGTTACTTCTGGTCGACGATCTTCTGCAGCTTGGCGACGTCGGCCTGCTTGCTCGTGTCGAGACGCTCGCCGTTGATCTCGATCGTCGGCGTCCCCTGTATCTTGTGCGCGGTGGCCTGCGCCGTCGGGAACTTGAAGAACGTGTTCGCCTTGATGACCGCCTCGGCCTTGTCGGCGCCGACCTGCTTCGCGTAGTCGATCAGCTGCTGATCGGTGAGGCCGGGGGTGTTCTCGGTCGGCTGGTTCTCGAACAGGATGTTCAGGTAGTCCAGGAACTTGTCCGGGTTCTCCTGCGCGACGGCGTACGCTGCGGAAGCCGCACGCGAGGAGTAGTTGGTGCCCTGCGAGAAGCGGTCCAGGATCGCGATCGGGTGGTACTCGAGCGTGATCTTGTCCTCCTTCGCGAGCGCCTGCAGCTGCGACCCGTACTGGGTCTCGAACTGCTTGCAGATGGGGCACTGGAAGTCGACGTACAGCGCGACCTTGTCCTTGCCCTTGCCGGTGGTGACGGCGCCGGTGTCGGAGTTGACGATCGCGCTCTTCGGCGCGGCACCCGGGTCCGTGGCCTTGTTGTTCAGGTACACGACGACGCCGACAAGTGCGATGAGCACGGCGACGACCGCCGCGGTGATTCCGATGGCGAACCCGTTGGTCCTGCCCTTGGCAGTGGCCATGTCTGTGTCTCCTTGTCCAGACCCGCCCGGCGGATCCGCTCAGCTATGTCTTCCCATTGTGCCGTGCGAAGCCTTTGAGGTCCGTGGGAGCACTCCGCGGGGCGCGCGGGGCAGGTCGACGCTCGGTGCTACGCGATCGGCGCGGGGGTGATCCCGAAGGCGGCGAGGCCTGCCGCTCCCCCGTCGGCGGCGGTCAGCACCCAGATGCCGTCGTCATGCAGAGCGACGCTGTGCTCCCAGTGCGAGCCGTCGGATCCGTCGGTCGTGGTGACGGTCCAGTCGTCGTCCTCGACGTAGGTCTGCTCGGAACCCGCGGTGACCATGGGCTCGATCGCGAGCACGAGGCCCGGGCGCACCTCGGCGCCGCGGTCGGGCGTGCGGTAGTTGAACAGGCTCGGCGCCTCGTGCATCTTGCGGCCGATGCCGTGTCCGACATACTCGCGCAGGATGCCGTACGGCTTACCCGAGACCGACGAGGGGCCTGCGGTGAGGATGTGGTCCTCGATGGCCGCGGAGATGTCCCCCAGGTGCCTCGCCGACGCCATCGCGGCGATACCGGCCCACATGGATCCCTCGGTCACGTCAGAAAGCGTCTGCCGTGCGCCGAACGACGCCGACGGCGACGGGTCCGGCACGACGACCGTGATCGCGCTGTCGCCGTTCCAGCCGCGGAACTGGGCGCCGCAGTCGATCGAGACGATGTCGCCGGGCTGCAGCACGCGGGATCCGGGGATCCCGTGCACGACCTGGTCATTGACCGAGATGCAGGTGGTGTGCCGGTAGCCGCGCACGAGCTTGAAGTTCGACTCGGCGCCGCGATCCAGGATCACGCGCTCCGCGATCGCGTCGAGCTCGCCCGTCGTGATGCCGGGGCGCACAGCGGCGCGCACCGCGGTGAGCGCCGCACCGGTGATCAGACCGGGCTCGACCATCGCCTCGAGCTGGGCGCGGCTCTTGTAGATGGAGCGGCGGAACGCCACGTCAGACCGCAGCCGTGCGCACGAGCCCGCGGGCGTTCAGCGCCGCGAAGACGCGCTCGGTGATCTCGTCCAGGCTGCCGACGCCGTCGATCCTGTCCACGATGCCACGCGCGCCGTACACGTCGAGGATCGGGGCGGTCTGCGCCTCGTAGATGTCCAGACGCTTCGCGATGGCCTCGGGGGTGTCGTCCCCGCGGCCCTGCTCCACCGCGCGCACGGTGATCCGGGCGATGCTCTCCTCGCGCGGCACGTCGAGCAGGATCACGGCGTCGAGTGCGGCGTCCGACTCGGCCAGGAACGTGTCGAGGTCTTCGACCTGCGCGGCGTTGCGGGGGTAGCCGTCGAGGAGGAAGCCGGCCTCGGCATCGGGCTGGGACAGGCGGTCCCGCACGAGCGCACCCGTCAGCTCATCCGAGACGAGGTCCCCCGCGTCGAGGATCGCGGTGACCTGCTTGCCGAGCGGGGTGCCGTCCTTGATGTTGGCGCGGAAGATGTCGCCGGTGGAGACCACCGGAACACCGTAGGCCTCAGCGATCCGCACTCCCTGCGTGCCCTTGCCGGAGCCCTGCGGGCCCACGATCAGCAGGCGTGCGGTGGAGGTTGCGGATGCCGTCATCGGAGAAGCCCTTCGTAGTGGCGCTGCTGCAGCTGTGCGTCGATTTGCTTCACCGTCTCCAGGCCGACGCCGACGATGATCAGGATCGACGCGCCGCCGAACGGGAAGTTCTGGTTCGCACCGACCGTGGCCAGCGCGATCAGCGGGATCAGCGCGATGATGCCGAGGTAGAGGGATCCGGGCAGCGTGATGCGGGTGAGGACGTAGTCGAGGTACTCGGCCGTGGGGCGACCCGCCCGGATGCCGGGGATGAAGCCACCGTACTTCTTCATGTTGTCCGCGACCTCGGTCGGGTTGAACGTGATCGCGACGTAGAAGTACGTGAAACCGATGATCAGCAGGAAGTACGTGATCATGTAGATCGGGTGGTCGCCCTTGACGAAGTACGTCATGATCCAGGTCGCCCACGCCGGCGGCGTCTTGCCGTCCTGCGGGATGTTGAACTGCGCGACCAGCATCGGGATGTACAGCAGCGACGAGGCGAAGATGACCGGGATCACGCCCGCCATGTTCACCTTGATCGGGATGTAGGTGTTGGTGCCGCCGTAAGTGCGACGACCGACCATGCGCTTGGCGTACTGCACCGGGATGCGTCGCTGCGACTGCTCGATGAAGACGACCAGCGTCATCACGACGATGCCGACGAGCAGCACGAGCAGGAAGACCTCGAAGCCCTTCGTCTGCATGATGGCCCACATGGCGCCGGGGAAGGTCGCGGCGATCGAGGTGAAGATCAGCAGCGACATGCCGTTGCCGATGCCCTTCTCGGTGACGAGCTCGGCGAACCACATGATGAGGCCGGTGCCGGCCGTCAGCGTGATGATGAGCAGCAGCTGCGCCCACCACACGTCGTTGGTGAGCAGCTGGTTGCACGCGGCGACGCCCGTCTGGCCGAACAACTGGCCGGTGCGCGCGACGGTGACGAGAGTCGTGGACTGCAGCAGCGCCAGAGCGATGGTGACGTATCGCGTGTACTGGGTGAGCTTGGCCTGACCGGCCTGGCCCTCCTTGTGCAGCGCCTCGAAGTGCGGGATGACGACGCGCAGCAGCTGGGTGATGATCGAGGCCGTGATGTAGGGCATCACGCCGAGTGCGAAGATCGACAGCTTCAGCAGCGCGCCGCCGGAGAAGAGGTTGACGAGCCCGAGCAGGCCCTCGGTGCCGCTGTTCTGAGCGAGGCACTCGGAGACGTTCGGGAAGCTCACGAACGGAGCGGGCACGGTGGATCCGAGGCGGTAGATCGCGATGATCGCGATCGTGAAGCCGATCTTGCGTCGAAGATCAGGCGTGCGGAAGATCCGCGCGATGGCGCTGAACAAAAGCTTGCCTTCCTGCAAAGGGAATGACGCCCGATGAGGGACAGTCGATTACCCAGGGTAACGCAAGAGGGGCCGGAGAAATCTCCGGCCCCTCTCGACGAGTGTTACTTGACGGATCCGCCGGCGGCGACGATCTTCTGCTCTGCGGAGCTGGAGACCTTGTCGACCGACACGGTCAGAGCCACGGCGATGTCGCCGTTGCCCAGGACCTTGACCTTCTCGTTCTTGCGAACCGCGCCCTTGGCCACGAGGTCGGCGACGGTGACGTCTCCGCCCTTCGGGTAGAGCTCGGCGAGCTTCTCCAGGTTCACGACCTGGTACTCCACGCGGAACGGGTTCTTGAACCCGCGCAGCTTCGGGGTGCGCATGTGCAGCGGCATCTGCCCACCCTCGAAACCGACGCGAACGGTGTTGCGGGCCTTGGTGCCCTTGGTGCCGCGACCGGCGGTCTTGCCCTTGGAGCCCTCACCGCGACCGACACGGGTCTTGGCGGTGTTGGCGCCGGGGACCGGACGCAGGTGGTGCACCTTCAGGACGCCGGGACGGGAGACCGTGGTCTCCTCGGCCTTCTTGGCGGCCGGCTTCTTGGCATTCGCGGCGGTGGTGGTGGCCGCTTCCTTCTTCTCAGCCATTAGTCGATCTCCTCAACCTTGACGAGGTGAGCGACCGTGCGGACGTAACCGCGGGTCTGGGCATCGTCGGGACGGACGACCGAGTCGCCGATCCGCTTGAGGCCGAGCGAACGCAGCGTGTCGCGCTGGTTCTGCTTCTCACTCACCTTGGACTTGACCTGCGTGACCTTGAGGCGCGCAGCCATCAGGCACCTGCCTTCTGCGCAGCGATGGCCTCAGCCTCTGCGCGGACGAGACGCGCCGGGGCGACCTGGTCGAACTCGAGGCCACGACGCGCGGCGACCGCACGGGGCTCCTCGAGCTGCTTCAGGGCGGCCACCGTCGCGTGCACGATGTTGATCGTGTTCGACGAACCGAGCGACTTCGACAGCACGTCGTGGATACCGGCGCACTCGAGCACGGCGCGGACCGGACCACCGGCGATAACACCGGTACCGGCGGCAGCCGGGCGGAGCAGCACGACGCCGGCAGCGGCCTCGCCCTGCACCGGGTGCGGGATGGTCGATGCGGAGCGCGGCACGCGGAAGAAGTTGCGCTTGGCCTCCTCGACACCCTTCGAGATGGCGAGGGGAACCTCGCGGGCCTTGCCGTAGCCGACACCCACGAGACCGTTGCCGTCACCCACCACGACGAGCGCGGTGAAGCTGAAGCGACGGCCGCCCTTGACGACCTTCGACACGCGGTTGATGGTCACGACGCGCTCGAGGAACTGGTTGTCCCCGCGGTCGCGCGAGTTGCGGTCGCGACCGCCCTGACCGCGGTCGCGGCCACCACGGCCGCCGCGGCGCTCATCGCGCTGCGGAGCCTCGGTGCCGGCCGCCGTCTCGGCGGGAGCCGTAGCCGTCTCGGTCACTTCGTTCTCCTTGTTGTCACTCACAGTGCCAGACCCCCTTCGCGGGCGCCGTCGGCGATGGCCGCGACACGACCGGCGTACCGGTTGCCACCGCGGTCGAACACGGCCTCCGAGACACCGGCGGCCTTCGCGCGCTCGGCGACGAGCTCGCCGACCTTGCGGGCCTTGGCGGTCTTGTCACCGTCGAAGCCGCGCAGGTCGGTCTCGAGGGTGGAGGCACTGGCCACGGTGTGGCCCTTGCTGTCGTCGACCAGCTGCACGAAGACGTGGCGGGCCGAACGGGTGACGACCAGGCGCGGACGCGCCTCGGTGCCCTGGATCTTCTTGCGAAGGCGGGCGTGACGACGCGAGCGGGCGTCGGACTTCGTCTTGATAGCCATGGTTACTTACCACTCTTTCCGGCCTTGCGACGCACGACCTCGCCGGCGTAGCGCACACCCTTGCCCTTGTACGGCTCGGGCTTGCGGATCTTGCGGATGTTCGCAGCCGCCTCGCCGACGGCCTGCTTGCTGATGCCGCTGACGGTGAGCTTGTTGTTGCCCTCCACCGTCAGGGTGATGCCGGCGGGCGGGTCGATCAGAACCGGGTGCGAGAAGCCGAGGGCGAACTCGACCGAGTTGCCCTTCTGCTGCACGCGGTAACCGGTGCCGACGACCTCAAGGCCCTTGGAGTAGCCCTGGGTCACGCCGATGATGTCGTTGCTGATGAGCGTGCGGGTCAGACCGTGCAGCGAACGCGAGGCGCGCTCGTCGTCCGGACGGGTGACGAGAACCTGGTTCTCCTCGACCGACACCTCGATGGGGGAGGCCACGGTGAGCGAGAGCTCGCCCTTCGGGCCCTTCACCGACACCGCACGGCCGTCGACCGAAACGGTCACGCCCGCGGGGATCTCGATGGGAAGTCGTCCAATACGCGACATTTCAGATCACCACACGTAGGCGAGAACTTCTCCGCCCACGCCCTTCTGCTCAGCCTGGCGGTCCGTGAGGAGCCCCGAGGAGGTGGACAGGATCGCGACGCCGAGGCCACCGAGCACCTTGGGCAGCTCCGTCGACTTCGCGTACACGCGGAGGCCGGGCTTGGAGACGCGCTTGATGCCGGCGATCGACCGCTCGCGGTTCGGGCCGTACTTCAGCGAGATGGTGAGGTTCTTACCGACGCGGGCGTCGGAGATCTCCCAACCCGAGATGTAGCCCTCCTGCTGGAGGATCTCAGCGATGTGGGTCTTCAGCTTGCTCGACGGCAGGGTCACGGAGTCGTGATGCGCCGAGTTCGCGTTGCGCAGACGGGTCAGCAGATCTGCGACCGGGTCTGTCATCGTCATAGTTGTCTTCTTTCGTTCATGAGGTTCCGGCTGCCGTTACACGGCAGACGGCCTGCGATGAGCACGCAATTTTCAATTGTACGTCACGTGCAACACGCCCGAAGACCGGATCCCGAGGAAGCCCCCGGGATCCGGTCTTCAAGACATGGTCTTACGCCTGCGCGTCGTTCGACTTGAACGGGAAGCCGAGGAGACGCAGCAGCGCCCGGCCCTCGTCGTCGTTCTTCGCCGTGGTGACGACAGTGATGTCGAAACCGCGGACGCGATCGATGCGGTCCTGATCGATCTCGTGGAACACGCTCTGCTCCGTGAGACCGAAGGTGTAGTTGCCGTTGCCGTCGAACTGCTTGTCCGAGAGACCGCGGAAGTCGCGGATACGGGGCAGTGCGAGGTTCACGAGGCGGTCCACGAACTCCCAGGCGCGGTCACCGCGGAGGGTGACGTGCGCGCCGATGGGCTGACCCTCGCGCAGCTTGAACTGCGCGATGGACTTGCGGGCCTTCGTGACGATCGGCTTCTGGCCGGTGATCTTGGTGAGGTCGTCGACCGCACCATCGATCACCTTGGAGTCACGAGCCGCCTCACCGACACCGGTGTTGACGACGACCTTGACCAGGCCGGGGATCTGCATGACGTTCTCGTAGCCGAACTCGTCCTGCAGAGCCTTCTTGATCTCGTTGTTGTACTTCGCCTTCAGGCGGGGCTGCACCTTGACAGCGCCCGCGGCGTCAGCAGCCGCCATCAGAGGTCCTTACCGCTCTTCTTCGCGTAGCGCACGCGGACCGTGCGCTTCACGCCGTCCTTGACCTGCTCCTCGACGCGGTGACCGACCTTGGTCGGCTTCTTCGTCTCGGGGTCGACCAGGGCGACGTTCGAGATGTGAATGGGGGCCTCGATGGTCTCGATGCCGCCCGTCTTCGTGCCGCGCTGCGTCTGTCCGAGGCGGGTGTGCTTGGTGGCGTAGTTCACGCCCTCCACGATCACGCGGTTCTGCTCGACGAGGACCTCGAGGACCTTGCCCTGCTTGCCGCGGTCGCCGCCCTTTTCCTGCTTGCGGCCGGAGATGACCTGAACCAGGTCACCCTTCTTGATGTTCGCCATGAGTTACAGCACCTCCGGGGCGAGCGAGACGATCTTCATGAACTTCTTGTCACGAAGCTCACGACCGACCGGGCCGAAGATACGGGTGCCGCGGGGCTCCCCGTCGTTCTTCAGGATCACGGCGGCGTTCTCGTCGAACTTGATGTACGAGCCGTCGGGACGACGGGTCTGCTTCTTGGTGCGGACGATGACGGCCTTGACCACATCACCCTTCTTCACGTTCCCACCGGGGATCGCGTCCTTGACCGTCGCGACGATGATGTCGCCCAGGCCGGCGTAACGACGGCTGGAACCGCCGAGCACGCGGATGGTGAGCAGCTCCTTGGCGCCGGTGTTGTCGGCGACCTTGAGTCGGGACTCGGTCTGGATCACTTTGCCTTCTCCAGGATCTCCACCAGACGCCAGCGCTTCGTGGCGCTCAGCGGGCGGGTCTCGTTGATGAGAACGAGGTCGCCGATGCCGGCGGTGTTGTTCTCGTCGTGCGCCTTGACCTTCGTCGTACGGCGGATGACCTTGCCGTACAGCGGGTGCTTCACGCGGTCCTCGACCTCGACGACGATGGTCTTGTCCATCTTGTCGCTGACGACGTAGCCGCGGCGCGACTTGCGGTAACCACGAGCATCGGCGTCGCGCACATCGTGCGAGACGACCTCTGCCTCAGCGGCAGCAGCCTTCTTCTCAGCCATTACTCGGCCTCCTCCTTCGGCGCGTCAGCCTCGTCGGCCTTCTTCGCCTTTGCCTTGGACGCCTTCTTGGCCGGAGCCTCGACCGGAGCGGGCGTCGCACGGATGCCCAGCTCGCGCTCGCGGATCACGGTGTACAGGCGCGCGATGTCGCGCTTGACGGCGCGGATGCGGCCGTGGCTCTCCAGCTGGCCGGTGGCCGACTGGAAACGGAGGTTGAACAGCTCCTCCTTGGCCTTGCGCAGCTCCTCGACGAGGCGCTGGTCTTCGAACGTGTCGAGCTCGGTCACACCGAGCTCCTTGGTGCCGATCGCCATTACGCGTCGCCCTCCTCGCGCTTGATGATGCGTGCCTTGAGCGGCAGCTTGTGAATGGCACGGGTCAGGGCCTCGCGAGCAAGTTCCTCGCTGACGCCCGCGACCTCGAAGAGGACGCGACCCGGCTTGACGTTGGCGACCCACCACTCGGGGGAACCCTTACCGGAACCCATGCGGGTCTCGGCAGGCTTCTTCGTGAGCGGACGGTCGGGGTAGATGTTGATCCACACCTTTCCACCACGCTTGA
Source organism: Microbacterium sp. 01T413_2 (assembly GCF_056398985.1). NCBI lineage: Bacteria > Bacillati > Actinomycetota > Actinomycetes > Micrococcales > Microbacteriaceae > Microbacterium > Microbacterium sp. 01T413_2. Next base: position 87,982 of record NZ_JBFTQL010000005.1, read on the forward strand.
TGTGACGGGTCATCGCGATACGAGCGGACTCGATCTGACGGTTGGTCACGTAAGCGGGGGTGAGTGCCTGGATACCGAACTCGCCGAAGGAGACCTTCGTGCCGCCGGTCGCCGCACCATCACGCTTGGGGTGATGCTGCTTGCGGTACTTGACCTTACGAGGGATAAGCATCAGGCAGACGCTCCTTCTGCGACGGGAGCCTCGTTGCGCGGGCCACGGCGGCGGTCGCCACCACGGTCGTCACGACGGGACTTCGGTGCGTTGGCCTGCTCGCGAGCAAGCTCCTTGTTGGTGAGATCGCCCTTGTAGATCCAGACCTTCACGCCGATGCGGCCGAAGGTGGTCTTGGCCTCGTAGAAGCCGTAGTCGATGTTCGCACGCAGCGTGTGCAGCGGCACACGACCCTCGCGGTAGAACTCCGACCGGCTCATCTCCGCGCCGCCGAGGCGGCCCGAGACCTGGATCCGGATGCCCTTGGCACCAGCGCGCTGGGCGCCCTGGAGGCCCTTGCGCATGGCGCGACGGAAGGCGACACGAGCAGAGAGCTGCTCGGCGATGCCCTGCGCGACGAGCTGAGCGTCGGCCTCGGGGTTCTTCACCTCGAGGATGTTCAGCTGGATCTGCTTGCCCGTGAGCTTCTCGAGGTCGCCACGGATGCGCTCCGCCTCGGCGCCGCGGCGGCCGATGACGATGCCCGGGCGAGCGGTGTGGATGTCCACACGCACGCGGTCACGGGTGCGCTCGATCTCGATGTTGCTCACGCCGGCGCGGTCGAGCTGCGTCTGCAGGAGCCGGCGGATCTTGATGTCCTCGGCAACGTAGTCGGCGTAACGCTGACCCGGCTTGGTCGAGTCAGAGAACCACCGGGACACGTGGTCCGTGGTGATGCCGAGGCGGAAGCCGTACGGGTTTACCTTCTGTCCCATTACTTGCTCGCCTTCTCGTTCTTGGCGACCTCAGGGGTGGCCAGCACGACCGTGATGTGGCTCGTGCGCTTCTTGATCTGGAACGCGCGGCCCTGGGCGCGGGGCTGGAAACGCTTCAGCGTCGTCCCCTCGTCCACGAAGGCGTTCTTGATGTAGAGATCCTGCTCATCGAGGAACTCGCCGTCACGATCGGCCTTCACCTGGGCGTTGGCGATCGCGGAGTGCACGAGCTTGTAGATCGGCTCGGAGGCGCTCTGCTGCGCGAACTTCAGGATGGCGAGGGCTTCCTGCGCCTGCTTGCCCTTGATCAGGGCGACGACACGACGAGCCTTCTGCGGGGTCACGCGGATGTGCTTCACGCGTGCGACGGATTCGACCATTAGCGGCGCCGCCCCTTCTTGTCGTCCTTCACGTGGCCGCGGAAGGTGCGGGTGGGCGCGAACTCGCCCAGCTTGTGACCGACCATGCTCTCGGACACGAACACGGGGATGTGCTTGCGTCCGTCGTGCACGGCGATGGTGTGTCCCAGCATGGCGGGGATGATCATCGACCGGCGGGACCAGGTCTTGATGACGTTCTTGCTGCCGGCTTCGTTCTGCACGACCACCTTGCGAAGCAGGTGCTCGTCGACGAAGGGGCCCTTCTTAAGACTGCGAGGCATCTTCTCTTACTCCTACTTGCGCTTCTTGCCGGCGTTGCGACGACGCACGATGTACTTGTCGCTTTCCTTGTTGGCGTGACGGGTGCGTCCCTCAGCCTGGCCCCACGGGGAGACGGGGTGACGTCCACCGGACGTCTTGCCCTCTCCACCACCGTGCGGGTGGTCGACCGGGTTCATGGCGACACCACGGACGGTCGGGCGAACGCCCAACCAGCGCTTGCGGCCGGCCTTGCCCCAGTTGATGTTCGACTGCTCGGCGTTGCCGACCTCGCCGATCGTCGCACGGCAGCGCGCGTCGACGTTGCGGATCTCGCCGGAGGGCAGACGCAGCTGGGCGTAGGGGCCATCCTTCGCGACCAGACGCACGGAGGCGCCGGCGGAGCGGGCCATCTTCGCGCCGCCGCCGGGGCGGAGCTCGATGGCGTGGATGACGGTACCCGTCGGGATGTTCTTCAGCGGAAGGTTGTTGCCCGGCTTGATGTCAGCGCCGGCACCCGACTCGACGATGTCGCCCTGCTTCAGCTTGTTCGGCGCGATGATGTAGCGCTTCTCGCCGTCGAAGTAGTGCAGCAGCGCGATCCGCGCGGTGCGGTTGGGGTCGTACTCGATGTGAGCGACCTTGGCGTCGATGCCGTCCTTGTCATTGCGACGGAAGTCGATGACGCGGTACTGGCGCTTGTGGCCACCACCGATGTGACGGGTCGTGATGCGGCCCTGGTTGTTGCGGCCACCGGTCTTGCTCAGCGGGCGCAGCAGCGACTTCTCGGGCGTCGATCGGGTGATCTCGGCGAAGTCGGCCACCGACGAGCCGCGGCGACCCGGGGTCGTGGGCTTGTACTTGCGAATAGCCATGTTCTGTCCTTATCCCCCGGTCAGTTCACTGCCGTGAAGATGTCAATGGTGCCCGACTTCAGGGCGACGATGGCGCGCTTGGTGTCCTTGCGCTTGCCCGTGCCGAAGCGGGTGCGGCGAGCCTTGCCGACGCGGTTGATCGTGTTGACGCTGGCGACCTTGACGTCGAAGATCTTCTCGATGGCGAGCTTGATCTCGGTCTTGGAGGCGCGGGGGTCCACCAGGAAGGTGTACTTGCCCTCGTCGATCAGGCCGTAGCTCTTCTCGGAGACGACCGGCTTCAGGATGATGTCGCGCGGGTCCTTGTTGGCAGCCGCGGCGAGGATGTTGTCGCTCATGCGGAGACCTCCTCGGTTGCGCCGGACTTCAGCGCGACGAACGCGTCGAAGGCCGCCTTGGTGAAGACGATGTCGTCGGAGTTGACCACGTCGTAGGCGTTCAGCTGGTCGAAGTACAGCACGTGCACAGAGGCCAGGTTGCGGACGCTCAGGGCGGTGAGGTCGTCCTCGCGGTCGATGACCACGAGGAGGTTCTTGCCCGGGAGCGCCTTCAGGAAGGCGGCGGCCGTCTTGGTGGACGGCTTGCCCTCGATGCCGAAGGACTCGACGACGTGCAGGCGCTCACCGCGGAAGCGGTCGCTCAGCGCACCCAGCAGGGCGGCGGCGATCATCTTCTTGGGGGTGCGCTGCGAGTAGTCGCGCGGCTTCGGGCCGTGGACGATGCCACCACCGGTCATGTGCGGCGCACGGATGGACCCCTGACGGGCGTTACCCGTGCCCTTCTGCTTGAAGGGCTTGCGACCGGCACCGGAGACCTCACCACGACGCTTGGTCGAGTGGGTGCCCTGGCGTGCCGCGGCGAGCTGCGCGACGACGACCTGGTGGATGAGCGGAACGTTGGTCTTGGCGTCGAAGATCGCGGCGGGGGCGTCGACCGTACCGGTCTTCTTGCCGCCGGCGAACACGTCGAGCGTCAGAGTGGTGTCAGCCATGGGACTCAGGCACCCTTCACTGCGTTGCGGACGTAGACGATGCGGCCGCGCGCGCCGGGGACGGCGCCCTTGACGAGCAGCAGACCCTTCTCGGCGTCGACGGCGTGCACCGTGAGGTTGAGGACGGTCACGCGCTCGCCACCCATACGACCGGCCATGCGCATGCCCTTGAAGACACGGCTCGGGGTCGAGGAAGCACCGATGGAACCGGGCTTGCGGTGGTTGCGGTGCGAACCGTGCGAGGCGGAAACACCCTTGAAGTTGTGGCGCTTCATGACACCGGCGAAGCCCTTGCCCTTGCTGGTGCCGACGACGTCGACCAGCTGGCCGGCCTCGAAGGTGCCGTCAACCGTGAGCTCCTGGCCCAGGCTGTAGTCGCCGGCGTCCGCGGTGCGGATCTCGGTGACGTGACGGCGCGGGGTGACCCCGGCGGCCTCGAAGTGGGCGGTGAGCGGCTTGTTGACCTTGCGCGGGTCGATCTGACCGGCCGCGATCTGAACGGCGTTGTAGCCGTCCTTCTCGGGGGTGCGGATCTGGGTGACCACGTTCGGGGCCAGCTCGATCACGGTGACCGGGATCAGCTTGCCGTTCTCGTTCCAGACCTGGGTCATGCCGAGCTTGGTGCCGAGCAGTCCCTTGGAAATCTTTGCGTTGATGTCGACCATCGTGATCCCCTTACAGCTTGATCTCGATGTTGACGTCAGCAGGAAGGTCGAGACGCATGAGCGAGTCAACGGCCTTCGGCGTCGGGTCGACGATGTCGATCAGACGCTTGTGGGTGCGCATCTCGAAGTGCTCGCGGCTGTCCTTGTACTTGTGGGGCGACCGGATGACGCACACGACGTTCTTCTCGGTCGGAAGCGGCACCGGGCCGACGACGGTCGCGCCCGCACGGGTCACGGTGTCGACGATCTTGCGGGCCGACGTGTCGATGACCTCGTGGTCATACGACTTCAGGCGAATGCGGATCTTCTGTCCCGCCATTGTCTGCTCTCTCTCATTAAGCGTCGTACCGGCCCGGATCGGATGATCCGGGGGCATTGGACGCGCGACGGCGCGTTCTGCGCCTTCGCACTCCTCCTCCTGGCCCTGACCCTTGCGGATCGGACCTCTTGAAGGGGCGCACCACTGTTCTGCTGTCAGCCCGGGGCCTCACGACCCGCGGAAGCCGACCCCCGCACATGGCAGGGCCTCGGTGAGGAGGTGTCGGTTGTCTGTTCTGCTGCCCGCGGCCCAGATCCCTGCACCCGCTTCCATGGATCTCTCCGTGGAAGGGCGCCGTCTGTGCACTGCCCTGGCAGTGATCCAGCGCGCATCGGGACGCGCACCGGAATGTGGAACCTCAATAGTCTACGTGCAGCCCGGGCGTGTCGCAAACTCGGGCGTGTCGCGACGGCGTGTCCGGCGTGTCTCGCGTGGACGGGGATGGGTGGCAGGCGCTTACTGGTCGCGCGCCGTACGCTCACTCGTCACAGATTGCGGTCATCCACGCCGCATGACCGCAATACCCGACCACCGCACGACCTCCGCTCCGGGGGCGATTCCGGCCCCCGCCTCCCCGAGTCGCTCACTGGTCGCAGATTGCGGTCATCCACGCCGTATGGGCGCATTACGCGACCACTGAACGAGGCTTCGCCTGGGGCGGCTCCGGCCTCCGCGCCATGTGCCGCTCACCGGTCGCAGATTGCGGGGATCTACGCCATTTGACCGCAGTTTGCGACCACTGAACGAGGAGGGAACGCCCTGCACAACCGGGCGCGGGAAGCCGTTGTCCACGACTTCCGCGATGTGCGCCCCATGCGGCGAAGCCGGGCGACATCGTTGTCCGCATGCGACAGCCGACTCCCCTTCCCCCTGCTCTTGGCGACACGTTCACCCGGGCGCAAGGACTTGCCGCGGGCCTCACGCCTTCACGCCTGCGGAGTTCGGATCTGCGTGCGCCGTTCCACGGGGTCCGCATGACGGTTGCGAGCGTAAGCGAACTCGGCGAGGACAAGGATCTGGATCCGCTCTCCGATGCGTTGTCCGATGCCGTGAGACTTCTGTCGGATGCCTACGCCCAGGCCATGCCGGCGGGCGCGCATCTCAGCCACTCCACCGCGGCCGTGCGGCACGGGATCCCGCTGCCGCGACGAGCTTTCCCAAGGAATGGCAATCCTCGGCAACCCGAGGTGGATCGGGTACAGGTGGAGGCCGCAATGCCGGCACCGGGGCGAGCGCCCCGGGGCCCTCGTATACGCGGTCACCAGTCCGCACCGGAACTCGAGGCCGTGACGCTGGTCGATGGGGTGCCGGTGGCCACGCCCGCAGCGACCTGGGCATCGCTTGCCGGCCGCCTCAGCCTCGACGAGCTCGTCGCCGTCGGGGATGCGATCGTGCGGATCCCCCGCATCCCAGGACCGTTCGGTTGGGTGCTGCGCCCGCCTTTGGCCACGTTCGAGGAGTTCGACGCGGTCATCCGGGCAGGACGTCGTCCCGGGATCATCCGGCTTCGCGAGGCGCGTACTTTGATCCGCATCGGATCCGCCTCCCCGAAGGAGACCGAACTGCGACTCGCTCTGACGACAGGGGTCGCGCTGCCCACCCCGGTGCTCGACTTCGACGTCTACGCGGGAGGCGCGTTCCTCGGCTGCAGCGAGATCGCGTACCCGGACTACCAGGTGGCCGTCGAGTATGAAGGCGACTACCACCGCACCGATCGCCTGCGTTGGAGGAAGGACATCGAGAAGTACCAGGCGTACACCGAAGCGGGATGGCGTGTGGTGCAGATCACCGCGGAGCACCTCCGTCAGAGCGGCGAACCCGCTCGTCGCGTCCGCGCCGCGCTGCGGCAGGCGGGTGCGCGACCGCATGGGCGTTGACGCCACTCGCCTGGGCCCGCGTGGATGCCGCAGCAGAATGCTCGTCGCGAGGGAGGAACGCCACGCACCACAGAGGGCGGAGCGCCGCAGCGCTCCGCCCTCTGGAAGTTCTCAGTTCGAGATCACTCGTTGCCGACCTGCTTGTCGAGGTTGTCGCGGACGCCGTCGATCTGCTCGGCAGCCCCGGGGGCGACCTTCTTGGCGAGGTCCGCAGCGCCACCCAGCACGGTGTCGCTGACGCCCTCGGCCTGCTCGCTGTGCAGCAGCTCCTCGACCTTGTCCTTGTTCTCCTCGAAGAACTCCTTGCCCTTGTTCACCGCGTCGTTGATGGCGTCTCCGAGACCCATGGGGTTCCCCTCCCTTGATCGAGCCGGCTGTCGGCTCGCACCTCGCCATTCTGCACGGCGGACCTGGCCTTCGACAAGACCCGGCCCGAAGCCGGAGCACCGCGGGAACGACAAAGGGGCCGAGCCCGAAGGCTCGACCCCTTTGCGCGGAAGCAGATGCTTACTTGACGATCTTCGTGACCGTGCCGGCGCCGACGGTACGGCCACCCTCACGAATCGCGAAGCCGAGGCCCTCCTCCATGGCGATCGGCTGGATCAGCTCGACCGACATGTCGGTGGTGTCACCAGGCATGACCATCTCGGTGCCCTCGGGCAGCGAGATGACGCCGGTGACGTCGGTGGTACGGAAGTAGAACTGCGGGCGGTAGTTCGTGTAGAAGGGGTTGTGGCGGCCACCCTCGTCCTTGGACAGGATGTACGCGGTGCCCTCGAAGTTGGTGTGCGGGGTGATGGAACCCGGCTTCACCACGACCTGGCCGCGCTCGACGTCCTCGCGCTTGGTGCCACGAAGAAGAAGACCGCAGTTCTCGCCGGCCCACGCCTCGTCGAGCTGCTTGTGGAACATCTCGATACCCGTGACCGTGGTCTTCTGCGTCGGGCGGATGCCGACGATCTCGACCTCGGAGTTGATCGCGAGGGTGCCACGCTCGGCGCGGCCCGTGACGACCGTTCCACGACCGGTGATCGTGAACACGTCCTCGATCGGCATCAGGAACGGCTTGTCCTTGTCGCGCACCGGGTCGGGGATCGAGTTGTCGACGGCCTCCATGAGGTCGAGGATGGACTGGGTCCACTTCTCGTCACCCTCGAGCGCCTTCAGGCCCGAGACGCGCACGACGGGCGCGTCCTCGGCGAAGCCCTGGCTGGCGAGCAGCTCGGAGACCTCGAGCTCGACGAGCTCCAGGATCTCCTCGTCGTCGACCATGTCGGCCTTGTTCAGCGCGACGAGCAGGTACGGCACGCCGACCTGCTTGGCGAGCAGCACGTGCTCACGGGTCTGCGCCATCGGGCCGTCGGTGGCGGCGACCACGAGGATCGCGCCGTCCATCTGAGCCGCACCGGTGATCATGTTCTTGATGTAGTCGGCGTGACCGGGGGCGTCGACGTGAGCGTAGTGACGCTTCGGGGTCTCGTACTCGACGTGCGAGATGTTGATCGTGATACCGCGCTGACGCTCCTCGGGCGCGGAGTCGATCGACGCGAAGTCGCGCTGAACGTTGGTGGCCGACGGGAACTTGTCGGCGAGCACCTTCGAGATCGCAGCGGTGAGCGTGGTCTTGCCGTGGTCGACGTGACCGATCGTTCCGATGTTCACGTGCGGCTTGGTCCGCTCGAACTTGGCCTTAGCCACTGGGTCCTCCTCAGGACGTCATGTAGGGGCACCGGGCACTGGATTGTGACCGCTTTCCTACGGGTTTGATTCTCAGTTTAGTAGAGAGACGATGTGAAGTTGTCTGAGTGCCTGTGAGGCCCGGCCCTTCGACAGGCTCCGGGACCGAGCCTCACAGGCTCCTAGGGCTTACTCGCCCTTGGTCTTCTGGACGATCTCGTCGGCGACGGCGCGCGGGACCTCAGCGTAGCTGTCGAACTCCATCGAGTAGACGGCACGGCCGGACGTCTTCGAGCGCAGGTCGCCGATGTAGCCGAACATCTCGGACAGCGGGACCGACGCGCGCACGACCTTGACGCCCTGGGCGTCCTCCATCGACTGGATCTGACCACGACGCGAGTTCAGGTCGCCGATGACGTCGCCCATGTACTCCTCGGGCGTACGCACCTCGACGGCCATGAGCGGCTCGAGCAGCACCGGGTTCGCGCGCTTGATGGCCTCCTTGAAGCCCATCGAGCCCGCGATCTTGAACGCCATCTCCGAGGAGTCGACGTCGTGCGAGGCGCCGTCGAGCAGGGTCGCCTTGACGCCCACCATCGGGAAGCCCGCCAGCGCGCCGGCCGCCATCGCGTCCTGGAAGCCCTGGTTGGTCGGCTCGATGTACTCGCGCGGGATGCGCCCACCGGTCACGCTGTTGACGAACTCGTACGACTTCTCCGAGTCGAGGTCGAGCGGCTCGATCGTGAACTGGATCTTCGCGAACTGACCCGATCCACCCGTCTGCTTCTTGTGCGTGTAGTCGTACTTCTCGACGGCCTTCTTGATCGTCTCGCGGTACGCCACCTGCGGCTTGCCGACGTTGGCCTCGACGTTGAACTCGCGCTTCATGCGGTCCACGAGGATGTCCAGGTGCAGCTCGCCCATGCCCTTGATGGTCGTCTGACCGGTCTCGGGGTTGAGCTCCGTGCGGAAGGTCGGGTCCTCTTCGGCGAGCTTCTGGATGGCGACACCCAGCTTCTCCTGGTCGGCCTTGGTCTTCGGCTCGATCGCGACCTCGATGACCGGCTCCGGGAACGTCATCGACTCGAGGACGACGGGCGACGCCGGGTCGGTCAGGGTGTCACCGGTGGTGGTGTCCTTCAGACCGATGACGGCGTAGATGTTGCCGGCAGTGACCGCGGGAACCGGGATCTCCTTGTTGGCGTGCATCTGGAAGATCTTCCCGATGCGCTCCTTCTTGCCCTTGGTCGAGTTGATGACCTGGGCACCGGACTCGAGCTCGCCCGAGTAGACGCGCACGTAGGTGAGGCGACCGAAGAACGGGTGCACGGCGACCTTGAACGCAAGGGCCGCGAACGGGTCCTTCGCGTCGGGGTGACGCTCGATGATCGTGTCGTAGTCCTTGGGGTCGTGCGCCTCGATCGAGCCCACGTCGAGCGGGTTCGGGAGGTAGTCGATGACGGCGTCGAGCATCGGCTGGACGCCGCGGTTCTTGAACGCCGAGCCGCACAGGACCGGGTAGATCTCGGAGGCGACCGTCATCTTGCGGATCGCGCCCTTGATCTCGGCGACGGTGAGCTCCTCGCCGCCGAAGAACTTCTCGAGCAGGACGTCGTCGCTCTCGGCGACGGTCTCGAGCAGCACCTGGCGGTACTCCTCGGCCTTGTCCTTGAGGTCGGCGGGGATCTCCTGCACCTCGTAGGACGCCCCCATGGTCACGTCACCCTTGGAGTCACCGGCCCAGACGAGCGCGCGCATCTCGATGAGGTCGACGACGCCGACGAAGCTGCTCTCGGAGCCGATCGGCAGCTGCATGACGAGCGGCTTGGCGCCGAGGCGGTTCACGATGGTGTCGACGGTGTAGTAGAAGTCCGCGCCCAGCTTGTCCATCTTGTTGACGAAGCAGATGCGGGGGACGTTGTACTTGTCAGCCTGACGCCACACGGTCTCGGACTGGGGCTCGACGCCCTCCTTGCCGTCGAACACGGCGACCGCACCGTCGAGGACGCGGAGCGAGCGCTCCACCTCGACCGTGAAGTCCACGTGACCGGGGGTGTCGATGATGTTGATCTGGTTCTTGTTCCAGTAGCAGGTCACGGCGGCAGACGTGATCGTGATGCCGCGCTCCTTCTCCTGCTCCATCCAGTCGGTCGTCGAGGCGCCGTCGTGGGTCTCGCCGATCTTGTGGTTCACACCCGTGTAGAACAGGATGCGCTCGGTCGTCGTGGTCTTACCGGCATCGATGTGCGCCATGATGCCGATGTTGCGGACCTTGCTCAGGTCGGTGAGCACTTCTTGTGCCACGGGGGTGTGTCCTTATCTTCTTGCTGTCGTCACGCGACGAAGGAAAAGTGTGGGGTGCCGGGACCGGATCCGATGTCTCGACAAGCGAGGCAGCCGGATCCGATCCCGGCCCGACTGGTGATTACCAGCGGTAGTGCGCGAACGCGCGGTTCGACTCGGCCATCTTGTGAGTGTCCTCGCGGCGCTTGACCGCGGCACCCAGGCCGTTCGAGGCGTCCAGGATCTCGTTCTGGAGACGCTCGGTCATGGTCTTCTCACGGCGGCTCTTGGCGTAGCTGACGAGCCAGCGGAGGGCGAGGGTGTTCGCGCGGTGCGGCTTCACCTCGACCGGGACCTGGTAGGTCGAGCCACCGACGCGGCGGCTGCGGACCTCGAGGGTCGGGCGCACGTTGTCGAGCGCCTTCTTCAGGGTGGCGACAGCGTCCTGACCGTTCTTCGCCTCGACACCCGAGAGGGCGCCGTAGACGATCGACTCGGCGAGGGACTTCTTGCCGTCGACCAGGATCTTGTTCACCAGCGAGGTGACGATCGGAGCACCGTAGACCGGGTCGTTGACAACGGGGCGCTTGGGGGCGGGGCCCTTACGAGGCATCTAACTCAACCCTTCTTCGCGCCGTAGCGGGAACGAGCCTGCTTACGGTTCTTGACGGCCTGGGTGTCCAGGGCGCCACGGACGATCTTGTAGCGGACACCGGGGAGGTCCTTGACACGACCACCGCGCACGAGCACCAGCGAGTGCTCCTGCAGGTTGTGGCCCTCACCGGGGATGTAGGCCGTGACCTCGGTACCGTTGCGGAGCTTCACACGAGCGACCTTGCGCATCGCCGAGTTCGGCTTCTTCGGGGTGGTGGTGTACACGCGGGTGCACACGCCGGCCTGCTGCGGGTTCGACTTCAGAGCGGGAGCCTTGGTCTTGGTGACCTTCGGCGAACGACCCTTGCGAACCAACTGCTGAATAGTTGGCACTGCTTCTCCTTGTTGTGCTGCACGGTGACAGCGTGATGGGTTCACATCAGACCCGCCCGCGCGCCGATAACGACGTGCGTTTGAATGGTGGGTATGCCGTGGGGGCGGAACCGGCGAATGCCGGTGCCCGGTACGCGCGCGTCAAGACACACGCATACCCGCTCTATGGTAATGCGCCGTAACACGCCCGGTCAAATGCGCACGAACGGCGCGCCGGGCGCCGATCCGCGGGGCGGAGGCCCTGATGCGTGACGAGCACCGCCCGGATCTGTGAGCCATCGAACGCCAGTCCGGATCCGGTCTCCCAGGGAATGTTCGGCTGCCCGACGTCAGAGCGTGTCGGGGTCGAAGGGCGAGTCCAGCGCCTCGGTCAGCTCGGCGAGCATCGCCTCGATCTGCGGCTCGACGTATTCGCTGATCGCGGCCTGCACTCGCAGGCGGTGCCGGAGCAGCAGCCCGCAGATCTCGCGACCCACGACGTTCGCGTAGTCGTCGGCGAGGGCGACCTCGTGGCGCAGCGCGGCCTTCGCATCGTCGCTGAGCGGCGGCAGGGGAGGCAGCTCCCCCGCATCATCGTCGGCCATCCCGGCGAGCGTGAACAGGAAAGGGGCGCCGGGAACCGGATCCGGATCCAGCGGCATGCCCTCGTACTCGGGCTCGAGGTCCTCCGTCGGGCGGTAGGCGCGGGCGCGATTGCGGGCGGCCTGCTGGTCGAGCTCGCCCTGCAGCATCGGCAGGTTCCGCGCGGTGTACTCGGCGACGGCATGGTCGACGATGGTCTTGATGCGGGTGGACAGTCCGTGCTGCACGCCGTGCGGCACGTTCCCGCCGATGCCCGCGGCGGAGAGCACGGGAGAGCCCAGGCAGCGGCGGCACGGCGCCACCCGCCCGCGGTGGGTGGCGGGTTCCCAGCGCGGCACCCAGCGCAGCCAGGCCTCCACGGCCAGGTCGACCTGCGTCTCCAGCGAGCGCTCCACGCCTCCAGCGTACGGGGCGGACACGCCCGGGAGGTCGCGGCACGCGAGATCGAGTGCCGCGGTGCCGGCCGAGATCAGTCGATGGACCGAGAACAGGAGGATCCCGATCGGATCCGCCCTGTTCTCGGGCGACTCACCTGATCTCGGCATGCGACGTCAGCCGCCGCGCGGGGCAGGACGATCGCGTCAGGGCTGCTCGTCGTCGTCCTTCTCCCACGGCCAGCGGGGAGGCCGGGCCTCCGTGCGACGCAGTGCGATCGCCACCCACGCCGCGATCAGTGCGGCGATCACGATGACGGCGCTCGCCCCGCCCAGCACGAGCTGCCCGGCGGCGGCCGTGGCGTCGACCGCGCCCGCGCCCTCCGCCACCGCGGCTCCCCACACGCCGCCCAGGTGCACGAGCGCCGCGCCGAGCGCGAGGAAGACCGTCGCGACGAACGACGGATGCGGGTTCGCGAGCACGCCCCGGAGCGACAGCGCGAACACCACCACGGCCAGCACCATGCCGACGATGCCGGGCAACTGGCCGAGCCGGGGCACCGCGATGAGGTCGTGTTCCGTGAGCAGGCTGAGCATTCCGAGCCCCATGATGGCCAGCGCGAAGAACGAAACGACCCCGATCACCCAGGCGAGGACAGGACGAACCCCCGCGGGCCGTGGCTCGCGGGGGTTCGGCGGGAAATCGTTCGTGATGCTCTCCTGCGGTGCAGGCCGGCGCCGCTACGGCAGCTGGGGTCCGGCTTCGAGGACGCGCTCGTACTCGCGCTGCGCCTCGTCGTTCTGCGCGGTGCGGCGGGCGCCGGCGCGGGCGGCCCAGGCGCCGAACCAGATGGTGAGCTCGCGGCCGAAGATGAACGCGGCGATCGCGAGCGGGGCGAGCAGCTGACCGTTCACGTTCTCGGCCAGCTGAGTCGCACCGAGCTTCCAGAACTCGACGGATCCGATCGCGCCGAGCAGGTGGCCGCCGTACGCGAAGCCGCCGACGATGATCCCGAAGACGACCCAGTAGCCCCAGCGCCCGCGGTTGATGATGCCGCCGAGCAGCCAGAATCCGATCGCGAACACGACGACCGGGATCCACAGCCCAAGGCTGCGGAGCTGGTCGAGCAGGTAGGTGCCGATGCTGTCGGTGGTGACCTTGCCGTCGAACGCGGCGATGCCCAGGGCGGTGCCGAGGTAGAGGATCGCGAAGGCGATGGCCGCCAGCAGGCCGATGCCGAAGATCGCACCGCGGTTGCCGCGCTCGCGCGGAGGCTCGGGAGCCTGCACGAAGATGGGTGGCGGCACCTCGGTCACCCCCGGGGTGATGACGGCCGGCGCGAGCACCTGCGTGGGCGCCTCGGCGGCGGTGTCGACGCGCGTGGTCGGGCTCTCGAACATCGAGGTCTCCGTGGCGGCCGCCGCAGCGATGACGGCGGGGGTCTCGGCGGGCGACGGCGGAGTGAAGGTGCCGCCGAACGTGCCGGGGTATGCCGCCTCAGCCGCCTCGAAAGCAGCGAGATCGGCGTCCGCCGCACGCTGGTCCGCGGCACGCGCATCCGCGGCAGTCGCCCCGTCGGCGGCGCGCTCGGCCTCGGCGAGGCTCTCGTTCGCGCTCTGTGCGACGGCGGCATGGTCGGGCTGCACGGCATCGGCGACATCCTCGCCGGTGCGCTCGGCTGCAGTGGCCGGGACATGCGCGTCGGCGCCCTCGGCCGGGGCCGGCTGCACGACTGCGGCCTCGACCGCGGCGCCCTCAGCGGGGACAGCCGCGGTGTCGGCACCCTGGGCGTCCGCCTCGGGCGCGGCGGCCACGGCGTCGTCGACGTCGTGCGCCTGCGCCGGCTTCGAAACCTCGTGGTCACTCATATGAGCTCCTCCATACGGATACGGTGATTCGAGGCTATCTCCGAGGCAGGGCACCGCCGCGCAGACCTGCCGGAAACCGCGGATGCCGGATCCGGATCGGCGTCGTATCCGGATCCATCGCCCGCGTCACGGGTCGGATCCGCGTCACATCCAGATCGGCGTCACCGATGCAGCAGGCCGGAGAAGTAGGTCACCATCACCGGCCCCATGGGTGCGGCGAGGTACACGAGCCCCGCGATGACCCCGGCGCAGACGACGCCCGCGAGCCACGCGATCCCGGTGTTGCGCCCCCCGATCCGTGCCATACCCCGAGGGTACGAGAGCGGAGCGCGCGGGCGCGGGCGGCGCGCGGCGGACGCGTCGCCCGCACCCTCGGCGGACGTCAGGGAGGCCCAGGTGCGGCGCTCAGCCGGCATCCGGCGCGGCCACGCCGGGCAGCGTCCACGCGGCGAACACCGGCCCCTCGGCAGCGAGCGCAACGGCGCCGTCGACGGCGACGGCGAGGGTCGCGTCGCCGAACAGCGCCTCAGCCGCCGCGGCTCCCGCGAGCGCCCCGGCCGGGAGCTCGATGTCGACGTCGCCCCGGGCGGCGAGCACGAGAACGGTCTCCTCGGCCGACTCCCGCACGAACACGAGGCCGTCGTCGTCGACGTGCAGCCACCGCAGCCCGCCGGTGCCGAGCACGGGGTGCGCGCGGCGCAGCCCGACCAGGTCGCGGTACAGCGCGATGCGCTCCGCGGTATCCGGCTGCACCTCGGTCCCCCACGGGATCGGTGTGCGGCTGGCCTCGCCGTCCACGCCGGTGAGGCCGAACTCGTCGCCGGCGAACACGACGGGCAGCCCCGGCAGCGTCATCGACAGGCCGACAGCGACGGGCACCGTCCCCGGGGCGGCGTTGGTGGCGAACCGTGCGGTGTCGTGCGTGTCCAGCGGCTGCATGTTGCCGAGCCGCACCCGCCACGGGATCCCCCCGGTGAATCGGGTGATCGAGTCGACCACGTCGCGCGCGGTGTAGCGCGGGATGCCGCCGGTCTGCATGCCGAAGAACCAGCTCTCGGTGCGTTCCTCCCCTTCCGCGGTGAGGTACGAAGCACCGTTCGGCTCGCTGAGCCAGGCCCATACAGGGCGGGTGAAGGACGGATAGGTCATCGCGCCGTCCCAGCCGTCGCCCTGCAGATCGCTCGTGGCGTCGTTGGTGGACTCGCCGAGCAGGATCGCATCCGGGTTGATCCCCCGCACGGTGTCACGCAGCAGCCGCCGGACATCCGCGTTCAGGTCGATCGCCCCGAGGCGCCCGGTCATGTTCGCGACGTCGACGCGCCAGCCGTCGGCGCCATAGGGCGGCTCGAGCCAGCGGGCGACGGCCGAGTCCTCGCCTGTGATGAACCGCTCGCGCAGCTCCTCACTGGCCCAGTCGAACTTGGGCAGGCTGCGTGCACCCAGCCAGCACTCGTACTCGGTGTTGTCGTCGTTCGTGAAGTAGTAGAACCGCTCCTCGGGCGCTCCGGGGGTACCGAACGCCGCCCGGAACCACTCGTGGCCGTCGCCGGAGTGGTTGCTGGTGAGGTCGCCGATCACCTTGATGCCGCGGGCATGCGCCTCCTCGATGAGGTGCGCGTACGCCTCGTCGCCGCCCAGCAGCGGGTCGACGCGCAGGAAGCTCGAGGCGTCGTAGCGGTGGTTGGACGCGGCCGGGAACACCGGCGTCAGGTAGAGCAGGTTGACCCCGAGCTCGACCAGGTGGTCGAGATGCTCCACGATCCCGGGAATGTCTCCCCCGTAGAACTGATGCGCCCGGCCAGGCATGACCGGATCCACCGGGGTGTCCCAGTCCGCCGGGATCGCCCAGTCGGGCGTCGGGTGCTCTTCGGCCTGGGCCGAACGGGCGAAGCGGTCCGGGAACACCTGGTACATGACCGACTCGTGCAGCCAGGCGGGCGGCGCGGGTTCGGCGACCAGGGCGAAGTCCTCGGCGTCGAGCGTCTCCAGACGGTGGATGCCGGTCTGGTTCAGCCATTCGATCCGGCCGTCCTCGTGCTGCAGCAGGAACCGGTAGCCGTGCCGCGGATTGCGCACGGTGACCGGCGCCTCCCACCACTCCCAGCCATCGGCGCTGCCGATCCGCTCGGCGTCGGTCCACTCCGGCTCGTGGTCGGGGTTGGAGCGCGTGCGCACGGCCGCGAGCGGGCCGTAGCCGGCAGGCACGCGCAGCCGCATTCGGACGACATCGCCCAGAGCGGGGGCGTCGTCGGAGACGTGCAGCGGGGATCCGTCGTGGTGCGGGAGCAGAGCGGTCATGTCGAGGCCTTTCGTGGTGCGGCGGCAGCCCGCCGGAGTCGACGTGGTTGCACGACCGATGCCGTGACAGAGCCCTTGGATTGTGTTTCGAGGATCGTTACTTCACGCTACCGGCGGTGAGGCCGCCGACGATGTACTTCTGCAGCGACAGGAACAGGATCATCGGCAGGATCGCCGCCAGCACGGCCCCGGCCGCGAAGACCGCGTAGTTCTTCGCGTCGGTGGACACGTACTGGTACAGCCCGACAGCGAGCGTCTGCTTCTCCGGAGAGATCAGCACGGTCGACGCGATCAGGAAGTCGCCCGTGATGCCGATGAAGGCGAGGAGCCCCACCACCGCCAGGATCGGCGCGACCAGGCGCAGGATGATGGTGAAGAAGATCCGTGCGTGACCCGCTCCGTCGATCTTCGCGGCCTCGTCGATCGAGGCCGGGATCGTGTTGAAGAACCCGTACATCAGGAACGTGTTCGCCCCCAGTGCGCCACCGAGGTACACGAGGATCAGGCCGATCTGCGAGTTGAGCCCGAGCGCCGGGAAGATGTCCCCGATCGCGGACATCAGCAGGAAGATCGCGACGATCGCCAACAGCTGCGGGAACATCTGCACGAGCAGCAGGGTCATGAGCCCCGTACGGCGTCCTCGGAATCGCATGCGCGAGAAGGCATATGCGGCGAGCGCGCACAGGAACACGCTGCACACGGCGGCGAGCACGCCGATGAAGATCGTATTCAGGAACCAGGCGCCATAGGGCCGGGACGGATCCTGGAACAGCTGCACGTAGTTGTCCACGCTGATCTTCGAGAACAGCCCGTTCGTGCTCAGCAGCGTCCCGCCGGGGTTCAGTGAGGCGGACAGCACGTACACCAGCGGGAAGCCGGCGAACACGAGCATCACGACGCCGATGATGTGCCGCCAGCCGGTCTCCCGGAACCACCGGCCGAACGGTCGGCGGGGGTGGCGCACCGGGGCGGCGAGGAGCGCGGCGGTCGCGGTCGACGCAGGGGCCGAGGTCTTTGCGATGTCGGTCATGTCAGTTCAGATCCTCCAGCACCTTGGTCTGCCGGAATCCGATCAGGGAGATGGCGGCGACCAGCACGAAGATGATGATCGAGAAGGCGCTGGCGAGGCCGTAGTCCCGCTCGGAGCCGACGAAGGCGACCTTGTAGACCATCGAGATGAGCAGATCCGTGGATCCGACGTTGATACTCGCATCGGTGAACTGCGGACCGCCGTTGGTGAGCAGGAAGATGAGCCCGAAGTTGTTGAAGTTGAACGCGAACGACGCGATCAGCAGCGGCGCGACGGCCACGAGCAGCAGCGGGAACTTGATCAGCCGGAACGTCTGCCACACGCTCGCGCCGTCCACGCGCGCCGCCTCGACGACGTCGTCGGGCAGCGATTGCAGGGCGCCGGTCGTGACGAGGAACATATAGGGGAAGCCGAGCCACAGATTCGCGATGAGGATCGCTGCCTTGGCGAGCCACGGATCCGTCAGCCACGGGATCGACGCCCCGCCGAGGACGACCTGGTTGATGAAGCCGAAGTCCTTGTTGAAGAGC
The DNA here is from genome assembly GCF_056398985.1 of Microbacterium sp. 01T413_2. NCBI lineage: Bacteria > Bacillati > Actinomycetota > Actinomycetes > Micrococcales > Microbacteriaceae > Microbacterium > Microbacterium sp. 01T413_2. Next base: position 105,904 of record NZ_JBFTQL010000005.1, read on the forward strand.
CCTGCCCACACCAGCGCCGACAGGAACGCGGGGAACGCGTACGGCAGGATCATGATCAGCCGGTAGTACTTGCGGCTGCGCATCTTCGGATCGTTGAACACGATCGCGAGGAACAGGCCGAGGATGAACGTCGTCGCGACCGAGAGGATCGCGAACGCGAAGGTCCACAGCAGCACCGCGAGGAACGGGCCCCGGATGGACTGGTCCGAGAACGCGCGGACGAAGTTGTCGCCGCCGACCCACACCTGCCAGCCGGGCAGCAGTGCCTTGCCGTCCTTCGCGGTGAACGCGCCGCGGCCGGTGTCGCTGTAGACGACGCCGGTCTTGGTGTCGGTCATCGTGTCGGCCGTCGGATCCCAGGTGAGGGTCGAGGTGAACAGGTACGCCTTGGAACCGTCGGTGGTCTTGAGATAGCCCTTGTTCAGGTCGTGCGAGAGCGGCACGGCCAGGGCGGCGATGTCGTCCTGGTGGGCGATGACGCTCGGGAAGTCGAGGGTGGTGAAGCCGGGGGCGCCATCGGCGCTGATACCGGGTTCGGTGGAGAGCGGGCGGTCGGCGCCGCCGATCAGCGGCTCGTCGCTGCCGGGCTCTGCGGTGAGGAAGAAGAACTTCCCGTCCTTCTCGAGGATCTTGACGGAGAACGTCGGGGAGTCCGCCACGCGGGTCTGCGACTGCAGCAGCAGCGCCTGCACGGCGTCGTCCTTGGTGGAGTTGTGCCCGGATCCGTAGTTCGTGAAGGCGACGTAACCCGAGTACAGCACGACGAAGATCTGGAAGATCAGCAGGAACACGAGGCCCGGCGTCAGATACTTCGCGGGCAGCAGGCCGGGAATGAGGTAGACGGCGTTGATCGCCAGCACGCCCACGGCGACCAGCACGGCCGGCGTCCACTGCGCACCCGCGGCGAGCGCGAGCACGGCGTAGAGCGCGAGGGCGTCGATCACCGCGAGCGCGACGATCTTGACCAGCCACACCTTCCAGCCGGCCGATGCGGCCTCGGCATAGGCGGCAGCTCGCCGCTGGCGGCGGCTGCGCGCCCTGTCCTCGGCGGACATGGCCGAGGACTCCTGCGTCTTCTCCTGCACGGCAGGACCCGTCATCTCGACCCCTTCACAACGTCGTCAGCGGGCGGAGGTGCGGGGAGGCGGCGCGATCGCGCGCCTCCCCGCACCGGGTTCATGAGCGGATCAGCCGATCTTGGTCTGGATCGCCTGGGTCATGCCCGCCCAGGTGCTGGCCGGGTCGCCGCCCTTGATGATCGCGACCTCGGACTTGCCCCAGTCATCCCACACGGAGCCCATCTCGGGCACCGACGGCATCGGCACGGCGTTGGCGCCGACCTTGGCGAAGCCCGCCACCGCGGGGTCGGACTGCGCGGCCTGGAACGACTCCGTCAGTGCCGGCGGGCGGCCGCCCGCCTTGTAGAGCGCGGTCTGCACGGCGGGGGTGGCGAGGTAGTTCACCAGGAACTCGTTCGCGGCGAGGGTGTTCTTCGACTTCGCGTTCACGAAGAACGCCTGCACGCCGGCGAACGGACGGGCCTCCTGGCCGCCGGCGCTCGGGATCGGGTCGACGGAGACCTTGATGCCGGCCTTCTCCGCGTCGGGCAGGTTCCAGGGGCCGCTGATGAAGTACGGAGCCTCGCCCGCGTTGAAGGCGGCCTTGGCGAGATCGCCGGTCAGGCCGGGGTTGAAGATGCCGGCCGCGCCCTGCGCGCCCAGCCAGGTGGCGAACTTCTGCCCGGCCTCGTCGCCGATCGTGAGCTTCTTGGCGTCGTAGCTGCCGTCCGCGTTCTGCGCGAAGACCTGGCTGCCGAACGAGGTCTGGAACGGGTACGTGTGGTAGGCGTCACCGGTGGCCGCGTCGAGTCCGATCAGGAACGGGTACTTAGTGCCCGCGGCCTTGCCCTTGGCGATCATCTCGTCGTAGCTGGCCGGAGTGGAGTCGGCGAGCGCGGTGTTGCGCAGGATCGCGATGTTCTCGATCGCGTAGGGCAGGCCGTAGACCTTGCCGTCGTAGGTGACCGCGGAGACGGCGACCTTCTCGAACTTGGAAGCGGAGTCGCCCAGCTCGATCGGAGCGACGAGGCCGTCCTTCACGAAGGATCCGATCCAGTCGTGCGCGCCGATCGTGATGTCGGGCCCCTTGCCGGTGGGGACCTGGGCGGTGAAGTCGTCGCGGATCTTGCCGAAGTCCTTGACCACCAGGTTGATGGTGATGCCCTTGTCCTTCTTGAAGTCGGCGGCGACCTGCTTCATCGCAGCCGCGCGGTTGGAGTCGACCCAGACTGTGAGCGAGCCCGTGGTCTTGTCGCTTCCGGCGGACGAGCCACCGCCGTTGCTGCTGCCGCCGCAGCCGGTCAGCGCCAGTGCGCCGGCCACGAGGAGTGCGCCGAACGCGACGACGCTCTTCCTGTTCACCTTCATCGGTGTACCTCTCTCGGTCTTCAGGGAGCGCGATCGGCTCCGATCTCGCGCCAGAGGGCGCTCGCTCCGCCTGCGAGGATTGCAAGCGTTTACAGTATGCGGATCCGCGACGCTTCGCGCAACCCCTCGCTAGGAGGGCCTGACTGGGACGCGAGCTGGCTGCAGCCGCACTGCTATTGATAAGCGAGCCTGCCGCATTGAGGGTTGCGTTGTTCGGAAACGTTTACAACAATGAGCCGAACAAACATCGGGGAACGTCACGCATCCGTCGTCCGCCGGTCCGGACCGATACCCTTCCTTGACCCGACTTCCTAGGAGGCCCGTGTGGCTGACATCGCCGATGTGGCGCGTCTCGCCGGCGTGTCCACCGCCACGGTCTCGCGCGCCCTGAACGGGAAGACGGCGTCGCCGGCCACCAGGGAGAAGGTCCTGGCGGCGGCCGCGGAGCTCGGCTACGTGATCTCCTCGAACGCCTCGGGGCTGGCGTCGGGGCGCACCCGGCACATCGGGTTCATGGTGCCGTTCATCGACCGCTGGTTCTTCACGGATCTGCTCACCGGCATCGAGTCCGTGCTGCTCAGTCAGGGCTATGACGTGACCCTGTACGACCTGCAGGGCAACGAGTCCCAGCGCGACCAGGTGTTCGGCAGCTCGCTGCGTCGGGCCAGCATCGACGGCCTGATCGCTGCCAGCATCGAGCTGACACCCGACGAGATCCGCGCGCTGCGCGCGCTCGGCAAGCCCGTGGTCAGCATCGGCGGCTACATCGAGGGCGCCACGGCGGTCGACGTCGACAACGCGCGGATGGCGACTCTCGCCACCGAGCACCTCCTCTCGCTCGGCCACACCCGCATCGCCTACGTCGGCGCAGGCCGGACGATCGCGAGCGCCTTCCAGCTCGGCGATGCCCGCTACGACGGCTGGCTGTCCGCCATGCGCGCGGCGGGGCTCGAAGTCGAGGAGACGGGGTTCTGGGAGGCGGACTTCGACATCCCCTCCGGATACGCGGCCGCGAAGGCGCTGCTCGCGCACGATCGGCCCACCGCGATCTTCGCGGCGAGCGACGAGATCGGGATCGGCTGCATGCTCGCCGCGCGCGATCTGGGCCTGCGCGTCCCCGACGATCTCTCGATCGTCGGCATCGACGACCACAAGCTGTCCGCGTTCTTCGGTCTGACCACGCTGGCGCAGGATCCAGCTGGGCAGGGTCGCCTCGCCGCGCACCTGCTCCTCGCGCAGCTGGACAACCCGGGAGCAGCACCCGAGCACCGCACGCTCACCCCGCGGTTCGTGGTGCGCTCGTCGACGGCGCGTCCGGGCGGCGCCGTGCACGAGACCGCGTGAGCTCGCTGCTCGTTACACTGCCTGTATGGCTGACAGCTCATTCGACATCGTGTCCAAGGTCGATCGCCAGGAGGCGGACAACGCCCTCAACCAGGCCCGAAAGGAGATCGAGCAGCGCTACGACTTCAAGGGGGTCGGCGCCTCGATCGCCTGGAGCGGCGACAAGATCGTGATCCTGGCGAACTCGGACGAGCGCGCCCGTGCGGTGCTGGACGTGTTCCAGACCAAGCTCATCAAGCGCGGCATCTCCCTGAAGAGCCTGGAGTCCGGCGACCCCACGGCCAGCGGCAAGGAGTTCCGTCTCGAGTCGACCCTCAAGGAGGGCATCAGCTCGGAGAACGCGAAGAAGATCGGCAAGATCATCCGCGACGAGGGCCCCAAGTCCGTCAAGTCGCAGATCCAGGGCGATGAACTGCGCGTGCAGTCCAAGAGCCGCGACGACCTGCAGACCGTGATCGCGCTGCTCAAGGGATCCGATCTGGACCTGGATCTCCAGTTCATCAACTTCCGGTAAGCGTCTCGGCGCCCCCGTCGTCTCCGCGCTTGCTCGAGGAAGGAGCCGGCTCGGGGGCGATACTTGGTAGTTTCGGTTTGTGAAGCTCATGCCGACAGCGCGTGTCGAGCTCGGGCCAGGAGCTATCGCTTTTCCGAAGCCGCCGACGGTGTGTCTCCGCGAGGACGGGTCGGCGCTGTGCGTCGCCACTCTGCAGACGGATGCCGACGGGGAGACATCCTTGCTCCACGTGCAGGAGTCCGGTGAACAGGTACGACTGCCCTTGCCTGAGGGATCGTTCGGTGCGCAACCCGTGATCATCGACCGCGGCGGCGCCGGAGTCGCAGTGCTTGTCGACGACCGAACCCTCGTGACCACCGACGAGGCGTTCTCGTCATCACAGGTCGTGGCCATTCCGGACCTGTTCGATGCGGCAGATCACGAACGCCGGCTGACCGCAGGTGGCATCGCTCGTCAGACGTCGCAGGGCGCATGGGCGGTCGTCCTCACCGACCCTGTGACGTTTCAGAATGCCCGCACAATCGCCGAACTCCGTTTCGACGATGCAGCCCCCGTGTGGGAAAGGTCAGCGTTGCTCGATGGCAACGAGTATCCGATGGCGGGTGGGCGCACATCGACCGCCCCGGGTGGTGCCAGAGCACCGACCGTCGCTGACGTGATCGACGTCGCCGGAACCCGTTTCGTGGCAGCGCAGGGCAGCGACACAGCGAGCATGCTCAAGTACGGAGCAGACTTCTTCACGCTGGCGGAGCTCGACTCTGCGGGGCATGTGGCCCGTCGTGTGTACGAAGCGAGCGGGTGGAAGAAACAACCCGGCAAGCACGGTATCCGCGCACGGTTCACCTCGGACGGAGTCTCCGCGATTCTGACGCCCGTGTTCCGCACCGGTGAATGGGCCGGTCGCCAGCGCGTTGTCCGGCTCGTGGATGGGCAGGCGGAAGAGCTCTCCCCGATCCGGGGCGCCGCCGGTTTCGTGGTCGCTGACATGCGCGGCACCCGGGCCGTTCTGGCTTCGGACGACGCATTGCTGTTCGCGGAAACGCCCGATTGAGAATGCCCGATCCTGACCCATCGGGACGTCGTGACAGATCCTGATCCGCCGAGAGCTTGTCGATCGCGCACGACGTCGATCGTCATCTTCCTGGACGGAAGCTCCGCTCCGGAAAGGGACACATCATGGACAGCACCCCCATCACCGGCATCCGCGCGGTGAGCATCCCGGTGAACGATCAGGACGACGCGCTGCGCTTCTACCGGAGCCTCGGGTTCACGCTCCTGCGCGACACACCCACGCCGAACGGCCGCTGGATCGAGCTGACGCCCGGCGGTGACGTGGTCGTCACCCTCGAGCCCGCGGATCCGGCCGTCCACCGCGGATCGATCGGGATCCGGTTCACTTCGGATGACGTCGACGCCGCCCACGCCGCCATGGTGGCCGAGGGCATCGACGTCGACGAGATCCTGCGCTGGCCCGGGACTCCGGCGATGTTCGCGTGGCGGGACCCCGACGGCAACGCCTTCTCCCTCACCGGGACAGTGCCCGAGACGGACGGCGCGGGGTCATGAGCACGGTCAGGCCTCTGGACATCACCTTCACCGCCACGCTCGGCCGCGTGCGCGCGGGTGACACGTGGATCTGCGTGCAGCTGCCGGACTCGGCGACGGTGTTCGGCACGCGCGGGCTGGTCAAGGTGTCCGGAACCGTCGACGGGCATCCTTTCGACGGCGCGTTCATGGCACTGGGCGACGGCACCCACAAGCTGCCGATCGCGAGCACGATCCGCCGGGCGATCGGCAAGAACGAGGGCGAAGACGTCACCGTCCACCTCACCCGCCGGCGCAACTGACGCCTCATCCGGTCCGGGACTCCCCGACCCCCGAAATCACCCCTGACGTCGCAAAAACGCCTCTGAATGTCGCGGGATGCGCGACGCGCGCATCACTTCGATACCGGTATTTGGGTTTGCCCCCGAGCGGTGAGATAGTGCTGTTCTGGGGAAACTACTTGGGGGTAGTGATGGGCGAACGCGGTCCGATGACTGGCGTGGTTCGGTCGCCGCTGGGGGCGACGAAACAACTCCTCGCAGAAGAGGTGTATCAGCAGGTCGGTGCGTCGATCATCGACGGCACATTGCCGCCGGGATCACGGATCCGGGATGCGGATCTTGCAGAGAAGTTCGGCGTGTCACGGATGCCGATCCGTGAGGCGCTGCAGCGGCTCGAGCGGGTCGGCCTGGTCGAGATGTATCCGAGCCGGTACACGCAGGTCACCGAGGTGCCTCCGCAGCTCACGGCGAAGACCCTCGAGTACGCGGGCTATCTCGGCGGCGCGGTCGCCGCGATCGCGGTGCCGCGGCTGAGTGATACGGAGCGGGAGGAGGCCGCTGCTCTCGCTCGCAGCCTGGACGACGGCCTCGACGATCCGGCGGCGCTCTCCGCCGAGCGCTGGGCGCTGCTGCACTACCTCGCCGAGCGCTGCGAGAACGACATCCTCAGCTCGGTGCTCGACGAGACAAGCATGCCGCTGACCCGCAACCTGCGGCCGTGGTCCGTCGACGCCTCTCAACGAGACGCCATGCGCGCGCTGCACGCCGAGCTCGCCGAGGCGATCCTCGCCGGCGACGGGCACTCCGCGGAGCATCTCGTGCGCGCCATGCACCTCGTGGACTGAGGCACGCCCCCGCGTCTCGTGGGAGCCGGCGGCCGGCCCTTCGCCGCGTTCGGGTCAGGCCGGCTGCCGCGGCACCCGCCGTGCGATGCGGTCCGCGGCGGACCAGCCGTCGACCCAGTATCCGAGGCGGGCGTACGCCTCCTCCCGCGCCTCGTGCCGGGACAGGAACACGTCGTGCAGCGCGCCGTCGATGCGCTCGATCGTCACCGAGGGGCCGATCCTCAGCGCGGCGCGGGCGATGTCGTCGACGACCAGCACGCTGTCGGCGCGAGTGAGGTCATCCGACCATGCCGTCGGTACGGCGCTGCGTGCGGACAGCAGCACGCACACGGGAACGTCGATCGCGATCCCCGCGGCGATCGCCGCATGCCCGCCCAGGATCGCGTGCAGCCACCCGGCGTGCACGGCCATCGTCTGCGCCGGCCGCCAGCTGAGATTGACGTCCATCGGATCCGCCGGATCCGCGGCCTCCTGCTGCGCACGCGTGTAGTAGCCCAGGTCGACTTGCGGCGCACGATCGAGCGGGCGGTATTTGGCGCGCAGCCCCACGAGCGGCGTGATCGTCTCCCGCGTGAAGCGCGAGAGCTGGAACTCCAGCCACGGGCTGTTCAGGATCACGGCCGACGCGACGCCGGGATTCCGTGCGGCCCAGAGGCTCAGGATCAGCCCGCCCGTGGAGTGGCCGAGCAAGACCAGCCGGCGCCCGACCGCGCCGGATCCCTCCTGCATCGCGGCGAGCGCGGCGGCGATGTCCTGGTCGTACTCGACGAGATCACCGATGTAGCCCGGGGTCTGGTACTCGCGCAGGCTGCGGCCGTACTTGCGCAGGTCGAGTGCGAAGAAGCGTGCGCCGCGGCCGGTCCAGAACCGTGCGAGCCGCTTCTGGAAGAAGTAGTCCGACCACCCGTGCACGTACAGCACATCGGTGTCGGCGAGCTGCCGGCCATCCCCGAACAGGCGCTGCCAGGCCGTGCGTCGCGGAAGCGCCCGCACCAGGGTCGCGACGATCTCTCCCTCGTCATCGGATCCGAGCGGCAGAGGGAGCTGCTCGAACTCGTCGCCGAGCACGTCGGGCATCCACGTGGCGGAGACGGGGTGGCTCATGGATCCAGAGTATCCGCGCCGTTCAGCGGCGCCTCGGAGCACGCCTCCTCTACGCTGGGCCACATCGACGCGCACTGCTCAGGAGGAATCATGATCCGCACTCGACTGCACCGCTCGATCGCCGGCCTCGTGGCGGTCGCCGCCCTCACCACGGGGGCGTTCGCCCTCGCCGGCTGCTCCGGGGGCGTCGCGCCCGCCACCAGCACGAGCAGCACCCCCGAGACGACCGGCAGCGATATGCTGCCTCCGATCATCGTCGACCTCGGCACGGTCGACGGGACCACGGTGAAGGCGCCCGTCGGCAACACCATCGACCTCACCGGCGACGACAAGGACTTCGCGCACTGGACCGCGGACATCGCGGATGCGAAGGTCGTCGCCTTCGTTCCGGGCAAGGACGACGGATCCGCTCAGTTCAATCCCGGACTCGACGCACTGGCCGAGGGCACCACCAAGGTCACGCTGGACAACAGCGCCTCGGGCGCCCACGTCACCTTCACCGTCGAGGTGACCGCGAAGAAGTAGACCCGGCAGGCGGCCGGGTCACTCCCCGCGGGAGATGCGGACCATGTCCTCGCGCGGCACGACCTTGACGCGCGCGCGCTCCTCCGGGGCGCCGAGCGCGACCTCGTGCTCATCGAGCCGGTGCCACCCGTCGAGGTCGGTCCAGCGCACGCCGCGCTCGGCGAGCAGAGCAGGGATCGCCTCTTCGGACGGATCCTCCGGCTGCCACCAGGAACCCTGGTCGTTGATGACGTGACGGATCGTCTCCATCGCGTCGGACTTCGTGTGGCCGATGAGCCCCACCGGTCCTCGCTTGATCCAGCCGGTGGCGTAGATGCCGGGCACGCGCTGGTTGGAGTCCTTCGCGAGCACCTGGCCCTCGCGGTTCGGGATCACGCCGTGCTTCTTGTCGAAGGGCACGCCGTCCAGCGGCGAGCCGAAGTAGCCGACGGCGCGGTACAGGGCCTGGATCGGCACCTCGCGCATCTCTCCCGTGCCGACGGCGCCGCCGGTGCCGTCCGGCTTGGTGCGCTCGTAGACGAGCGCCGCGACGCGACCGTTCTCGTCGGCCTTGACCTCGACGGGCCGCGCCCAGAAGTGCAGGTGCAGACGGCGCGACGCGGTGCCGCCGGCGTTGTTCACCGAATCGCGCTTGCGCCAGGCCTGCAGCACCCGGTCGATGACCATGACCTGCTTGTTGCTGGCGATCGCGTCGCGGGAGGCGTCGTCGTAGTCGAAGTCCTCGTCGTAGACGACCATGTCGACGTCGCGCAGCTCGCCGAGCTCGCGCAGCTCGAGCGGGGTGAACTTCACCTGCGCCGGGCCACGGCGTCCGAACACGTGCACATCGGTGACGGCGCTCGACTTCATGCCCTCGTAGACGTTCGCCGACACCTCCGTGACCAGCAGGTCCTCGGCGTGCTTGGCGAGCATGCGCGACACGTCGAGCGCCACGTTGCCGTTGCCGATGACGGCGACCGATGCCGCGTCCAGCGGCCACTCCCGCGGCACGTCGGGGTGCCCGTCGAACCAGCTCACGTAGTCGGCGGCGCCGTAGGATCCGACCGCGTCGATCCCGGGGATGTCCATGCCGGTGTCGCGGCGGGCTCCGGTCGCGAAGATCACCGCGTTGTAGTGCCGCTTCAGGTCCTCGAGCGTGATGTCGGTGCCGAAGTTCACGTTGCCGAACAGGCGGATGTCGCCGCGGTCCAGCACGTCGCGCAGGGCCGTGATGATGCCCTTGATGCGCGGATGGTCGGGGGCGACGCCGTAGCGCACCAGGCCGTACGGCGCGGGCAGCTGCTCGAACAGGTCGATCGAGACGTCGAAGCGCCGTTCGGCCTTCAGCAGGAGGTCGGCGGCGTAGATGCCGGCGGGGCCAGCTCCGACGATGGCAAGCCTGAGCTTTGTCATGGTGGTTCCTTTCGGCAGCAGGACGTCAGCTGCTGCGGTCCGCGAGCGACTCCGCGAACCGGGTCAGCGCATCGCGCACGGGGCCCTTGGGCAGCACGGAGAGCTCGTCGATCGCGCCCTGGGTCCAGCTGCGGGCGAGGTCGAGGGTCTTCCGGGTGACGGCGTGGTCGCGCAGGCGCGCGAGGGCGTCATCGAGGATCGCCGGATCCTCGCCCGCGGCGATCCGCTGCACGCCGGCGTCGATCTCCGCGGCGAGCGCTGTGGATTCCGGATCCGTCTCGACGCTCAGCAGCAGAGAGGGCATGGTGGGAACGCCCGCACGCAGATCCGTGCCCGGAACCTTGCCGGTGTCCTCGGGCTTCGCCGACAGGTCGATCACATCGTCGAGCAGCTGGAAGGCAACGCCGACCTTCTCGCCGTAGTTGCGCAGCGGCACCTCGTATTCGGCGGGGGCGCCGGAGAAGATGGCACCGGCCTGCGTGGCTGCGGCGATGAGGGATCCGGTCTTGTCGGCGAGCACCTGGATGTAGAACTCGACAGGGTCGTCACCCTCCTGCGGGCCCACCGTCTCATGCATCTGCCCGAGCACGAGACGCTCGAAGGTGTCGGCCTGCAGACGGATCGCGCGGTCGCCGTGGCGCGACATGAGCTGACTCGCCCGGGAGAACAGCAGGTCTCCGGTGAGGATCGCGATGTTGTTGCCCCACACGGTCTGCGCCGCCGGCACACCGCGGCGGCGGTCCGCGCCGTCCATGACGTCGTCGTGATAGAGCGAGCCGAGGTGCGTCATCTCCAGGGCCTTGGCGATGTCGATGACCGCGGGCACGTTTCCTGCGCCGAGCTGCGCGGTGAGCAGCGACAGCACGGGGCGCACGCGCTTGCCGCCCGCCTCGTAGAGGTAGCGGCTCGGGGCGTCGGCGATCGAGTCGGCGATGCGCAGGTCGACCGCGAGGCCCTCTTCGACGAGCTCGAGACCGGCCTCGACCTCGCGGGCGAGCTTGCGCGCGGCGGGGCCGACGAACACGCGGTCGCTGAAACCGAGACGGCTCGCGAGGCGCGAACCCGTGGCGGCGGGGCTCGAAGTCACGTCGTCCAGCCTACCTGGGCGCGCACCGTACCCGGTTCCCGCGTCACGCCTTCGGCTTGCGGGCGCGGTGCAGCGCCACGATCCCGAAGGACAGGTTGCGCCAAGCCACGTCGATCCAGCCCGCTTCGCGCAGCCAACCGGCGAGCGTGCGCTGATCGGGCCAGGCGCGGATCGACTCGTTGAGGTAGTCGTAGGCCTCGCCGTTGCTGCCGGCGAGGCGGGCCACGCGCGGCAGCACCTGCGCGTTGTAGACCTTGTAGAAGCCGCGCAGCAGCTTCGCCGGCGGCGTGGAGAACTCGTTGATCACGACGCGGCCGCCGGGCTTGGTCACCCGGTACAGCTCAGCGATGGCCTTCTTCGGATCCTGCACGTTGCGCAGGCTGTACGACATCGTGACCGCGTCGAAGGTCTCATCGTCGAACGGGAGGTTCGTCGCGTCCGCCTCGACGAAGCTGAGGTTCGGCAGGTCGCCGTGCCGGCGCTTGCCCTCCGCGAGCATTCCCGGCGAGAAGTCGGCCGCGACCACATCGGCGCCGCTGCGGGCGAGCGAGGCCGAGGAGGAGGCGGTGCCCGCGCCGAGGTCGAGGATGCGCTCGCCCTTCTTCGGCGCGACCGCGCGCGTCGTCGCCGCCCGCCAGAGAGCGTCGTTGCCGACGGTCATCACCGTGTTGGTGCGGTCGTAGCCGGCCGCGACCTGGTCGAACATGCCGCTGACGCGGGAAGGGTCCTTGCCGAGGTCGGCGCGGTTGTGCTCAGACGGGGTCACCCGTCCAGCCTACGCGCGCGGCGGCAGCGCGAGCTCCGCGAGGCGGTCCAGCCAGACGTCGGCCGAGGCGTCGTCGAACGGTGGCAGCTGCGCACGCACCCGCTCTGCGAGGTCGGCCGCGAGCGCCTCCAGGTGCCGCTGCACGTCGGCGGGATAGCCGTACTGCACGCGGTGCTCGTCCCACTCGTCCTCGTCGTCGATCCACGTGCCGCGCTCGCCGTCGACGCGCACGACGTCGAGGTCCATGTCGATACCTGTGAAGAGCACGGGCGCTTCGCCCGCCTGCGGTCCGCCCGCGGGCTCGGCGTGCACGTCCCACGCGAGGTCGATGTAGATGCGCATTCCCTTGGGGTGGTCGCGGTTCACCGTGAGGGCGTAGTCGCCGCTCGGCGGCACGAGCGTCACGTTGGGCGCCGCCGCGGTGAAGGTGCGCCCCGGGCGTTCACTCCCCCAGCCGGCGGGCTGACCGACCCAGTCGCCCCATTCGTCCGCACCCAGGTAGACGCATTCGTGGCGCCAGTGCGGGGAGCCGTCCCACTTGCGCCACTGGAAGACGATCTCGGTTCCGGGTGCAGGACGTTCGGCGATCACGGTGCCACTCTATGTCGCGCCTCGGACGCTGCGCGGGGCGCAGCGACGCTTCCGGCACGCAATAGGCTGGTTCCGTGAGTGCCGGCCTGGTCGTTCAGACGCGAGAGTTCGACCTCGCCGATGACCTGCTCGCCTATGCCGATCCAGTGGATCCGCGCGCGTGGTTGCGCCGCGGCGACGGGATCGTCGCCGTCGGCTCCGAGACCGCGCGCGTCGTGCGCGTCGCCGCCGGTTCCGAGCCGCGCACCGCCGCTCTCAGTCACGCGTGGGACGGCATCCGCTCCTCGGCCCGCATCGACGACGCCGTGCGCCTGCCCGGCACCGGTCTTGTCGCGTTCGCGGCCCTGGTGTTCGACGAGGGCTCCACCGCTGACAGCGTGCTCATCGTGCCGCGCACCGTGATCGGACGACACGGCGGACGCACCTGGATCACCCGCATCCTCGATGCCGGCGATGCCGTGAACGGCAATCCCGACGACAGCGATCGATCCACCGACGGACTGGACGCCGACGCCGCCCCGGGGCCGACGGCCCTCGGCCCGCACTGGGCGGGCACGCTCGGTCCCGGCGCGCAGTCGGCGCAGGGCTACCAGGCCTCGGTGCGACGGGCGCTGGCGGCGATCGCCGACGCCCGCTACGGCAAGGTCGTGCTCGCGCGCGATCTGGTCGGCACGGTGCCGGCCGGATCCGACCTGCGCCGCCTGGTGCGCGCCCTCAGCACCGAGTACCCCGACACATGGGCGTTCGCCGTGGACGGCCTCATCGGCGCGAGCCCGGAGACCCTCGTCACGGCGCAGGACGGCGTGGTGACCGCCCGTGTGCTGGCCGGCACGACCGCGCGCGGCGCCGACGCCGTGACCGATGCGCGCGCCGCCGCCTCCCTGGCGGACAGCCCCAAGGACAACGACGAGCACGCATTCGCGGTGCGCAGCGTCGTCGCCTCGCTCGCGCCGCACACCACGGCGCTCGACGCCGAGGGCGGCCCGTTCATCCTGGAGCTGCCGAACCTGTTCCACCTCGCGACCGATGTGCGCGCGCGGCTCAGCGACGGCGCGTCCGCGCTGGACCTCGCGGCCGCGCTGCACCCGACGGCCGCCGTCGCCGGCACCCCGACCGATGCCGCGATCGCCGCGATCCGCGAGCTCGAGCCCTTCGACCGCGGGCGCTACGCCGGCCCGGTGGGATGGATCGACGCGCACGGCAACGGCGAGTGGGCGATCGCGCTGCGGTGCGCGCAGTTCGACGTGAGCGGATCCGGATCCGATCTCGGGGCGCCGATCCCGCTCACGGCCTATGCCGGAGCGGGGATCGTGGCCGGCAGCGACCCCGAGGCGGAGTTGCTGGAGACCCGGGTGAAGTTCCGCCCGATCGTCGACGCCCTGGCCTGAGCCAGAGCCGGGGTCGGACTTTCAAAGCGCGCGAATTGCGGTTTCCGGCCGCTGATTGCGACCATTTGCGCGCTTCGAAAACAGAGCGAGCGCCGCTCAGCTCGCGGCGAGGCGCTTGCGTTCGGCCTCGACGTCGTAGTCGGCGACGGGCCACTGCGGGTCGATGTCCTCGAGCGCGGCGAGCAGCAGCTCCTGCACGGCGAGGCGCGCGTACCACTTGCGGTTCGCGGGAATCACGTACCAGGGCGCGTCGTCGGTCGAGGTGCGCTCGAAGACGGTGTCGTACGCGGCCATGTAGTCATCCCAGAGCAGGCGCTCGTCGGTGTCGCCCGGGTTGAACTTCCAGTGCTTCTCGGGACGCTCCAGCCGCTCCATGAGGCGCTGCTTCTGCTCATCGCGGGAGATGTGCAGCATGACCTTGATGATGCGCGTTCCGGAGTCGACCACGCGCTTCTCGAAGTCGACGATCGCCCGGTAGCGGCGCTCGATCTCCTCGGCGGGCGCGAGCGAGCGCACCCGTCCGATGAGCACGTCCTCATAATGCGAGCGGTCGAACACGCCGATCTTGCCCTCGGCCGGCAGCCGCTTCTCGATGCGCCAGAGGAAGTCGTGCTGCAACTCCTCGGCGGTCGGCGCCTTGAACGCGGCCAGCTCGATGCCCTGCGGATCCACGCCTCCGACGACATGCCGGACGATCCCGCCCTTGCCCGCCGAGTCCATCGCCTGCAGGACCAGCAGGACGCTGGCCTGCGCCTCGCCCACCGCGGAGCGCGCGAACAGCCGCTCCTGCAGGTCGTCGAGCGCGGCGAGCCCGGTGGCCAGCGACTCGGCGCCGTCCGCCTTGCGACCCTGGTACCCGGGCGTGGACTCGGGATCGACTGCGGCGAGGCCGGCGGACGTGACGCGGAGGACATCGGCGGCCGGGGCGGTCCACCCGGCGGAGTGCTGGCTCATGTCCCCATGATGCCGCATCGGTACGGCGCCGATCGGGCCCGCTCGCTGCGGCGCGCCGGGGGCTCAGCGTGCGAGCGGCACCTCGATCAGCTGCGGACCGGCGATCTCTGCAGCGAGAGCGTGCGCCAGCTCGGCGACGCCGTCGGCGCGCACGTACGTCCAGCCGTAGGCGGCGGCGAGCGGCGCCAGCGCGACGGACTGCGGCGTGTAGAAGGCGCGGTCGAGGTCCTCGGCCGCGGCGGTGCCCGCGACCTCGAGACCGTCGAAGATCGTGCCCCCGCCGTCGTTGCCGACCACGACCTGGATCCGGGGCGCCGGTTCGTCAGCGGGAATCAGCAGGGATCCGACATCGTGGAGGAGCGAGAGGTCGCCGAGGAGGACCCGGGTGACTCCGGTCCGGCCCGCTCCGGCATCGGCGGTCTGCGCGCGGGCCTGTGCGGCGAGGGTGATGCCGATGCCCGTCGCGATCGTGCCGTCGATGCCGGCGAGCCCGCGATTGGCGTGCACGCGCACGTCCTTACCCGCGAGCGCCTGGTCCGCGACGCGCACGATCCGCGAGGAGCCGAACAGCAGACGGTCATCGGATCCGGTGGCGTCCCACACCGCCCGCACGAGCGCGGTGCGGTCCAGCGCCCCGTCGGGGGCGAGGTCCGCGTGAGTCCCCTCCGCTCGGGTCCAGGCGGCCAGCCACGCGGCGTCCTCGTCCGTACGGGCGGCCGGGACCGCCTCGACCTCGATCGCGCGTGCGTCGACCGTCGCTCCGGACAGGTTCAGCGACTCGCCGCCCCGGGCCACGGCGATGACTTCGACGTCGGTGCGGCGCAGCAGGGCCGCGACCTCACGGCTGAGCGTCGGGTGCCCGAACACGATGACGCGCTCGATCCGGCCGGCCAGCGCCGGCTCGCGCAGCCGCTCCCGGTACGCGGGCACGACGTGATCTCCGAAGCGCGAGCCGCTCACGATCTCCGCGATCAGCGGCCAGCCACCGGTGCGGGAGATCCGCTCGGCGTCCGGGCCGGCGTCGGCACCGGCGACGACGACGGTGCGCGGACCACGGACGAGATGCAACGGCGCGGTTGGGCCGAGGCGCGGAACGGATCCGCGGTCGGCGCGGAGCTGATCCGGCAGCGTCCCGGACAACGGCTCGCGCACAGGCAGGTTCAGGTGCACCGGGCCGGCTACACCCGCGAGCCCCTCCCCCGTGGCGCCGACGGCGGCGGCGACCGCGTCGGCGGCGAGGTCTGCGAACACCGTCGGGTCCGCTTCGCCCGGCACGGGAGCATCGATGCTCAGCCGCGCCCAGGGGCGGTACATCCCGGGCTGGATCGTGGCCTGGTTCGCCCCGACGCCGCGCAGCTCGGGTGGCCGGTCCGCGGTGAGCAGGATCAGCGGCACGCCCGCGTGGAAGGCCTCCATCGCCGCGGGCAGGTAGCCGGCCGCCGCGGTGCCCGAGGTGCAGACGACGACAGCGGGCGCCCCCGACTCCCGGCCGAGGCCGAGGGCGGTGAAACCGGCGACGCGCTCATCGATCCGCACGTGCACGCGCACGGATCCCGACCGCGCGAGGGCGACGGCGGCGAGCGCGAGTGACTGCGAGCGTGACCCCGGCGACAGCACGATGTCGCCGACGCCGTGGGCGACGAGGCCCGTCAGCAGGCGCACGGCGGCCTCGGTGGCGGGAGCCCCCTCCTGCCCGGCCGCCGCGGCAGGATCGGGCGCCGCGGAGTGCATGGAGTCGGCGGCAGGACCAGGGTCCGCGGAGGGCACGGGGTCCGCGGAGGGGGTGAAGCCCGCGGAGGGCGAGGCCGTCACGGGCGCGGGCCGGGAGTGTCGGGGTCGCCGCGATCGTCGAGACGCGACAACTCCTCCTGGAGCTCCCGGATCAGACGCTCCTGCTCGGCAGGGCTGATCCGGGTGGCGGGATCGACGTCATCGAGCGGGAGATAGCGCTCCTGATCCGCGGTGTGCCCGCGCCGGGTGCGCCCGATCGTGAACCACAGCAGGCCGCCGATCACGGGGATGACGACGACGATCGCAATCCAGACGGCTTTGGGCACGCCTCGGTGCCTGCTCGCCGGCTGCACGATGCAGTCGACGATGCTGTACACCCAGAAGACCGCGGCCAGGAAACCGCCGATCACGAGGAAACGTGCCACGACTCCAGTCTAGGCGTGCGGGGGGATGCCGGATCCGGCACGGGCGTCGCCGGAGGACGCGATCCCGTGGCACCGTCCTGCGGCCGCGTTCATGCGGCGCACATCTGATCGAGACGGATGCCATACGCCCCTCACAGCGCATGCCGAACGCACCCTCCTAGACTGAACCTGTGAAACTTCCTCCCCTGCTCGTGTACTCGGTGCTGCGCCTGCTGGCGTTCCTCGTGCCGTTGGGGATCCTGTGGTTCTTCTTCCCGATCTTCCGGGAGTTCTGGTGGCTCGCGGCGCTGTTCGCCGCGCTCATCGGCATCAGCATCTCGCTGCTGTTCCTGCGCAACCCGCTGTCGGACGCCTCCCGCGCGATCTATGAGAAGCGCTCGGCGAAGACCGGATCCGCTCCCTCCGACGAAGACATCGAGGACGCGGACGGGTCCGACGACGCGGAAGGCACCCGCCACGCGGCCTGAGCCGTCGGTCTGGACCGCGGCGTCTCTCGCGCGCAGCCTCAGCCGCGTGCGAAGGTCACGTGCACGACGCCGCTCTCGGCGACCTCGCTCGTGACCGCGTAGTCGTTCTCCAGCCCGCGCAGGTCCGCCCACAGGTTCTTGCCGCGGCCGAGCAGGATCGGCGTGATGCCCACATGCAGGCGGTCGATGAGCCCTGCGGCCAGGAACGAGCGCACCGTGTCGACGCCTCCGCCGACGCGCACGTCCGCGCCGCCGGCCGCCTCGGTCGCGAGGTCGAGCGCCTCCTGCGGTGCGGCGTCGAAGAAGCGGAACTCCGTGCCGTTGGCGAACGAGATCGGCGCCCGGCCGGTGCTGTGCGTCAGCACGAACACCGGACAGTGGAACGGCGGCTCCTCGCCCCACCAGCCGCGCCACTCCACGTCATCCGGGAAGTTGTGCAGCCCGAACATCCCGGCGCCCATGATCTCGGCGCCGATGTTCTCGAAGTACTCCGCACCGTAGCGGTCGTCGACCCCCGTGGTGCCGCCGGACGGATCCCCCATGACGCGCTCGCGGAACGTGCGCGTGGCCGTGTACGCGGCCACCAGCCGCCCCCAGTCCTCGCCGAACGGGTTCTCCGCCGTCTGGTCGGTGGTGGTCGCGTATCCGTCGAGGGAGATGTTGAGGTCGGCGCGAACGGCCATGTCGTGTGTCCTTGCTGTCGCGGGTGGGCGGCGCTCAGGCGCCGTGCGGGTTGGAGTCCTTGCCGTCGAGCCAGAGCGTATCGCTCTCGTCGCGGTGCACGCCGTCGGTCCCGACGTGCTTGGTGCTGATCGTGGGGCCCTTGGTGATGACGTGCACGATCGCCATGCCGTGGCCGCGCCCGAGGTCGTACTCGCTCTTCAGCCACTCCAGGATCGGTGTGGCCTTGGTGTCAGGGCCGAAGCCCTGGGCGGCTGCGAGATCGATGATCTGCCGAGGGGTGAGGCCGGTCTTCGTCTCGACGGCGTCGAGATATGCCTGGAAGGACATGTTCTGCTCCTTGCGCGGGATCGCGGTCAGTCGACCACGGTCTGGATGATGACGGCCGAGGCGTGGATGCCGATCAATCGCATTGTGCCGGATCCGACGTTCTCGAAGCGATGCGGCACGAAGGCGGGACCGGTGACCGTGTCTCCCGCGGTCGCGGTGATGATGCGACCGCCGACGGTGAAGGCGACGTCGCCCTCCAGCACGACCCAGGTCTCGGGGTACGGGTGCCAGTGCAGAAGGGAGCCTTGACCCGGCTGGTTGTCGACGTAGAAGTACGAGACGCCGGCGCCGTGGCCGGCGCCTTCGAAACGACGACTGTTGCCGGCGCCGAGGCGGATGTCCGCGGGTGCGACGACCGCGACATCGGGGGCGATGCTGCTCATGATCTGGTCCTCTCGGTGGTGTGATCCCACTCTCGCGAGGTTCGCGTCCGGCCCGTAGAGTTTCGATGTGGATCGAAACATGGAGGGCGTGGAATGGGAGCACCACCACGTCGACTTCCATCTCAGTCCCGGCGACATCCAGGCCGTGCGGTTCGGGATCTCGCCCGGTCATGAGCTCGCGCACGCCGTGCGCGTGCTGCTGCGCCCCGAGCAGTACCCCCTCGCCTGGGGCTGGCTGAAGGACGCCCGCGGTCGGCTGCCGCGCGACGCGTTCGGTGTGCTCGCGCATGTGATCGGCGCCGACGGCTACATGCCCGACTTCGTCACATCGACCGCGCGCTGGGATCTCGGGCCCGACGACGAGCTCGCCGCTCTCCGCGAGGCTCCGCTCACGGGCATGCGCGTCGACCTCGGCAAGATGGTGGTCCGCTCCTCCGGACGGCGTCAGGAGGCGCTGCGCCGCATGCAGGAGCGCCCCGCCCGGGCGCGCTCGATCATCGCCGATGCCTGGGCGGAGGTGTGGGAGAGCGTCATGGCGCCGGTCTGGCCGCAGCTGCAGCGGATCCTGCGAGCGGACATCGCCGTACGGTCCCGCACGATCGCGACCGACGGCCTGGCCGCAATGGCATCCGGTATCCACCCGCAGGTCAGCTGGGGCGACGGCTCCGTGCGGGTGCGACTGCGCCGGCACAGCGAGGACGTGGACTGCCGTGGCGGCGGTCTGGTGCTCGTGCCGTCCGTGATGTCGTCGTGGGGCTGCATGGTGATCACCGAGCCGCCCGCCCAGCCGACGCTGTTCTACCCCGCCCGCGGCGTGACCGCGGGATGGGCCCAGGACGCCGACGATCTCGTCCGAGCGCTCGAGGCGCTCGTCGGCCCGGTGCGCGCCGGGATCCTGTTCACGGCGCACGTGCCGCGCACCACGACGCGTGTGGCGGAGGAGGCGGGGATCGCCGCATCCACCGCCTCCCACCACCTCACGGTGCTGCGCGACGCGGGCCTGATCGTGAGCACGCGCGACGGCGCCCGCATGCTGCACCTGCGCACCCCGCTCGGCGAGGCGCTGGTCGGCGCCGCTCTCTGATGCTCAGCGGAGGATCACCAGCTCCTGCGTGGCGCGGGTCATCGCGACGTAGCGATCCACCGCCCCCTCGATGCCGTCGCCGAAGGAGTCGGGATCCACGAGCACGACGAGGTCGAACTCGAGCCCCTTGGCGGTCGTCGGCGTGCGGAACCGCACCCGCGCGTCC
Source organism: Microbacterium sp. 01T413_2 (assembly GCF_056398985.1). Classification (NCBI taxonomy): domain Bacteria; kingdom Bacillati; phylum Actinomycetota; class Actinomycetes; order Micrococcales; family Microbacteriaceae; genus Microbacterium; species Microbacterium sp. 01T413_2. The sequence goes on from NZ_JBFTQL010000005.1 coordinate 125,933, forward strand.
GGGAACGGCCGCTCATCGCCGATCACGCAGACGATGCCCTCCTCGTGCGCGGTGAGCCATTCCGTGAGGATCCCGTCACGGTCGGCGAGCGTCGCCCGGCGCACCGGGATTCCGCTCGCGCGCACCGAGACCGGGACGTTCGCATCGGGCAGCGCCGCGCGGATCACGGGTTCCGCCACGGCCATGACCTCCTCCGGCGTCCGGTAATTGATGCGCAAAGACGCGTGCTCGATGCGACGGAGCCCTGCCCTCCCGAGCCGCTCGGTCCACGACTCGCCGAACCCGTGCCGGGCCTGTGCGCGGTCGCCGACGATGGTCAGGCTCTGCGACGGGACCCGGCGCAGCAGCATCGCCCATTCCGCATCGCTGAGCTCCTGGGCCTCGTCGACGATCACGTGTGCGAACGGCCCCGCGAGGGCATCGGGGTCGAGGCGCGGCAGGGCGGCTTCGTCCTGCAGCATCGCGCGCACGCCGGCGCTGTCGTCGCCGAAGAAGAACCCGGTGATCGCGCTCTCCTTGTCGTCGTCGGCGGCGAGCAGCTCGTCCAGCACGCGCTCGCGCTGCTCGCGCTCCTCGGCGGTCACGGCCTCCTGCCGCCGTCGCTGCCGCGAGCCCTCCGGATCCCCGGTCAGCGCGCGGGCTGCATCGAGCAGCGGCAGGTCCTGCCGCGTCCACGCCCTCGCATCCTCCCGCCGCAGCGCCGCGCGCTCGTCCTCAACGAGCCAGGGAGCGCAGATCCTCAGGTACGCCGGCGTCGACCACAGGTCGGCGACGACCCCGGCCGGATCCAGCACCGGCCAGGCCGCCACGAACGCCCGCTGCAGGGCTTCGCTCTGTCGCAGGGCGCGATCGAGCTGCCGCGGAGGCACGTCCTCGTCGGCGTTGTCCTCGACGAGCGCGCCGATCAGCGCCTCCCACACGTCGTCCCTGGCGTCGTTGTGCGGCGTAGCGGGCTCCGGGGCGTCGAACGCCTCGGTCCACGCCGCCGGTTCCACGATCACCTCGCGCCACGGCGTCTCCACGAGCAGCGGCTCGGTCGGCGCATGCTCGTGGTAGCGGACCGCGGCCGTCACCGCGTCGAGGAGTCGCGCGCCCGACTTCAGCGCTCGCGCGAGCGGATCCTGCTCCTCCGGCATGCGATCGCCGGCTCTGCCCTCGGGTGCCAGATCCGACAGCGTGCACACCCGGACGCTGTCCTCCCCGAGGCTGGGCAGCACGTCCTCGATGTAGGCGAGGTAGGGCTGGTGCGGCCCGACGAACAGGATCCCGCCATGACTGAGACGCTGCTCGGCATGCATCAGATAGGCGGCGCGGTGCAGCGCGACGACGGTCTTCCCGGTGCCGGGGCCGCCGTCCACGACCAGCGGGTGACGTGAGGATGCGCGGATGATCGCATCCTGGTCCGCCTGGATCGTGCTCAGCACGTCCCGCATCCGCGGCGAGCGCGAGGCGCCGAGGCTGGCGATGAACGCGGACTGGTCGTCGAGCGCGGCCGTACCCTCCGGGCCCTCGCCTCGGTAGAACGCGGGGTCGAACACCTCGTCCCAATAGTCGGTGATGCGGCGCGAGGCCCAGCGGTACCGGCGTCGGCTGATCAGGCCCTGCGGATCCGCGTGGGTCGCCGCGAAGAACGGCTCGGCCGCCGGCGCGCGCCAGTCCACGAGCAGCCGTCGTCCTTCGGCATCGGACAGCCCGATGCGCCCGATGTAGACGAACTCGGGCCGGGCGGCACCGGATCCGGGTCCGTCCGCTTCGCTGTCACCGGCGACGGCCATGCGCCCGAGGCAGAGGTCGACCCCGAACCGGCGCAGAAGTTGCAGGCGCGAGCTCGAGCGGTGGATCTCGAGGTCGCGGTCGAGCGCCTCCTGACCGAGCCGGGCGGGGGCAGCGCGCAGTCGCACGAGGCGGTCCTCGAGGGCGGCGACCTCCTCGGCGAGGCGGTCGCGGATGGCGATCAGGTGGGCGTCGTCGGCGGCGATCAGGGCCGGATCCGCCTTGCGGGACAGGGCAGGCGGCAGGGCGAAGATCGTCGGCGACCAGGCTGCGGCCGATGCGGCGGCCGGCGGGGTCGTGGCGAGAGTGGTTTCGTGGGTGGATTCAGGGCGCACGGATCCTCCGATTCCTGGGCGAAACCACACAGTCTGCCCCCGCAGGGGGGCCTTGCCGCAAGCCCCACCCCCTCCGGTATCCTGGAAATGCAGGGAGCGGTCCGCACGGATCCGCTCCCTTCGTCGTCCGCCCTGTTTCATCCCGCACGTTCAGGTCGCACTCCCTCCGCTCAGGTCGCACTTTCGGCGCGAAAACAGCGCCCGGAAGAGCAGAAATCGCGACCTGAGGCTCGGCCCCGTCCGCTTCGAGCACAGCCCGCGCGGTTACGATCGAAGTGCTCTGCGTCGCTTCGGCTGTCGCGCCCGCCTCGGAAGGATCCGCATGTCCCACGCCGCCTCCGCCCGCACGCATGTCGAGGATCTGGCCGACTTCGTCGCCGCTTCGCCGTCCAGCTACCACGCCGCCGAGGAGGTCGCCCGTCGCCTCGAGGAGCAGGGATTCACCCGTCTGGACGAGACCGAGGCGTGGCCCGCGCAGCCCGGCGGCCGCTTCGTGATTGTGCGCGACGGCGCGGCCATCGCGTGGGTAGTGCCCGCCGGGGCCACCGCCACCACGCCGACGCACGTGCTCGGCGCGCACACCGACTCCCCCGGGTTCAAGCTCAAGCCGCGTCCGACCACCGGGACCAAGGGCTGGCTTCAGGCCGCCGTCGAGGTGTACGGCGGACCGCTGCTGAACTCGTGGCTCGACCGCGAACTGCGCCTGGCAGGGCGGCTCGCACTCGCCGATGGCCGGGTCGTGCTCGCCGCGACCGGTGCGCTGCTGCGGCTGCCGCAGCTCGCGATCCACCTCGACCGCGGCGTGAACAACGGTCTCGCGCTCGACAAGCAGAACGAGACCCAGCCGGTGTGGGGGCTGGGCGACCCGCTCGAGGCGGACCTGCTCGCCGAGCTGGCCGACGCCGCGGGGATCGATCCCCGCGAGATCCGCGGCTTCGACGCGGTCGTCGCCGACAGCGCCCGCGGTGCCGTGTTCGGCAAGGACGACGCGTTCTTCGCGAGCGGACGCCTGGACGACCTCGCCTCGGTGCACGCGGGCGTGGTCGCGCTCGGCGAGGTCGCTGCCCACGGCGAGCCTGACGCGATCGCGGTGCTCGCCGCGTTCGACCACGAGGAGCTCGGATCCGGCTCCCGCTCGGGCGCCGCAGGCCCCATCCTCGAGGACGTGCTGGAGCGCATCTACGCCGGTCTCGGCGCCGACGCCGTCGACGTGCACCGCGCCTACGCGGCGTCGTGGTGCCTGTCCAGCGACGTCGGGCACTCGGTGCACCCCAACTACGCCGGCAAGCACGACCCGGTCGTGCAGCCCGTGCTCGGATCCGGTCCGATCCTGAAGATCAATGCGAACCAGCGCTACGCGACCGACGCCGTGGGCGCCGCCGCCTGGCATCGCTGGTGCGACGCCGCCGGCGTCTTGACCCAGGAGTTCGTCTCCAACAACGACGTGCCCTGCGGATCCACGATCGGCCCGATCACGGCGACCCGCCTCGGGATCCGCACGGTCGACGTCGGCATCCCGATCCTGTCGATGCACTCCGCCCGCGAACTCGCGGGCGTGAGTGACCTGCACGACCTCACCGCCGTCGCGAAGGCCTTCTTCGCCGGCTGAGCCCGCTCGCGTGCCCTGCTCTTCGGGGTTGTTGAGCGAGCACCGGCGCAGTCGGAGTGAGACGAAACGCGGTCACCGTCAAGGGCACGGCGTTTCGGCTCGCTCCGCTCGCTCAACGACCCCGAAAGGACCCGATCAGCGCATCGTGTCGAGGATCCCGACGAGGTCCTCGAACGTCGTCAGGGGGTTGAGGATCGCGAAGCGCGTGTTCACCCGGCCGGCGTGCGAACTCGGCACGACGAGCGCACGCTGCGACTGCAGCAGCTCGTCCGACCAGCGGTCGTAGTCGGCGCGCTCCCAGCCCTCGCGTTCGAACACGACCACCGACAGCTCGGGGTCGCGCACCAGGCGCAACTCGGGACGCGAGGAGATCTCGTGCGCGATCCGGCGGGTGAGCGCCAGCGTCTCCGAGACCGCCGTGCGGTACGCGTCCACGCCATAGGTCGCCAGCGAGAACCAGAGCGGCAGTCCGCGCGGACGCCGGGTGAGCTGGATCGAGTAGTCCGAAGGGCTGAACTCATCGGTGTCGGTGAGTGTGTCCAGGTACTCCGCGTGCTGAGTGTGCGCGAGGCGGCCGTCGGTCGGGTCGCGGTACAGCAGCGCGCAGCAGTCGAACGGCGCGTACAGCCACTTGTGCGGATCCACGACGAGCGAGTCGCACCGTTCGACGCCCGCGAACCACGCCCGCGCCTCGGGCGCGAGCATCGCGGTGAGCCCGTAGGCGCCGTCGATGTGCAGCCAGAAGTCGAACTCGTCCTTGAGCGCGGCGATGCCGGCGATGTCGTCGAGGATGCCGAAGTTGGTGGATCCTGCCGTCGCGACGACGGCGAACACGGCCTCGCCGTGCTCTTCCAGCGCGGCGCGCACCTCGTCGGCGTGCAGCTTGCCGTCAGCACCGGCCGGGACCGCGATCACGTCGACGTCCATGATCTTCGCGGCCGACTTGTTCGAGGAGTGCGCCTCCAGGCTGCACACGAGCTTCCACCGCGCGGGCCGCGGCGTGCCTGCGGCGTCAAGGCGCCGGCCCGCCTTGTCACGGGCCGCGGCGAGCGCGGACAGGTTGCCGATCGTGCCGCCCTGCACGAAAACGCCGCCGGCCGTGTCGGGCAGACCGAACTCGGCGGCCAGGAACGACAGCACCTCGTTCTCGGCGTGCACGGCGCCCGCGCCCTCGAGCCAGCTGCCGCCGTAGAGCCCCGATGCGGAGACCACCAGGTCGAACGCCATGGCCGCGACGGTCGGCGCGTTCGGGATGAAGGAGAGGTAGTTGGGGTGGCTCGTGGTCAGACAGGCCGGCGCGAGGATGTGCTCGAACACGCTCAGCGCGCGCTGCCCGCCGAGCCCCGCGTCCGTGATGGTCGTGCCGACCAGGCGACGAAGCTCGGCCTCGGGCTGCGGTTTGTCGAGGGGCACATCGGTGGCGAGCATCCGGCGGCGGGAGTAGTCGAGCACGGCGTCGACGATCGCGGCGGATTCGGGCGAGGCGGCATGCATGCGCGAGGCGTCCATGAGGATCCTTCCGACCCGGAAGCCTACGAGCGCCCGGCGACGAGCAGAATGCCGCGCCGGATCAACGGGTCGGCGATATCGTACCGGCAACGAAGCTTCGAATTCGATGGGCATCCGGCGCGAAGATCCGTTCTCGCTCCGCCCACCCGACCGCGAGACTTCATCTGCGCTCCGAGAATGCAGCTGGCCGCTGCAGTCTCGTGACTCAGATGGAGTCTCGTGTGCACCAGGGGTCCACTCGCGTGCACCAGGGGCCCACCCGGAGTTCCCCCAATCGCCCGGAGTTCCCGTGATCCGCCCCGGATTCCGCCAGTGCCTGCCAGGATGAAGCCATGTCCGCCGATTCACAGCCCGGATCCGCCGCCCTCATCGAGCGGCGGGGCATCGAGATCGTCCCCGAGTCCGAGCGCACCGCGCGCCCCCGCGACCTGTTCTGGCCGTGGTTCGCCGCGAACGTGTCGGTGTTCGGCATGTCCTACGGATCCTTCCTGCTCGGATTCGGGATCTCGCTGTGGCAGGCGACGATCGTGGCGATCATCGGCATCGTGGTGTCGTTCGCGCTGTGCGGACTCATCGCGATCGCCGGCAAGCGCGGATCCGCGCCGACCATGGTCCTGTCCCGCGCGGCGTTCGGCGTGCAGGGGCAGAAGATCCCCGGCATCGTCTCGTGGCTGACCTCGATCGGCTGGGAGACCTCACTCACGATCACGGCCGTGCTCGCCACCACGACAGTGCTGCATGCGCTCGGCTGGGTCGGAGCAGACGGCGACGTCGCCGTGCACCTCATCGCGACCGTGTTGGTCGCGGCGCTCATCGTGGGCGCGTCGGTGCTCGGCTATCACACGATCATGAAGCTGCAGTCGGTGCTCACCTGGCTGACCGGCGCGTTCACGATCCTGTTCCTCATCCTCACCGTGGGCAGCATCAATTGGACCACCGCGTTCTCTCGCCCTGTCGGCACGCTCGCGCAGACGATCGGCGCGCTGGTCATGGTGATGACAGGCTTCGGGCTCGGCTGGATCAACATCGCCGCCGACTGGTCGCGCTATCAGAAGCGCACGGCTTCCGATGCGCAGATCGTCACCTGGAACACGATCGGCGGATCCGTCGCGCCCATCGTGCTGGTGTTCTTCGGCCTGCTGCTGGCCGGGTCGAACGACAAGCTCAGCGCCGCGGTCGCCGCCGATCCGATCGGCGCGCTCGCGACGCTGCTGCCGGCATGGGCGCTGTTCCCGTTCCTCATCGTGGCGATCCTCACGCTGGTCTCCGGCGCGGTGCTGGGCATCTACTCGTCGGGCCTCACACTGCTGAGCCTGGGCATCCGGATCCCTCGTCCCGCGGCCGCGGCGGTCGACGGTGTGATCCTCACCATCGGGACCATCGTGGTGGTGTTCTTCGCGCAGGACTTCATCGGACCGTTCCAGTCGTTCCTCATCACGCTGGGCGTGCCGATGGCGGCCTGGGCGGGGATCCTGATCGCCGACATCCTGCGCCGCAAGAAGGATTACGACGAGGCGGCGCTGTTCGACGCGCGCGGACGTTACGGCGCGTGGGACGGCGTTTCGATCGTCACCCTGATCGTCGCGTCGGTGATCGGCTGGGGCTTCGTGATCAACACCTTCGCCGAGGCCGCGCCGTGGAACAACTGGCAGGGTTACTTCCTCGGCCTCATCGGCGGCAAGGACGGCGAGTGGGCCTACGCGAACCTCGGCGTGTTCTTCGCACTCGTGCTGGGTTTCGTCGTCGGCTGGTTCGCCCGTGCCGGGAGGATCCGCCGCCAGGAGCAGGCATGACGGATGCGGTCGAAGCGGGCCGGTCCCTGACCCCATCGAAGGGTCCCTGGCTGGTCGTGATCGACCCGCAGAACATCTTCGCCGCGCCGGACTCGGCCTGGGGCTCGCCGATGTTCCCCGCGGCGTTCGCGAACATCCGCCGTCTCGCCGACGTCGCGGCCGACCGGGTGCTCGTGACCCGCTGGCTGCCGACCGCGGATCGCCGCACGTCATGGGGCGATTACTTCGCGGCCTGGCCGTTCGCGGACAAGCCTGCCGACGATCCGCTGTACGACCTCGTGCCCGCCGCGCGGACCCTCTCCCCGCATCCGACGCTGGATCTGCCCACGTTCGGCAAGTGGGATGCCATCGATCGGTTCCTGAGCCTGTCGAAGGACATCGGATCCGCCCCCGTCGTGCTCGCCGGCGTCTCCACGGACTGCTGCGTGATCTCGACCGCGCTGGCCGCAGCCGATGCGGGTGCACGTGTCACGATCGCCGCCGACGCCTGCGCCGGCTCGACACCGGAGAATCACGAGGCCGCGATCCAGGTCATGGGGCTGTACCCGCCGCAGCTGACGGTGTCGGACACGACCTCAGCGCTCCGGATCCTCGCCGGCTGATCGAGGCTCCGACGCTCCGGATTCCGCGCCCCGGCCGAGGGCCTCGCCCCCCGTCCGACTGCTCACTGGTCGCGAATTGCGGCTATGAACGCTGCGCGGCTCAGCCCAGAACCGCCGACACCGTGCGCCGGGCGAGCGCACCCCGATCCTCCGGCGCCCATTTCACGAGCGAGTGGGCGCTCATCCCGTCCACGGTCGCGAGCAGCAGCCATGCCGCCCCCTCGGCCTGTGCCGCGGCGATCTCCCCCGCCGCGACACCCTCGGCCAGGACCGCCTCGAGATCCTGCTGCCATCGATCCATCTCGATCCGCACCCGGGCGGCGAGCACGTCGTTGCGCGCGCCGGCCGCCCAGGCCTGCACCCAGACCAGGGTGACGTCGTCGCGGTCGCCGTCGAGCAGGGTCTCCACGATGCGGGTGATCCGCGCCCGGAGGTTCGCGGCTGCACGGCCGTCGGCGACGACCTCCTCGCGCTCGGCGCCGACGATCGTGCCGAACACCTCGGCCACGAAAGCGTCCATGCTGGGCCGGTAGTGCGTGACGAGCGCCGGCGTCACGCCCGCCGCAGCGGCGACCGTGCGCACAGTCAGCGCGGCGATCCCGCCCTGCCGCGCGAGGGCGACGGCGGCGTCGAGGATCGCCTTCTCCCGCTGCTCCGGGGGCATCCTCTTCGGCCGGGGGGTTGACGAGGTGCTCATGGGGCTATACCGTATCGCTAGTTGGCCGCTTGTTCAATAAGCGGGATGAACCCGATCCGAGGAGCACCGATGCCCTGGTTGATGCCCAGCGAGACCGCCCGACACGACCGCGTCTGGATGGCCTTCCCCGCCGAAGGCGAGACCCTCGGCGACACCGACGCACTGCGTGAGGAGGGCTACGCCACGTGGACCGCCGTCGCCCACGCCGTCTCCGCCTTCACCCCGGTGACGATCCTCGTGGATCCGAGTGAGATGGCCCGCGCTCGGCGCATGCTGTCCTCCGACATCACGATCCTCGAAGCCCCGGTGGACGAGTTCTGGATGCGCGACTCCGGCCCCACGTTCGTGGTCGACCCCGAGCGGCCCGGCGTGCTCGGTGCAGTGGACTGGGTGTTCAACGGCTGGGGCGCACCGGAGTGGGCCCGCTGGCACGACGCCGCCCAGCACGCGCGCATCATCGCCGCGGAGACGGGCGCCGAGCTGGTGAGCTCCACGCTCGTGAACGAGGGCGGCGGCATCCACGTCGACGGCGAAGGCACGGTGCTGCTCACGGAGACCGTGCAGCTCGACCCGCGCCGCAACCCCTACCTCGACCGCCAGCGCGTGGAGGCCGAGATGCTCCGCACCATCGGCGCCGCCAAGGCAGTCTGGCTGCCGCGCGGCCTCACCCGCGACTACGACGACTTCGGCACCAACGGCCACGTCGACATCGTCGCGGCGATCACCTCCCCCGGACGGATCCTCCTGCACGCCCAACAGGATCCCGGACACCCCGACTTCGAGGTGTCGGCCGCACTGCGGGAGCACCTGTCGGCGCAGACCGACGCCGCGGGGCGCGCGTTCGAGGTCGTCGACCTGCCGGCTCCGGCGACGCTGCGCGACGAGGAGGGCTTCGTGGACTGGAGCTACGTCAACCACCTCGTCACGAACGACGGGGTGATCGCGTGCGGGTTCGGGGACGACATCGCCGATGCGCGCGCCCGCGACATCCTGTCGGCGGCGTACCCCGGCCGTCGTGTCGTGACCGTCGACGCGCGCCCGCTGTTCGACCGCGGCGGCGGCATCCACTGCATCACCCAGCAGCAGCCCACGCTCTCCGCCTGAGGCCCGCCGCCCCTGACCCCTCCCCGTCTGTCTGCGCCAAACCGTGGCATTGCGCTTCTGGATCCCACGGTTCGGCGCAGACAGACGCACGACCGAAGGATCCGCCCATGTTCGACGTCGTCGAGACCCCCATCGCCCGCCTGCGTGAGGCCCTCGAGGCCGGCGAGACCACGGCTGTCGAACTGGTCGACGCCTATCTCGCCCGCATCGACGCCTACGACGGGCCCGACACGGCGACAGCGCTGAACGCCGTCGTGGTGCGCAACCCGGAGGCGCGCGCCGAGGCCGCGGCCTCCGATGCCCGTCGAGCCCGCGGCGAGATCCTCGGCCCGCTCGACGGCATCCCGTACACGGCGAAGGACAGCTACCTCGTGCGCGGGCTGACGGCGGCAGCGGGCTCCCCAGCCTTCGCCGAGCTCGTCGCCCAGCGCGACGCGTTCACGATCGAGCGCCTCCGTGCCGGCGGTGCGATCTGCCTCGGGCTCACGAACATGCCGCCCATGGCGAACGGCGGCATGCAGCGCGGCGTCTACGGTCGCGCCGAGAGCCCGTACAACGCGGACTGGCTGACCAGCGCCTTCGGATCCGGTTCGTCGAACGGCTCGGGCACGGCGACCGCGGCATCGTTCGCCGCCTTCGGCCTCGGCGAGGAGACCTGGTCGAGCGGTCGGGCGCCGGCGTCCCACAATGCGCTCGTCGCGTACTGCCCCAGCCGCGGCGTCATCTCGGTGCGCGGCAACTGGCCGCTCGTGCCGACGCAGGACATCGTGGTGCCGCACGCGCGCACCGTCTCCGATCTGCTGGAGATCCTCGATGTGGTCGTCGCCGACGATCACACGACGCGCGGGGACTTCTGGCGCGCGCAGCCGTGGGTGCCACTGCCTGCGGCGTCGGAGGTGCGTCCGGAGTCGTACGTCGCCCTGGAGCCCGCGGAACTGGGCGGCAAGCGGTTCGGCGTCCCCCGGATGTTCATCAACGCGGATCCCGAGGCCGGCACGGGGACCGGGATCGGCGGGCCGACGGGACAGCGCATCGAGACCCGCGAATCGGTCATGGAGCTGTGGCGCGCCGCCCGCGCCGCGCTGGAGGCGGCCGGCGCCGAGGTGGTCGAGGTCGACTTCCCTGCCGTCTCCAACTACGAGGGCGATCGTGCCGGGGCACCGACTATCGCGACCCGCGGCATCGTTCCGCCCGAGTTCCTGCGCAGTGAGGTCATCGAGCTGTGCGCATGGGGATGGGACGACTTCCTCGGCGCGAACGGCGATCCTGCGCTCAACACGCTGACGCAGGTCGACGGCGCGAAGATCTTCCCCGCCCCCGCGGGTGCTCTCCCCGATCGCTACACCGGTTTCGACGACGACATCAACGAGCTGCCCGACCTGTTCCGTGCGAACCCGGTCACCGACATGACGGTGATCCCGCACATGGAAGCCGGCCTGAACGGTCTCGAGGAGACGCGCCGCATCGATTTCGAGCAGTGGATGGACCGCCTCGGACTGGACGCCGTGATCCACCCGACGATGGCCGACATCGGGCCGGCGGACATGGACGTGAATCCCGCATCCGCCGACAAGGGCTGGCGCAACGGGGTCTGGGTCGCGAATGGCAACATCGTGCCGCGGCACCTCGGCGTCCCCTCCGTGACGGTGCCGATGGGCACCCTCTCCGATATCGCGATGCCGGTCGGCCTGACCATCTCCGGCCGCGCCTATGACGACACCCGCCTGCTGCAGCTCGCCGCCGCCTTCGAGGCGACCGGCGACCGCCGCACCTCACCTCCGCGTACGCCTCGGCTCTGACCCCTCACGGAAACACGATCGGATCCGGCCCCTCACCGGAACATGATCGGATCCGCGCACAGGCGCAGATTCGATCATGTGTCGGCACATTTCACGGGCGTTACCGTCCGCGACACGCCCGGCCGTAACCTGATCGGACCGATCCTGTGAGGAGACCATCGTGACCACGCCCCGCATCCACCTTTCGCCCCTTCCGGTGCGTGAGGCTGCCCGGTGCATGTGCGACCACGGCGACGTCTGCTCCTCCTACGCTCCCGGCCACGCGCTGCATCTGATCCAGGCGCGCCTCGCCGCCGCGACGACCGCCGGCTGGACCGATGCCCTCGTGTCGGGCGTCGATCGGCAGGCCGGCATCGTGCAGGTCGCCACGCTCGACGGCGAGACGCTCTCACTGTGGAACGCCGGCGGCGCCGCCCTCGAGGTCGAGCCCGGTCAGCCTGTCGCCGTGCACACCCGATGGGACGTGCTCGCGATCGGCGCTCTGCGCTACAACGTCGCCCGCGCCTGACCCGCTTCCGGTCGGTGCCCCTCGCCCCGAAGGACGAAGGGCACCGACCGCTACGCCCCCAGTTCGCGGAGGAAGCCCCGGATGTGCTGCTGCAGACGGAGGATCCGCTGTTCGCGCGCGGCCTCCCGGTCGTATCCCTCGTAGGCCAGCGGCGGCAGGCGCCGCACGTTGCCAGAGCAGCCGAAGTTCGCGCAGATCAGCACGCCGAGAGAGTTGCCGTTGCGCCCCTCGGAGCCGGCCTTGCGCGCGGCGAAGAACTGCACGTCGTTGCGCAGCGTGATGTCCTCACACCACGAGCACTGCGCACGGGCACTCGTGCGCTGCTCGGCCTGCTGCAACAGCACCGCGACCGGTGAGCCGTCATCGCGGTGCGCCGCGATGTAAGCCCGGCGGGGCATCTTCGGATCCGACCACCCGAGGTAGTCGAGCTGGGTGAAGTCGACCGCGCCGAACTCCGGCGGCGGGGTCATGGAGGAGGCCTCTTTGCGGGAGGCGTTGCGGAAGGACGCGCGGATGGCGCGCTCATCGATGGGAAGCATGTCGTGCTCTCTGTGCGAGGTCAGAACGGCTGCCGCTGCGGCAGACGCGAGAAATCGGCTGGTGAAACCAGCCGGAGGATGTCCCGCGGAATGTTCACGCGGGCGCGACGAACGAGCCGGCAGTAGACCGCCGGCAGGGGCGTCAGCCTCTGTCACCGGCGCAGATCGCGCCAGTGACCTCCTTCAGCACCGCACGGGCGCCTCGAACAACGAGCATGCTCCGATCCTAGATCACCCGGCATCAACCGGGACCCGAGACCCCGCCGCTCAGGCTGCCATCATGGAGTCGCGCATCGCCATGCAGGCGTCCATGCAGGCCTTGCACGCGGCCGCGCACATCCGGCAGACCTCGCTGTGGGCCTCGTGCTTCATGCACATGTCCATGCAGAGCTGGCACATCGCCATGCAGGCGTCGAGCATCGACATCATGACCGCCGGGGTCATCCCCTGCATGCGCATCATCGAGCGCATCATGGTGTTGCACATGTCTGCGCAGTTCATACAGGACGGCGAACAGTCCATCATCTGCGTCGCGCACACCGTGCATGCCTGCTCGCAGGCCGAACACGCGTCCATGCACGCCTGCATGAGAGTCATGTCCATCATCTTCATGCCGGGCATCATGTCCATGCTCTTCATCGAGTCCATCATCATCGCGTCCATCGAGAGCTCCTTCGTCCACCGGGAGGCGGGCGAACGGCCCGTCTGACGCCCAGAGTAGCCCCGCGTCGTCGTCGCGTCGATGCCCAAACGGACTCGGGCGAGACCTTCCCCGAACTGCCCCTCGTCGGCGCTCAGGTCGTGTGCGGACCCGCGAATCCCGCCGCGCAGCGGCGGAGGTCGCGGGTCGGCACACGAAAAAAGGCCGCCCGTGAGGGCGGCCTTGAATCTGATCCAGAAATGCAGAAAGGCCACCCTGCGTTGGGTGGCCTTTCTGTTAAAGGAAGTCCGGCGGTGTCCTACTCTCCCAC
>NZ_JBFTQL010000006.1:0-131554 GCF_056398985.1 Microbacterium sp. 01T413_2
TCCGCGTTCTCTTCCGCGTTCTCTGACCGCGAGACTGCAACTCTGTCGCGAGACTGCACGATTCTGCTGCAGTTTCGTGACGGGGATGCAGTCTCGCGGTCGATGGATGCGGGATCGAATCTCAGACGACGCCGGTGCTGCCGAGCAGGGTGCCGATGAGCCACGTCGCGAGGAGGGCGAGCGCCCCGCCGATGACCAGACGGATCGAGGCGCGCGTCGGATTCGAGCCGCCGATCCGCGCTGAGATGAAGCCCGTCGCGGCGAGGGCGATCAGCACGGCGACGAAGGTGACCGGCACGCGCCAGCCGGGCGGCGGCAGCAGGATCGCGAGCAGCGGCAGGATGGCGCCGACCGTGAACGCGATCGCCGAGGAGATCGCCGCGTGCCACGGGTTCACCAGATCGTCCTGGTCGATGCCGAGCTCGACCTCGAGGTGCGCGGCCAGTGCGTCGTGCTCGGTGAGCTCGACGGCGACCCGGTGCGCGGTGTCGTCGCTGAGTCCGCGCTGGCGGTACAGCTCGGTGAGYTCGGCGAGCTCCGCSTCSGGCATSGTRCGCAGCTCYTCGCGYTCCTTCGCGATGAGCGCGTGCTCGCTGTCGCGCTGGCTSSWCACCGAGACGTACTCRCCGAGCGCCATCGAGATCGCGCCGCCGATSAGGCCSGCGAGGCCCGCGACCAGCAGCGCGGCATTGTCCGTCGTGGCACCGGCCACGCCCACGACGAGGGAGGCGACCGACACGATGCCGTCGTTCGCGCCCAGCACCCCGGCTCGCAGCCAGTTCAGGCGCTGTCCGAGACCGGTGCCGTGCGGTTCGTGCGGATGCAGTGCAGTCATGGGTCCACGTAAGCACCTGCACGCACCGCCGTCCATCAAGGCAAGGCATGCATAACCGCTGTTCTTACGGAAACCCCGARCCAGATCCCCCGGCTTCCCCCGTTCCCGGTCCACGAGCGCGCCCGTAGCGTGGAGCCATGACCACAGCAGCCTCCTCCCCGCCTCCTGTGACAGGCCCTGTCGCGGAAGCGTCACGCACCCCGGTGCGCCTGTTCCTCACGATCCTCGAACTCGCCGCGCTCGGCGTGATCGGATCCGCGGTGGTCGGCATCCTCGGCGGTGCGCTGGGGATCGGCTTCGGCCTCAGCTTCCTCGGCGTCGGGATCATCGTGCTCGTCGGCCTGGTCTACGCCCTGTACGGAGTGGCCTGGTTCGAGATCGCGCGGCTGAACGGCCTGTACGGGTTCGGACTCCCGGCCCTGCGCTGGCGTGCGACCGACCGTCCGGGCTTCGGCGGCTGGCTGCTCTCGCTCTGGCGGCAGGCGTACAACGGCCGGATGTGGCGGGCGCTGGCCAACTTCGCCATCGCCTGCGCGCTCGGATCCCTGGTGCTGCGGCTCATGGCGTGGTTCGGGTGGTCGGCGGTCACGGCCTTCGCCCCGCTGTTCACCACCGGCGAGGTCGACACGGGTTGGGGTACGAGGTACCCGAGCGCCTGGGCCCCGCTCATCGGCGGCGCAGGCGCGGCGGCCGCCGTCGTCGGCATCATCAGCGTGGCGCTGCTGCACCGGGCGATCTCGCGCGGCATCGTCGCCACCCCCGACCGAAACCTCGACCTCAGTGAGCGGGTGCGCACGACCACCGCGCAGCGCGCCGGCGCCGTGCGCGCCGCAGACGTGGAGCGCACCCGCATCGAGCGGGACTTGCATGACGGCGTACAGCCGCGGCTCGTCTCCGTGGGGATGACGCTCGGGATGGCGCAGCAGAAGATCGACTCGGATCCGGAAGCCGCCAAGGCGCTCATCGCCGAGGCGCACACCTCGACGAAGGCGGCGATCACCGAGCTGCGCCAGCTCGCGCGCGGAATCCACGCCTCGGTGCTCGACGACCGGGGGCTGGACGCGGCCCTCTCGGCCCTCGCCGGGCGGTCCCCCGTGCCGGTCGTGCTCGATGTGCGGCTGAACGGGCGGTGCTCGCGTGACGCCGAGGCCGCCGTGTACTTCACCATCGCGGAGTCGCTCACCAATGCGGCCAAGCATTCCCGGGCCAGCGAATGCAGGGTCGTGGTGCGGGTGCGCGACGGCGGCACGCTCTGGGCCCGGGTCGAGGACAACGGCATCGGGGGCGCGACCGTGCTTCCGGGCGGAGGCCTCGACGGGATCGGCAACCGCGTGCTCGCCGCCGGTGGCACGTTGCGCCTGGACAGCCCCGCGGGCGGTCCGACCAGCCTGGAGGTGAGCGTCCCGTGCGCATCCTGATCGTGTTCCCCGGGGTCGTTGAGCGAGAACGGCGAAGCCGACCGAGACGAAACGCCGCTTCTGCAGG
This sequence comes from Microbacterium sp. 01T413_2, assembly GCF_056398985.1. Lineage (NCBI taxonomy): Bacteria > Bacillati > Actinomycetota > Actinomycetes > Micrococcales > Microbacteriaceae > Microbacterium > Microbacterium sp. 01T413_2. The sequence goes on from NZ_JBFTQL010000006.1 coordinate 2,321, forward strand.
AATGGTGACCTCATGAGGATCCTGATCGTCGAAGACTCGGTGCTGCTGCGGGAGGGGCTCGTGCGTCTGCTCGAGGACGCCGGGCATGCGGTCGTCGCCGCGCTGCCCGATGCGACCGACCTCGACGAGAGCGTCGATGCCACCGATCCCGAGCTCTGCATCCTCGATGTCAGGCTCCCGCCGACATTCGTGGACGAGGGGATCCGCGCCGCGCTGTCATTGCGCACCCGACTGCCGCAGCTTCCGCTGCTCGTGCTGTCGCAGTACGTCGAGGAGCGTTACGCGAGCGATCTGATCATCGCGCAGAGCGGATCAGCACAGGGGTCCGCGGGCCCGCTCGGCTACCTCTTGAAGGACCGGGTGGCTGATGTCTCCGAGTTCATCGAATCGGTCGCGCGCATCGCCTCCGGATCCACCGTGCTGGACCCGGAGGTCGTGGCACAGCTGCTCACCCGGCGCAACCAGGACGACCGCATGCGAAGCCTCACCGAACGCGAGCGGACGGTGCTCGCCATGATCGCGGAGGGCAAGTCGAACCAGGCCATCGCGGCCGCGCTGTTCCTCTCCGAAGCCAGCGTCGAGAAGCACATCACCGCCATCTTCCAGAAACTCGGGCTGGAACCCGACGAGTCCGGCAACCGCCGCGTCCTCGCCGCGATCGCCCACATCTCCAGCGCCGGCCTGAACGGCCCTGGTGCCGGACCCGCACAGACAGGACCGAACCGATGACGAATCTCACCCCTCCGAACCCGCCCGAGCCGGACCCCTCTGCGGCCGCTGCGCCGGACTCCTCCCGCCCCGGATCCCCCGCGCCAGGCTCGAACCCGAGTCGCGGAGCCCTGACCGCGATCACCATCGCCGCGGCGATCATCGGCGGCGGGGCGCTGGTCACCGTCGGCGGCACCTCCGCACTCGCGGCTGTCAGCCAGATCGCCACCGGCGACGGCTCCGTGGGCAGCACCACCACCGTCGACACCTCGGGCGTGACACACCTCAAGGTCCAGGTCGGGCGCGGTTCCGCGACGGTCCGCTTCGATGACGTCGCCGCGGCGACGATGCGGACCACCGGGGCCGGCAGCAGCGACTGGACGATGCGCCGGGACGGCGACGTGCTGCGCGTGGACCGCCCCAGCGGGCCGTTCGGCTGGTGGATCGGCGCCTGGTTCGGCATCGATCCGCAGATGACCCTCACGCTCCCCCGCGAGCTGGAGGGCGAACTGGGCGCCGACCTGCGGCTGGATGCAGGTTCGCTCTCCACCCAGGGACGCTTCGACACGCTGAGCACGACCGTGAACGCGGGGTCGCTGACGGTCGCCGGCGGCGCGACCGCGGTCACCACGCGGGTGAGCGCAGGCTCGGCGACGCTGCGCCTGGACGACGTCACCACGGCGGACCTGTCGATGTCGGCGGGCGACCTGAACGCCACGCTCGCGGGCACGCAGCCCGACGGGATCCGCCTGGACGTCAGTGCCGGATCCATGGACGTGACGGTACCGTCGGGCCGGTACGCCCTGTCCAAGGACGTCTCGGCGGGCAACCTGGAGACGAGCGTGCAGAACGACTTCTCGTCGTCGCATCGCATCCAGGCCTCATTGTCCGCGGGGAGCATCACCCTGCGCGAAGGCAGCTGACCCGGCTCGATTTCGTGATCGTGTCAACGTCCGGTAAAGTCTTGGAGGTTGATACGGGGCTATAGCTCAGGCGGTTAGAGCGCTTCACTGATAATGAAGAGGTCCCAGGTTCAAGTCCTGGTAGCCCCACCGACATGTGAGCGGATCCGAGAGAATCGGATCCGCTCATTCGGTCGAAACCCGCCGAATCCCGGCACGGGGCCTTAGCTCAGTTGGTAGAGCGCCTGCTTTGCAAGCAGGATGTCAGGAGTTCGAATCTCCTAGGCTCCACACAGGACGAAGGGTCCAGGCATACGCCTGGACCCTTCGTCGTTCCCAGGCCAGTGCAGCCGAGAACCGGTGCTCGTCCGCGTCCAACTCGACCACTCACACCAGTGCTTCGGCGGGGGTCGGCCGCGGTCCGGCTGCAGGGAGGTCGACGCCCGCGGTCACCCGTCGCCAGGACTCCTCGAGGATGTCGACCGCGCGGGCGAGCTCGCGGGCCTCGGCCGTGAACGGGATCCGCAGGTGCCGCTCGTGACCGCCCTCCACCGCGAACCGCGGTCCGGCCGACAGATGCAGCCCGTGCCGTGTGGCATCCATCACCAGGGCGGAGCTCAGCGGCGCGCCCAACTCGACCCAGAGTGCGACTCCGCCGTGCACCTCAGGCACCGACCACTCCGGCAATGCCGCGGCCAGCGCTGTGGTGAGCGTGTCGCGGCCGGTGCGCAGCAGAGCGGAGCGCTGCGGCAGGATCTCATCGAGCCGCGCGACCACGCGGGTTGCGATGGCCTGCTCGAGGTCGGGGGTGCCCAGGTCGTGCGAGGTGCGTGCCGCCCGCAGGCGGCGGATCAGATCCCCGTCGGCACGGATCCATCCGATGCGCAGCCCACCCCACACGGACTTGCCGAGCGAGCCCACCCGGATCCAGGGGCCGGTCGTGAAGGGCGCGCGGCCCGCGGGCCCGTCGACACGGAGATCGGCGGTCGTCTCATCGATCAGGAGGACGGATCCGGCATCGTGTGCGGCGCGCGCGAACACCGAACTCTCCTCCGTGCTCATCCATCGCCCGGTCGGGTTCTGGAACTGCGGCATGAGGTAGGCGAGCACGGGAGCCGTGCGGGAGAACGCCTGCACGGCTCGATCCAGGTCCCAGCCATGCCGCGCATCCACAGGAACACCCACGAGACGGGATCCGGCCCGACGGAACGTCTCCGCGGCGTGCGGATAGGTCGGCGTCTCGATGAGCACGCGATCGGCCCGGCGCAGCAGAGTGCCGGCGATCAGGTTCAGCGCATGCTGGGCGCCGTTGGTGACCATGACCTGCTCGGGCACGGTGTCGATCCCCTGCACCGTGTACCGGTCCGCGATCGCGGCACGCAGCTCGGCGTGTCCGAGGATGTCGTAGCCGGAGCGGGAGACGAGCGAGGTCGCTGAACCCGCGACCTCGGCGATCACCCCCGGCAGGCCGGGCCACGCCGGAGGGCTGGCCTGCTGCAGGTCGATGCCGCCGTGGTCGAACCAGCGCGCGGCGGCGGTGCGTCCGAGCGGCCGGGTGACGCTGCCGGAGCCCTGGCGGCTGACGATGTGCCCGGTCGCGCGCAGTCCCCGGTAGGCGGCTGCGACCGTCGTCCGGCTCACGCCGAGCGCTGCCGCGAGCTCCCGCTCGGCGGGCAACGCCGTCTCGGGAGCGATGCGATTGTCGAGGCAGAGCAGGCGGATGCCGTCAGCGAGAGCGTCGAAGGCCGGTTCGCTGGTTCGCCACAGCCCGAGCAGCTCTACCAGTGCGCGCGCGGAGAGACGGGAGTCCATCAGGCCAGCCTAGGGTGATTGGACTGGTCTCACCAGTCCAGTTCTCCTGCATCATGGATCCATGACACGACGGGTGCTGCAGCTGGTGATCGGACTTGTGCTCTACGGCGTCGGAGACGGGCTCATGATCTCCGCCGGACTCGGCGTCGACCCCTGGACCGTGTTCGCGCAGGGGCTGTCCCGGCACACCGGCATCGGCGTGGGATGGATCACSAACATCGTCGGSCTSCTGGTGCTRCTGCTGTGGATCCCGCTGCGGCAGAAGCCTGGCCTGGGCACTCTCCTGAATGTCCTTCTCGTGGGAACCGCGATCCAGGCGACGGTGACGGTCCTCCCGCCGGTGCACGGCCTGCTCATGCAGATCCTCCTGCTCGTCGCCGGGGTGCTCGCGGTCGCCCTCGCGAGCGGGCTGTACATCGGTGCGCACTTCGGTCCTGGCCCGCGCGACGGTCTGATGACCGGCATGAACTCCCGCCTCGGCTGGCCGATCTGGGTCTCCCGCCTCACGGTGGAGGTCACGGTGCTCGCGATCGGCTGGCTGCTCGGCGGAACCGTCGGTGTCGGCACGGTCGTGTTCGCCCTCGGAATCGGCCCTCTCGTGCACATCGCCCTGCCGCTGCTCGACACGGCACGCACGCGCCATGGACACGGCGAGGAGCCGGAGACGCCTACGCGGCTCCCGGAGGATACCGGTCTCGTCCGACGACTCATGCGGCGCGGCCGTACCGGGACGTACGACGAGTCACGGGCTCTCAAAGACCTGCGGGCTGCGCAAGATCGCAGGGACTGGTGAGCAGGCCCACAGTTCGAACCTGCATGATGGATGCATGGCGGCAAGACGTGGAGTGTGGTCTTTCGCGATAGCCGCCGTGATCCTCGCGGCCGCGTTCGTGGCCACATACGTGTTCTTCGTGCGCACCTACGTCGGGCAGATCGTCGACGAGCGGGCGTTCGTGGGGGCTTCGTCGCAGCACGATTTGGTCTATCGCCTCACGGGCATGGTGCTCGGCAATGTACCCACGGTCGCCATCGGCGGGGGAATCCTGCTCACGCTGATCATCGGCCTGGGGACGCGACGGTTCCGGCATCTGCTGGTCGCCCTCGCTGTGGGAGGAATCGCGGTGATCGCCGCCGAGCTCGCCAAGCACGTGTTCCTGGACCGCGTAGCGACCGGCGCCACCGACTTGCTCGACAATTCATTCCCTTCCGGGCATGCGACGGTCGCCGCCGCCGCGGCGTTCGCTGTCTTCGTCGTGTGTCCCCCGCGCTGGCGCCCTCTGGCGGCAGTGCTGGGCGGTGCATTCGCCGTGGTCACCGGGATTCTGCTGGTAATCCAGCAGTGGCACCGGCCGAGCGACGTGGTCGCGGCGTTCATGCTGGTCGCGGCATGCGGGTGCCTGGGCGGCATCGCGCTGCTGCTCTGGCGTGTGCCCGAAGCGGTGCCGCCGGCACGAACGCTGCCCGCGCTGTGGTGGATCGCGGGGGCGAGCGCCCTCGCCTCGGCCGTCGCCTTCGTCATCATCTACATCACGGTGGAGAACCACGGCAGCCACCTGCAGATCGCTTACGCGGGTGGGGGCGCCGCGATCCTCGCCGTGGGAAGCGCCTTCGCCGCCGCGGGGAACACGCTCTTCCGGCGGATTTCCTGAGCCGGATCCCTCCGTCCGCGCACGGTGATTCCCGTGTGCCGAGAGCACACACCGGAATATCGGTGCGGGGTTTCCCGGCGTCGCAATGACAAGATCTGTGACGCGCGGGAAAACCACCGGTGAACAGCAGGTATCTCCACGAAGAGCCCGGGCTGGCGGCACTGCACAGGACGTTTTCCGCATTCGCCGAGTAATCCACATGTGGATGAACCTGTTAATAGATTTCTGCGCCGCAGGGATTGTCATTCCGGCGGAGATGATGGCGACCCGCACGGGATCCGCGCACCGCCTTCACGGCCCGCACCGGAGGAGGACGGGATTGCGCCGAACGCCGGTGCGGGGTCCATACTCGTCGTCATGCCTTCCACGCTCCTCCTCGACGGACTGCGCTTCGCCATGGTCTCCTCGACCGCCAGCGAGGTCGATCCCAAGGCCCCGACGACCTTCGACTACCACCAGGACGGCCGCCTGATCTKGGGCGAATACACCGGTGACACGGTGACGGAGGGCCGTTTCGTCGGCGAGGTGGCCGGTGCCGAGGTGCGGGTGTCGTTCGCGCATGCCCTGGTCAGCGACGGCTCCGTCGTGCGTGGGGACGCGGTGAGCCGCGCCGAGCAGGAGGACGACGGCCGGATCCGCCTCATCGAGGACTTCGCCGTGGATGGCGTCGAACACGTGAGCGTCTGCCTGCAGGTCTGAGGCCCTGCTGTCGCCGGTGAGGGCACCGCGTTTCGTCTCGGTCGGCTTCGCCGTCCTCGCTCAACGACCCCGGGGTGACCGTCAGACCCGGGTCCCGCGGCTCCCGTCGGTGCGGGTGAATCGCATCAGGCCGCTGTCGACGCCGATCGCCGCGCGCTCCGGGATCTCGTCCGGCAGCACGAACGGTCGACGGAAGACCTCGCCCATGACGATCGCGGTCTCGACCTTCGTCACCTCGGGACGGTCGGCGATCGTGCCGATCACGAGCGACTGCATCCGCTCCATGTCGACGCTGCGGACGAGGAGCATCACATCGTGCTCACCGGTCATCACCATCGCCGATTCCACATCGGGCATGTCACCGATCGCCTGCAGGAACGAGGACCACGACTGCGGCTGGATCGTGCAGAACACGAGCGCGCTCACCCCGAGGCCGAGTCGCGTCGTGTCGACCTCGGCGGTGTACCCCGTGATGATCCCGGCGCGGGTCAGGGACTCCACCCGGGAGTAAGCGCTGGCCCGGGAGATCCCGACCTCCTGCGCGAGCGCGGCGATCGAGATCCGCCCGTTGCGGCGCAGTGCGCGGAGGATGTCGTACGCGATTTCGTCGATCCCGGGCGCGGATCGTCCAGAGACGGAAGGCTGATCATCGCTCATGCTGGACATATTGCCGTAGTGATGGAAGCGTGACAATGGATTGCTCGAAATCTGGCTAAACGGTCGGATATAGTGCCGGGAAACCCGACCCGGTCATCTGACCTGTCCAATTCAATGAGGAGGAAGCCCGTGGCCCGTTCCTATCGCCACGTCGCCGCAGCGCTCATCGCTGTGGCTGCAATCGCGCTCGCCGGCTGTTCCGGGGGCAACTCCGCGAACAACTCCAGCGGCTCCTCCTCGGGCGGCACGCTCGTGGTCGACACCGCGTTCTCGCTCGAGACCGGTGACCCCGGCCGCAACTACGTGCCCACCGGCAACATGGTGCTGCACGCGGTGTACGACACGCTGCTGACGTTCCAGGGCGCCGATTCGACCACCCCGAAACCGGATCTCGCGACCATGAAGCAGAACTCGGACGCCACCGAGTTCACCTTCACGATCCAGGATGGCCGGAAGTTCTCCGACGGCACCCCGGTCACCGCCGACGATGTCGTGTTCTCGCTCGACCGCGTCGCGGGCATCACCGATTCCAAGGCCAACTTCCTCATGGCGGGCATCACGGTCGCCAAGGTCGATGACAAGACCGTCACCCTGTCGACCAAGACGCCGTCGCTGCAGCTGCCCGCGATCGTCACCAACCCGTCGCTCGCGATCCTCAACTCGAAGCTCGTGAAGAAGAACGGCGGCACGACCGACGACAAGGACGCGGCCAAGACCTGGCTCGACGCGAACTCGGCCGGCTCCGGTCCGTACAAGCTGCAGTCGCTCGACCTGACCTCGCAGGTGGTGCTCGTGAAGAACGACAGCTACGACGGCGAGGACAAGCCGGCCTACGACAAGATCGTCGTGCGCAACATCTCGCAGTCCTCCACGCAGCTGACCAACCTCAAGGGCGGCGACTCGAACGTGGCGGTCGACCTCTCCGGAGACCAGGTCAAGAACCTCGGCGACGGTTTCACCGTGAACTCGGCGCCGTCTGCCGAGACGCTGTTCCTGCTCATCAACCAGGACAAGAACGTGGGCGGTGCGACCGCGAACCCGAAGTTCGCCGAGGCCGTGCGSTACGCGCTSGACTACGACAAGCTSCTSGAGCTSGCCGGCRMSGGATCCGWGCAGGCCACCGGCGTCATCCCGCCGATGTTCCCSGGYGCGAACAAGTCCGGCGTGAAGCAGGACCTCGACAAGGCCAAGGCTGCTCTCGCCGCCTCCGGATACACCGGCCAGGAGATCAAGCTCCAGTTCCCGAACGACAACCCGGTCGGCGGCGTGGAGTTCACCCCGGTCGCCGAGCGCGTGCAGGAGCAGCTCAAGGCCGCGGGCATCAACGCGACTCTCGCCCCGGCGCCGTTCGCGACCGAAGTGCAGCCCTACGTGAAGGCGCAGGAGGCGTTCTCGCTCTGGTACTGGGGCCCTGACTACGCCGACACCTCCTCGTTCCTGCCGTTCGGCCCTGGTCAGAAGGTCGGCCTGCGCGCCGGCTGGCCGACGGAGGCCGACAGCACCATCGCGGGCCTGGTGACCAAGGCGCAGAACGCGACCTCCGTCGACGAGCGCAACACGGCGTTCAGCGACTACGCCAAGGCGATGCAGGAGTCGGGACCGTTCGTGCCGCTGATCGTGCCCGGCATCAACCTCGCCAGCTCCACCAAGGTGGCGGGTCTCGAGTACAACGTGACCTGGACCCTCGACCTGCGGACGCTGCACCCCGCGAAGTGAGCCCTGCGGGGACCGGAGCCACGCGGCTCCGGTCCCCGCAGCATCACGCCCCCTCCGCCACGTAGATCCGGAAGCACCCTGTGTCCGAGACCCGAGTCATCGCCACCCGCAAGACGCGGCAGGCCCAGCACACGCTGCTGCGCTTCCTCGCCCGGCGGGCCGTGACGAGCGTGATCCTGCTGTTCGGGATCGTGCTGGTCACCTTCTCCCTCACCGTGATCGTGCCCGGTGATCCGGTGCGCGCCGCCCTCGGCGAGGGCGCCGCCTCGAACCCCGCCACGGTCGAGGCCTTCCGGCAGAAGTACGGGCTGGACCAGCCGGTGTGGATCCGGTTCTTCCTCTACGTCGGCAACCTGCTGCGCGGCGACCTCGGCACCTCGCTGAAGTCGGGACAGCCGGTCTCCGCAGACCTCGCCAAGGCCGTGCCGGCCACGGCGGAGATCGCCTTCTACGCGATCATCATCAGCCTCGCCGTCGCGATCGTGCTGGGCACCCTCGCCGCCTACCGCCGCGGCAAGGTCACCGACCAGGTCGTGCGCGTGGTCACCCTGATCGGGCTCAGCATCCCCACGTTCTGGATGGCCATCCTCACCTACCAACTGTTCTTCATGCAGCTGCACTGGGTGTCAGGATCCGGGCGGATCTCCCCCACGATCACACCGCCGCCGCGCATCACCGGCTTCTACACGATCGACTACCTGCTGAACGGCGACTCGGTCGGATTCTTCGACGCGACCAGCCACCTGGCCCTGCCGGTGCTGGTGCTGAGCCTGTTCACGATCGCGACCCTCACCCGGTTCGTGCGCACCTCCGTGCTCGAGGTCCTCGACATGGACTATGCCCGTGCGGCGCGGGCGAAGGGCCTGAGCGGACGCCGGGTCGTCGTCGGCTACGTGCTGCGCGGAGCGGCGCTGCCCATCCTCACCCTCGTCGGCATCGCCTTCGGCAGCCTGCTCTCGGGCACTGTGCTGGTCGAGGCCGTGTTCGCCTGGCCCGGCCTGGGCACCTACGCCTACAACGCGTCGAAGAACCTCGATCTGCTCGCGGTGACCGGCGTCGGTCTCGTGGTCGGCGTCATCTACCTCGTCATCAACCTCGTCGTCGACGTGCTCTACGGCGTCCTGGATCCGCGAGTGAGGCTGTCATGAATCTCGTCATCCCCGAGCAGGTCGCCCCGAGGCGCCGTCGCCCCTGGCTGCCGCGCGCCTGGCGGACGCCGCTGGCCGTGGTGGGCACGGTGATCGCCCTGATGTGGATCGTGATCGCGATCCTCGCCCCGTGGATCGCCCCGCACGACCCGCTCGCGCAGGACCTCCCCCGGCTCGCCGCCCCCAGCGGCGACGCGATCATGGGCACCGACGTCAACGGCCGCGACGTGTTCTCCCGTCTGCTCCTGGGTGCTCAGGCGACGATCCCGCTCGCGCTCATGCTCGTCGTCTGCGCGATGATCGTCGGCACCGTCGTGGGCGCGGTCGCGGGCTATCTCGGCGGCTGGTTCGACGAGGTGCTCATGCGCATCACCGACATGGTGATGGCGTTCCCGACCGTGATCCTCGCCATGGTCATCGCCGCCTCCCTCGGCCCGTCGATCATGAACGCGGTCATCGCCGGCATCATCGTGGCCTGGCCGCCCTACGCCCGCATCACGCGGTCGCTCGTGCTCGGACTGCGCACGCAGAACTATGTGATCGCCGGGCGCCTGCTCGGATCCTCCCCGCTGCGCTCCCTGCTGCGSGACGTGCTGCCGAACATCGCMGGCCCYGTGCTSGTGCTCGCSTCGCTCGACATCGGCACGGCGATCCTGCTGCTGTCCGGMCTGTCSTTCCTCGGTCTCGGMGCGCAGCCGCCGACGCCCGAATGGGGCACSATGATCGCCGCGGCCATGCAGAACACCTCGGCCTGGTGGCTGGGTCTGTTCCCCGGCCTTGCGATCCTCAGCATCGTGATGGCGTTCAACTTCATCGGTGACTCGCTGCGCGACGCCCTCGATCCGCTCGCCGCGCGCGAGCGCGAGGCGGAGGCGCCCACCGCGGTGTCGGCCGCCGCCGCGACCGGGGAGGTGGCCGCATGAGCGCCGCACTCGCGATCCGCGACCTGCGCGTCGACCTCGGSCAGAGCMGWCGCAACCGCACCGAGGTCGTSARGGGCATCTCGCTCGACCTSGTCCCCGGACGTATCCAGGGCCTTGCCGGAGAGTCCGGATCCGGCAAGAGCATGACCGCCATGGCGATCCTCGGTCTGCTGCCGGCTGGAGGCACCGCCTCCGGATCCATCGTCCTCGGCGGCGCGGGCGGATCGGAGGTCGAGCTCGTCGGGATGACGGGCGGGGCCTACCGCCGCGTGCGTGGCAAGCGCATCGGCATGGTCTTCCAGGATCCGTCCGCCAGCCTGCATCCGCAGATCACCGTCGGCTCCCAGCTCGCCGACGGCATGCGCGCCCATCTCGGGCTGTCCCGCGCCGAGGCCCGGAAGCGGGCATCGGAGCTGCTCGCGCTGGTGCGCGTGCCGAACCCGGAGGAGGCGCTGCAGAAGTATCCGCACCAGTTCTCCGGCGGGCAGCGGCAGCGCATCGCGATCGCCATCGCCCTGGCCTGCGAGCCCGAGGTGCTGCTCGCGGACGAGCCGACCACGGCGCTGGACGTGACGGTTCAGGCGGGGATCCTGCACCTGCTGCGCGACCTCGCGACCGAGCGCGACCTCGCCGTGCTGCTCGTCACGCACGATCTCGGCGTGATGAGCGCGATCGCCGACGAGGTCGCGGTGATGCGCGGCGGGCTGATCGTCGAGTCCGGATCCCGGCAGCAGGTCTTCCAGAATCCGCAGCACCCGTACACGCGGGAGCTGCTGGATGCGATGCCCGACGCGCAGGACTCCCTCGTGGATGCGCCGGCCGAGAGCGGCTCCGCGCTCGGTGCCTCTGCCGCCGACGCGGACGCCGCCGACACGGAGGAGAACCGATGAGTGATCAGAAGCCGGTCCTGCACGTCGACTCCCTGGTCGTCGAGTACGGCGGTCGCGCCGCGTTCCGCGCGGTGGACGGCGTCTCCTTCGACATCGCCGCCGGTGAGGTGCTCGCGCTCGTCGGTGAGAGCGGCTGCGGGAAGTCCTCGACGGCTCGGGCCGCGATCGGCATGGAGAAGCCGCGCGCCGGTGAGGTGCTCTACCGGGACCGTCCGGTGAAGCCGCTCGGAATGCGCACCCGCCCCGCCGAACTCACCGCGATCCAGATGGTGTTCCAGGATCCGAACTCCTCGCTGAACCCGCGGATCCGCGTCGCGCAGCAGATCGCGGAGGGATCCCGCGCCGCCCGTGCCCGTGGCGTCGACACCGAAGCGCCATCGCACTGGCTGAAGGCGGTCGGCCTCTCCCCGACCCTGGAGAACCGATACCCGTACCAGCTCTCCGGCGGTCAGCGGCAGCGCGTCGCCATCGCCCGAGCGCTCGCCGCGAAGCCCGACCTGATCGTCGCCGACGAGCCGATCTCGGCGCTCGACGCCTCGGCCCAGGCCTCGGTCGCCGGCATGATGCGCGAGCTGTGCGTAGCCTCGGGCGCGGCGATGCTGTTCATCTCGCACGACCTCTCCGTGGTCCGGCTCATGGCCGACCGTGTCGCCGTCATGTACCGCGGGCGCATCGTCGAGTCCGGCGCGACGCCCGTGGTGTGGGCCAACCCGGTGCATCCCTACACGGAGGCGCTGCTCGATGCGATCCCGCATCCGGACGGCGAAGGCGTGCTTCCCGCGGCGCCCGCCTCGGAGGCTCCGTCATCCTGGCGCACCGAGATCCCCGAGGCCCTCGACCGCGTGCGCTGACCGCGCGACACAGACTTCCCGGTGCGGGCCGCCCCCGATTGCGCCCGCACCGGGAGATCCACGGTGCGGGCGCGATGGGTCAGGATCCCGCAGGGGTCAGCCTCCGACGAAGCCTTGCGCCCCGGTCGGAAGTCCCTCGGCTTGGCATGCCGCGGCCAGCGCCTGCGAGGCCTCGCCCCAGGCGACGGTCGCGGGATCCTGGGTTGTCGAATCGGTCTGCATCGAGGGTTGGATCGATTGCAGCGTCGTCAGCGCCTTGGCGACCGGCCCTTCGCCGACGGTGGGCGCGTGCCCGATGACGCGGAAGGCGAGGGAGTACCAGCCGGTCCGCTCCTGCGGGCTGATCGCACCGCGATAGAAGGAGTAGTCGGTGTTGTGCAGAATGGTCAGCATGTCCGAGTAGGTATCGCAGGCGACCTTGTCGGTCGCTGCAGGGGTGGCCGTCGGACTTGGGGCGGGAGACGTGGCGGTGGCAGAGGGCCGCGTGGAGGGTTTTCCGTCCGTCGTGACGGTGCCCGCCGTGCAGCCCGAGATTCCGACAAGCACCACAGCCGCTCCGACGGTGATCAGAACGTGTGAAGGGATCCTCGTTCGCGCCGTCATGTGTCCGCCTCTTGATCCGTTACGACCCAGCCGAATCGCTCGCGGAAGTCGTTGAAGCACTCCGGGCAGACCCAACTGTAATCATCGTCCGCGGTCACCCACGCTTCTTTGTAAGCAGCATGACCGGTCGGATCATCCGAGATCTCCGCCGCGCAGAAGTCACACCGATCGTGATCCCAGCCCTGCCGATATGGCGTCCAACGTGCAAGACGCATGGACCGACCGCAGAGGTAGGACTCCTGTCCCATCAACCGCCAGTCCTCGGCCACAGGCTCAGATTACGCGGAGACGCATCGGCTTCGGTCCCCTCGTCAACGTCGGCGTGGCGACGATCACCCTGCACCAGGTCGCGAAATGCACTCCCTGCGTCAGCCTGTCGGGATCAAGAGCACGCGGAGGTCAGAGACCGGCGCTCGTCAGCTCGTGCGGGGTGGTGTTGAGGTTGGTGCAGCCGTCGGCGGTGACGACGACGATGTCCTCGATGCGGGAGCCCCAGTCGCCGGGGAAGTAGATGCCCGGCTCGATGCTGAAGGCCATGCCCTCGCGCAGCGGCAACGCGTTGCCGGGCGCGATGTACGGCTCCTCGTGCGTGGTGACGCCGATGCCGTGGCCGGTGCGGTGCAGGAACGCCTCGGCCAGACCCTCCGCGGCCAGTATGTCGCGTGCGGCGGCGTCGACCTGCTTCGCGGTGACGCCGGGGCGCACCGCGTCGACGGCCGCCTGCTGCGCGCGCACGAGCACGGCGATGCGTCGCGCGACCTCGGGATCCGGCGTGCCGACGGCGTAGGTGCGCGTGCTGTCGGAGTTGTAGCCGCTGGGCACCGCGCCGCCGATGTCCACGACCACGATGTCGCCGTCCTCGATCACCCGGTCCGATACCTCGTGGTGCGGATCCGCGCCGTTCGGACCCGAGGCGACGATCACGRACTCCACCGTGCGGTGCCCCTCCTCGACGATCGCAGCGGCGATGTCAGCGCCGACCTCGCGTTCGGTGCGCCCGGCGCGCAGCAGGCCGGGAACGCGCCGGTGCACGGCGTCGATCGCCTCACCGGCGCGGCGCAGTTCGGCGATCTCGGCGGCGTCCTTGATCATGCGGCTCTCGCGGAGCACCGGCGTCGCGAGCTCGGGCCGCACGTCCAGGCGCTCGGTCAGCGGGATCGCGTGCAGCGCCGGCAACGCGTCCGAGACGCCGAACCGTGAGACGGATCCGCCCATCGCCGCCGTCACCAGCGCGTAGGGATCCTCGCCGTCCACCCAGTCCGCGACCGCGAGACCGAGCGCGCCGACGGCCGTGTCGCGTACCTTCGCGAGCTCCATCCGCGGCACGACGACGGTCGGATCCCCGGCCGCAGGGATCACGAGGGCGGTCAGACGTTCGATCGTGTCCCCCTCGACGCCGACGAGATACGTCAGGTCAGGCCCGGCTCCGACGATGATCGCGTCCAGACCGGCACTCGCGGTCAGGGTGCGGGCGCGGTCGAGGCGGGCGGCGTACACGGAGGCGGGGAAAGGCGTGCTCACTCCTCCACGCTACGTGCCGTCGAGGACGGCGCGCCAGGCCCGCGGCGAGACATATTCCGAGATCGAGATGAACCGCTGCGTGCGCCAGGATCCCGCGCCGAATCGTCCGTCGGATCCGCTGCGTCGCCCGCCCAGCCCAGACGATTCGCCTGTCTCGCGAGACTCCAACTCCGTAACGAGACTGCGGTTCTGGGGTGCAGTCTCGTCACTCAGTCGGAGTCTCGCGGTCAGGAAACGTGAGCGAGGAGCCGGTCAGCTCAGCGTGATGCCCGACTCCTCGAGACGCGTGCGCACGCGCTCCACGTCATCGTCGCCGGGGAGCTCGCCGAGCACCTTCATCATGAGCACCTGGGCATCGACGAGCGAGATCTCCGGATCCGCTCCGCTCTGCGCGGCGACCGCCTCGCACACCTTCTGCACCTCGTCGTCGGTGAGGCGGCGGCGCAGCAGGGCGAGGATCGGCACACGGTCCTGGGCGGGGATGCCCTCCGGATAGCCCGCGCCCAGCCAGCGCAGCGCCTGCGCGATCAGGTTCTGCTCGGTGGAGCCCGGCTCGTCGACCGCGGCATCCGGGCCGGCGGTTCCGCGCGCTCCGGCAGCGGCATCGGCGAGAATCGTCCGATCGCCSACGATCCGCTGCGCCTTGGTGCTCAGCGGCACTCCGCGATCGGAGAGCAGCATGGCCACGCGGCGCACCTCGTCGTCGCCCGGCGTCGCCGAGGTCACGCCCGCGATCGCGGCCCGGATCTGCGAGACCCGCACCGGGTCCGTCTCCTGCTGGGCGAGCGCGCTGACCACCGCGGTGAGCTCCTCCGCCGTGAGCGTGCGCCGGAGCAGTGCCAGCAGCGGCGTGTAGTCCTTGGGTGGCACGCCTTCCGGATAGCCGGCGCGCAGCCAGTCGAGCACGCGGCCGAGAACGTTGCCGTTCATCTGCCGACCCCGAACAGGGAGATGCCGAAGTAGTGGTAGATGCTCAGCCGGGTGATGAAGAGCACCCCGGCCAGCACCACGGCGATCACGAGCGCGAACAGGATCCATCCCGCCGCGGTCAGCAACGGCCGGCGTGTGCCGGGCGCCTCGCCGTCGACCTCCCCGGTGCCGGCCGACTGCAGGCGCATCCCGAGGGCGAACAAGGCGGGCAGCCCCGCACCGAACAGCAGTCCGACCAGCAGCACGCGACCGGCCGAGAGCGCCATCTGTGCGATGTCGAAGTTCATGTATCCGTCCTTCGGTTCAGGCCGCCGCGCCCTGCGAGGCGGCGTTCGGCGCGAGGGATCCGTCCCACTCGGCATTGACGTTGTGGTGGTCGATCTTCTGGCGGCGGCTGCGCAGGTACATGAGGGCGGCGGCCGCCAGCAGCAGCACGAACACGGTGATAGCGCCGGCGAGCCCGCCGATGCCGTGCGCAAGGAAGAAGCAGAGCGCGCCGACCACACCGGCCGCGGGCATCGTGATGAGCCAGGCGGTGACCATGCGCCCCGCGATGCCCCAGCGCACCTGGGCACCGGGCCGGCCCACGCCGGAACCGAGGATCGAGCCCGTCGCCACGTGCGTGGTCGAGAGCGCCATGCCCATCGAGCTCGAGGTGAGGATGATCGCGGCGGAGGACGCCTCGGCCGCGAGGCCCTGGGGCGACTCGATCTCGACGAGGCCCTTGCCGAGAGTGCGGATGATGCGCCAGCCGCCGAGGTAGGTGCCGAGTGCGATAGCGGCGCCGCAGCTCACGATGATCCAGATCGGCAGGCCCTCGTTCAGGATCTGGTCGCCGGTGAGCGAGCCGTGCGCGATGAGGGCGAGGGCGATCACTCCCATGGTCTTCTGCGCGTCGCCGGTGCCGTGCGCGAGGGAGACGAGCGAGGCGGTGCCGATCTGACCCCAGCGGAAGCCGGCCTCGCGGTGCTTGGCGTGCACGGTGCGGGTGAGGCGGTAGACGAGCCAGGTGCCGACCGCGGCGACGACGCCGGCGATCAGCGGGGAGAGCACGGCGGGGACGATGATCTTGCCGAGGATGCCGGCCCAGTTGACGGTGGCGGCACCCGCGATGCCGGCGCCGATCAGGCCGCCGAAGAGGGCGTGCGAGGAGCTGGACGGCAGGCCCAGCAGCCAGGTGAGCAGGTTCCACAGGATGCCGCCCACGAGCCCCGCGAAGATGATGATCATGGCCGACTCGGGGTTGAGACCGGGCACCAGATCGCCGCTCGGGCTCTGGATCGTCAGCACGTCCTTGGTGATGGTCGCGGCGACCTCGACCGAGAGGAATGCGCCCACCAGGTTCAGGATCGCCGAGAGTGCCACCGCGACCTTGGGCTTCAGCGCCCCGGTGGCGATGGATGTCGCCATCGCGTTCCCGGTGTCGTGGAATCCGTTGGTGAAGTCGAAACCGAGTGCGGTCACGACCACCAGGATGAGGATCATCACTTCGGCGCTCATGATCGTCAGCATTCCGCGCTGCGCCCCCGCGAACAGCGGGTGTCGCGCACTCGACCGCGAGAGTTCACCGGGCGTTAAGGGCGGCCATCGCGACGGCCGATCGCGAGGTCCTCACCGCCCGCATAGCCGCCGGGCGTAACGTCATCGCGGCCCGCCGCCGCGCGGTGCCGCATCCACCGCCCTCGCGAGACACGGAGTCGCCACGCCGTCCATCCCCGTCTTCCTCAGCACCTGGAGTCTGGATCCCACAGCACTCGCGGTGCTGATCGTCGCGGCCGGGCTCTACCTCGGCGGTGTCGTGGCGCTGCGTCGACGCGGCCACCGCTGGCCGCTGCGGCTGACGCTGATGTACCTGGTGCTCGGGCTCGGCTCGTATGCCTGGGTGTCGTTCGGGTTCCTCGGGACGTGGAGCATGGAGCTCCGCTGGGCGTTCACGACGCGGATCGCGCTGCTGCTGTTCGTCGTACCGATGCTGGTGACGTTCGGCCGACCCGTGGCGCTGGCCCGCACGGTGTTGTCGGCACGCCCTCGCGCGCGCATGAACGGCTTCCTGAGGTCGCGGCTCGCGAAGTTCTTCGGCAACGCGATCATGGCCCCGGTGTTCACATGCCTGGTGTTCGCCGTCTTCTTCACGCCGCTGTCGGCGATGCTGCGGTCAGGCGCTGTCGCCGAGGCCGTGATCTCGGTGCTGGTCCCGCTGCTGGGGCTCCTGATGGTGCTGCCGATGGCGGCGCACACCGTGGCCCGCACGAGCCTGTTCATCGTGGCGGAGTTCCTGTTCGCGTTCGTGGAGCTCGTGCTCGACGCGGTCCCCGGCGTGCTGCTGCGACTGGGCACCGTGGTCTTCGATCACGCCGGCGCCTGGCCCGGCGCCCTGCCGCTGTGGTTCCCGAATCCGCTACGCGATCAGCAGCTCTCCGGCGACCTCCTGTGGCTCATCGCCGAGGTCGTCGACGTGCCGATCCTGGTGATCCTGATGATGCGCTGGCTGCGGATGGACAAGCGCGAGTCACGCCAGCTCGACGAGCTCAGCGACGAGGACATGGCCGAGCTCACCGCCGCGCACCTGCGCGGGGAGTGACGGATCCGGCCCGCCCGCGCTGTCCGGGTCGCGGCGTCCGGCCTGCGGTTCACGTCGCGATCTCCGCGTTCAGGTCGCGATCTCCGCGTTGAGGTCGCGATCCCCGCGTTCAGGTCGCAGATTCGGTCCCATCCGGGCCGGTTTTGCAGCCGAAATCGCGACCTGAACCTCAGGAGTCCGGATCCGGCGTCACTCCGCAGGGGCCGCGGTGCGGATGCGCTCGCCGAGGAAGGCGAGGTCGGCGGGCGTCAGCGCGGTCACCGCGTAGGACACGGGCCATACGGTGCCGTCGTCGAGCTGCGCGGGCCACTCGAACTCGAACGTGGCGTAGCGCACCTTGAACTTGGCCTTCGGCTTGAAGAAGCAGACGACTTTGCCGGCGGCGTTCGCCCAGGCAGGCATGCCGTAGTAGGTCTTGGGGACGAGGTGCGGCGCGTTCTCGGCGACGAGGCCGTGCAGGGCGGTGGCGAGGGATCCGTCCTCCTCATCCATCTCCGCGATCTTGGCCAGCACGTCGGCCTCGCCGGCGGCGCGCAGCTCCTCGGGGCTCACCTTCTTGCGGGCGGCGCGGGTACGGCTCTCCTTCGCGGCCTCCTTGACGGCGGCGCGCTCGAAGTCGCTCAGCACAGGGGCGTTGTTCTCGGTCATGGCATCCTCCGCTCGACGGCCCCGTGGATCCGGGGACTTCTTCAGCGTACGAAGGCGTGCGGACGGGCGCTTCTTCAGAACTGATCGATCCGATCGTGCGCGTGCGGAGAGGTCTGACCTGACCGCGCCGTACCAGTCGGGGACGGCCTAGGGTGTGAACCATGGACATGCGCGTCGCGGCATACGCGGTCATCCTGGACGAGGACCGACGTGTGCTGCTGGCGCGGTGGACCGAGGGTCGCCGGGTGTCGTGGACGATGCCCGGGGGCGGGCTGGAGCCGGGTGAGGATCCGGAGACCGCGGTCCGGCGCGAGGTGCGCGAAGAGACCGGCTACAAGGTGGTCGTCGATGAGCTGCTGGGGATCCACTCCAGGGTGATCCCGGCCCGCCGCCGGGTCACGCCCGGCGCGACCGAGCCGCTGCACACACTGCGCATCGTGTACCGGGCGCGGATCGTGAGCGGCAAGCTGCGCTTCGAGAAGGGCGGATCCACCGACATGGCCGCCTGGTACGCGCTCGACGAGGTCGCCGGCCTGCAGCGCGTGCGCCTCGTGGATATCGCTCTCGGGATGGCGGGCGCGAGGGGCTGAGTCAGCGCAGGACCTCGACCAGGGCGACCCAGGAGATCACGATCGCGACGACGAGCGCGAGGAGTGACCCCGCGGCCGCGAACAACAGCCCGACGGGCAGGCCTGTCAGCAGGAGCACGCCCGCTGCGCTGTAGGCGATCAGCGGCAGGAAGCCCAGAGCCGCGCGGGGCAGCGTGTTGCCCAGCCCGGGATCGTGCCGGAGGGCGAGCGCGGCATGCACCTGGAACCCCGCGGCTCCGGCCGTCGTCGCCAGCAGGAGCACGCCGAACCAGAGCGGTTCGAGTGCGGGGATGAGGGCGATGCCCGAGGTGAGGATCGCGAGCACCAGCCCCGCGATCGCCGCGGCGAGCCGCGCGGTCAGGGCCTTGGCGAGGATGATCTTCTCGATGTTGACGCTCGCCGCGACGATGACCAGCCCGGCGAGGGCCGCAGTCGCGCCCAGCATCGCGACGTGGAACTCCGACCACGCATCCAGTGCATCCGTCATTCCCGGATGCTACCCCCGCGCTCGCACGCTGCGCAGGGGCGTGTCATCACTCCGGTTCGGAGATGTCGGCGACGGTCGCGTCGTAGGCCGCGATGAGATCGTCGGCGTCCACGAACAGGCTGTAGCCGTGGGCACCCGCGCCCATCGCGATCCGCCGCCCGCGGATCGTCTCATCGGCGAAAACCGGCCAGTCGGTGGTGCTGCCGATCGGAACGATCGTGCCGCGTTCGTAGCCGGTCGCGGCCAGTGCGACGGCCGGTTCCGGGAGTTTCAGCCGGTTCACGCCCACGAGGGCGCGCAGCTTCGGCCAGGAGATCTTGCGACCGCCGGGGATGAGCGCGAACAGGAACGTGTCGTCGGCTCTCTTGACCACGAGGGTCTTCACGATGCCGGAGGGATCCAGCCCGAGCAGCGCCGCGGCCTCCTGCAGGCTGTTCGCCGCCGGGCGCTCGCGGATCTCGATGTCGAGGCCGCGGGCGGCCGCGGCGTCGCGGACGCGGGCGTGCGGCCCTTCGACGGGCTCGGAAACGGACCCTTCGACGGGCTCGGGAGCCGGCGAAGCGGACGTGCTCACGCCTCGGGGGCGTTCAGCGGGTCGTCCGCGACCCAGAGCTCGTCGTCGGCACGCAGGGCCTGCCAGGCGGCGACGAGGACGCCCACCGCGGCTGCGGCGCCGAGCACGATCGCAATGACGGCTCCGATGCCGAGTCCGCTCTTGCGCTCCGCGGGCACGGCGACCACGGCGCGCGGGGTGTACGGGGTGCCGGTGCGCTTGGCGTTCGCGATGTCCCACGCGCTGAGCGCGGATCCGACCACACCGCCGATCGCGGGGACGACCTTGTGATCCACGACATCGCGAGAGAACTTGATGCTCTTGTCGACGGCGGGAACCACACGGTGCTCGTACACGTCCTGCACGGTGGGAACGACCTGCTCGCGGCGGAAGTTGTCGAGCTGCCTTCCCGCCTCACGGGCGACGTTCGCGGCATCGCCGACGATGACCTGCTGCGCGGCCCACAGCTTGTTCGCCTCGCTCTGCAGCTGGCGGAGTTCCTTCTGACGCTTGCGGCTCAGGCTCACGATGCCCTCCCAATCGAAACGGGGTTCGGACTCCCCATCCTGCCAGAGAAGTGCCTGTGCGGCGGGTGTGCATCCGAGAAGTTCACAGGCGAATCGGAAGGTCGCGGGGATCCGATGCGAGAATGGATCCATGCCTCACGCCACTCACGTCGCCACGCTGCACACCAACCACGGAGACATCGTCGTCAACCTCTACGGTGACCACGCTCCCCGCACGGTGAAGAACTTCGTCGAACTCTCCGACGGCACCGGATCCTGGACGCACCCCGCCACCGGCAAGCCCGGCGAGGGCCCGCTGTACAAGGACGTCATCTTCCACCGGATCATCCCGAACTTCATGATCCAGGGCGGCGACCCGCTCGGCCAGGGCGTCGGCGGCCCCGGCTACAACTTCAACGACGAGATCCACGGCGAACTCAACTTCAACGAGCCCTACATCCTCGCGATGGCCAACGCGGGCCTGCGCCGCAACGCCATCACCGGCCAGGTCGAGGGCACCAACGGCTCGCAGTTCTTCATCACGACCGACCCGACCCCGTGGCTGCAGGGCAAGCACACGATCTTCGGCGAGGTCGCCGATGACGCGTCCAAGGCCGTCGTGGACGAGATCGCCGCGGTGCGCACCGGTGCGGGCGACCGCCCGGTCGAGGACGTGGTGCTGCAGTCCGTCGACATCGTCGCGAACTGACCCCGCGCCCTTCGACAGGCTCAGGGACCCAGGAATCCGGAGTGCACGGATGACGACTTCGGAGTTCCACGCGAATCCCGACAACTTCTGCTACCGGCATCCCGGACGGCAGAGCTTCGTGCTCTGCCAGCGGTGCATGCGCACGATCTGCCCCGAGTGCCAGACGCAGGCCCCGGTCGGCGTGATCTGCCCGGAGTGCATGCAGGAGCAGCGTCGCAGCCAGACCCCGGCCCAGCGCCGTGCCAACCGGCGCTGGGGCGCGCGGTCGATGACCGCCGTGGGCGGGCGTCCGATCGTGACGTACTGGATCCTCGCGATCACCTCGGCGGTGAGCCTGCTGCAGCTGCTCCCTGGAATCGGCTCGGTCATCACCGGCTACCTGCAGTTCGCGGGCGCGTACCTCTACCCGTCGCTGTCCGGACTGCCGTTCGAGCCCTGGCGCCTTCTGACCGCACTCCTTGTGCACGGCGGTTTCATCCACCTCGGCCTCAACATGCTGGCGCTGTGGATGGTCGGGCAGCAGCTCGAGCCGCTGCTGGGTCGCGCGAAGTTCCTCACGCTGTATCTCGTGAGCGGTCTCGGCGGCTCCGTCGCGATGGCTCTGATCGATCCGGCGCAGCCCACGGTCGGGGCGTCCGGGGCGATCTTCGGCCTGTTCGTCGCGCTGATCGTGATCGGCCGCCACCTCGGCGGCAACATCGTCGGAGCGCTGGTCGTGCTCGCCATCAACTTCGTGTACGGATTCATCGTGCCGGGGATCGCGTGGGAGGCGCACGTCGGCGGTGCCGTCGTCGGCGCGCTGGTGGCGCTCATCTACGTCCGCACGAGCGGCCGCGGCACGGCGAGGTTCTGGTGGATCGGCCTCGTCTCGGCGCTCGTCCTCGTGCTGCTCGCCGTGGTCGCGATCGTTCCTCCCCTGCTCATCACCGCCGGCCGCTGAGCACCGGACCACAACGGCCCTCGCCTTCAGGCGGGGGCCGTTCGCCGTCCTCCGGGGCCGTGTGAATAACAGCCGTGTAATTCTCCCCACATGGGGATAGATCTGTGGATAACTTCGGGGAGGGGGTGTGCATATCCATCCCCAGAATGTGGATAACCCGCTGGATCCGTGGACAACCCTGCGGGATACGGTCTCTGAGCCTGTCGAAGGGCGGGAATGCAGAAACGCCCCCGCGTGAGCGAGGGCGTCTCGAGAAGCGGAGCGGTGGCGTCAGCGCCAGCGCGTCGTCATCAGGAAGCCGATCAGGGCGATGCCGAGACCGATCAGCAGGTTCCAGGACTGCAGGCCCGGGATCGGGTACTGCATGCCTGTGATGTAGAAGACCAGGATCCAGGCCAGGCCCAGCAGCATGAAGCCGACCATGACCGGTTTGAACCATACGGCGTTGGGAGCGGTGCCGCCGTCGACCTTCTCGGCAACGGCTTCTTCGGGCTTGCGGGATCGTGCCATGGGCTCAGTCTACCCAACGGGCCGCAGCGCACATCAGGTGGTGTTCGCGAGGAAAGGTCGCCTCGGTAGGATCGCGGGATGACCGACGCCCCGCGAGCCGCCGCACGCCGTGCCGGCCGGGGCGGACGAGCCCACCGCCGCGTCACGGTCACGAGCGTGCTGGGCGAGCTGCTGCTCACCGCGGGCGTCGTGGTGCTGCTGTACGTGGCATGGCAGATGTGGATCGGCGACATCATCATGAGCGCCGCCGCGAACGACAAGGGGCAGTCCATCAGCGCGCAGTGGGCGAAGGATCCGGCCCCCGCGCTGCCGGCCGAGATCGACGACGGGAGCGGCGTCGACGGCGCGCACCCCCGATACGAGCCGCCCGTGATGCCCGCGCCGGAGGACGGGGTGCCGTGGGGCGCCCTGATGCGCGTGCCGCGCTGGGGCGCCGACTACGCCGTCACGATCGCGGGCGGTGTGACCCGGCCCGACACCCTCGACCACGGCTGGATCGGGGTCTACCCGGGCTCGGGCATGCCAGGGCAGGTCGGCAACCTCTCGATGGCGGCCCATCGCACCACCTGGGGCAAGCCGTTCAACCAGCTCGACCGGCTGCGCCTGAACGACGCGATCGTGATCGAGACGGAGCAGGGCTGGTACACCTATCGGTTCCGCACGCTCGAGTACGTGACGCCGGACAGCGTCGACGTTCTGGATCCCGTCCCGCAGGAACCGGATCCGGCTGCGGCGGGCGCCCCCGGAGGCCGGTACATCACTCTCACGGCGTGCTCGCCGCTGTACTCGCTCGCCGAGCGCATCGTGGCGTACGGGGTGTTCGAGAGCTTCCAGCCGCGGGCCCTGGGCGCCCCGGACTCGTTGAAGGCGGTGAGCTGATGTACGGCGCGCTGTGGCGCATCCTCCCCGGCCCGTGGTGGGTGCGGCTGATCATCGTGCTGGTGCTGCTGGCCGCGGTGCTGTACGGACTCATGTTCTGGGTGTTCCCCTGGGTGAGCCCGCTGATCTCGCCCGGCGATGTGAGCATCGAGCCCGCGCCGACCCCGACCTGAGCGGATCAGGGAGGGCACCGCGTTTCGCCTCCGCGTTTCGTCTCGCCTTCGGCTCGCTCAACGCCCGTGTGCTGCGCGCAGCGCGCTCAACGACCTCGACGCGTCACTTGCCGGTGCAGTAGCTCAGGTCGATCGTCGACAGCACGGGAACGTCTCCGGGGGGCGCCGACATCGACGCGACCGTCTTCGGATCCGTGGCCTTGCAGTTCGGGTTGCCGACCGGGTTCGCCGTGAGCCCCAGCTCCTGCAGGGTCTGAGTCGCCGAGTCCAGCGTCCAGCCGGTGAGGTTGTTCAGCGTCACCACGCCGCTCGCGACGACGAGGTCGATGACGGTACCCGGAGCGACCTTGGTGTCGGCCTGCACGCTCGACGACAGCACGATGTCGTGCTGCGTGCGGGGGTCGTTCTCCTGCCGGATGGATCCGAGTTGCAGACCCGCCTTGGAGAGAGCGTCTTTGGCGGCGGTGGCGCTGAGGCCCACGAGCTGCGGGACCTTGACATCGGCCGCGCCGCTGGAGACGTACACGGTGACGGACTGGCCCTTGTCCATGTGGGTACCGGCCTCGGGCTCGGTGCTGACGACCTTGCCCTTCTCGACGGTCGCATCCGACTGGTCGATGCGTATGGCGCGCAGGTCGTTCTTCGACAGCAGCGCGACAGCCGATTCGTAGGTCTGCCCCGCCAGGCTCGGAACGGTGCGGGTGGCGCTCGGCACATCTGTGGTGGGCTTGATCGCGAGCACCCAGATCAGCACCGAGGCCAGCAGCACCACGAGCAGTGCCACGCCGGCCCAGATCCACGCCACCGGGGGACCCGACTGCGTGCGCGTCATGGTCGTGTCGGTGGAGAGTTGGCGGAGGGTGCGCGCGGTCTCCTGGGCGTGCCGCGGGCTCGGCCCGTACAGCTCACTGGTGAGCGATGACAGCTGCTTTTTCGTGGGGACGGCGCCGGTCACGGCGTCGTCGAGCGCGGTGCGGAACGAGACCGCGTCGGGGAAGCGCTGGAAGGGATCCTTCGCCATCGCGCGCAGCACGACCGGATCCAGGGCGCGGATGCGCTCGAGCTCAGCGGCGGAGTGCTCCTCGTCGTGCACCTCGCTCGGCGGCAGCGGGGTCTCGCTGACGTGCTGGTAGGCGACGGCCACCGGGGAGTCGCCGCGGAACGGCTGCCGTCCGGTCAGCATCTCGTACAGGACGATGCCGGCGGAGTACAGGTCGGTGCGMGCRTCGACYTGCTCGCCCTTGGCCTGCTCCGGCGAGAAGTACGCSGCGGTGCCGATGATCTGCGTGGTCTCGGCGACCGTGGACGACGAGTCCGACACGGCACGGGCGATCCCGAAGTCCATCACCTTGACCGTGCCGGCCGGTGTGATCATCACGTTGCCCGGCTTGATGTCGCGGTGCACGACACCGGCGCGATGCGAGTACTCCAGAGCCTCGAGAATGCCGTCGGCATAGCGCACCGCATCGGCGGTCGACACCGGCCCGCGCGCGATGACGTCCTTCAGCAGCTCGCCGTGCACGAGTTCCATGACGATGAACGGCACAGGCTCGGCAGCGGTGCCCCCGGCCTCGGGGGTGGCATCCTCGCCCGCGTCGAACACGCGCACGATCGAGGGGTGCGACATGCGCGATGCCGCCTGCGCCTCCATCCGGAACCGGGTGCGGAACGCGGTGTCGCGCGCGAGCTCCCTGTCCAGGATCTTGATCGCGACCTCGCGCCCGAGGGTCAGGTCGTACCCTCGGTGCACATGGGCCATGCCACCGCGGCCGATGAGATCATCGACGCGGTAGCGACCGGCCATGATGCGCGTGGTCGTCGCCACAGAGGACCCCCCTCGTTCTCGTGTTCAGTACTGCTGTCCGCCGCTCAGGGCGTCGGCGTCGGTGTTCCCGGACCGACTCCCGGCAGGATCAGCTCCAACATCTGCGGCGACGGACCGCTCTCGCGCTTGCTGTCCCCGCACAGCGCGATGTACGTCGCGGTGACCTGAGCTCCGGGCTGGTTCGCGATCGAGATCTGCGCGTTCAGCGTGCCGGCGTCGAAGGTCTTCTGGGATCCGTCGCCGACGAAGGTCGCATTGGTCAGCGTCACCACGTAGCCCGACACGTTGCCGGTGCCGCTGGGGCACACGAAGCCGGCCCAGCTGAGCTGCACGTTCTGCCCGGCGATCGCCGGTCCGCCGAGCGTCGGCGGCGAGTCGGGTGCGCCGATCGGAGCGAGGTCGCCGTAGACGGTGAGCTTGACCGAGGTGCCCTTCTTGACGTTGCCGCCGCTGGGGTCGGTGCTGTAGACCGTGCCGACCTTGTCCTGCGCGGGGGCGCTGTCGCCCGTCGAGCAGGATCCGTCGAGGCCTGCGCCCTTGAGCGTCTGCACCGCGGCGTCGCACGTCTGGCCGACCAGGTTGAGTGTGCTGAGCGCGACGGTGTCGGCCGTCGGCGTCGGGGTGGGCGTCTTGCTCGGCGTCTTGCTCGGCGTGGTCTGCGAGGTCGTCGACGGAGCGGGCTCCGGGGCCTTCTGATTCGACAGCAGTGCCCAGATGGTGCCGCCGAGCACGATGATCAGCAGCGCGATGAGGGCGATCAGCGGCCAGGTCCACGGGCTGCGCTTCTTCTTCTCCGGGGCCGCATCGGCCTCGGTCGGGATCTGCGCCGTGGTCGGCATGATCGTGGTCGCACCCTGCGTCGCGCCCATGAGCTGCGTCATGGCGTCGTCGGAGCTCGCGACGGCACCGGCGCCCACGACGCCGGCGATGACGGCGGGCACCGCGATCGCGGCGGAGTTCAGATCGCCGCGGCGCAGCGCCTGCGCGGCACGGGCGACGGTGGCGGCGGAGCTCGGCCGGTCCGCCGGCTTCTTCGCGATCATCGCCATGACCAGGTTCTGCACCGGCTGCGGCACCGTGGCGGGCAGCGGCGGCGGGGTGTCGTTGATCTGCGCCATCGCGATCGCGACCTGCGACTCGCCCGTGAACGGGCGCTTTCCTGCCAGACATTCGTACGCGACGATGCCGAGCGAGTAGATGTCGGTGGCCGGGGATGCGGCATGACCGGACGCCTGCTCGGGCGAGAGGTACTGCACGGTGCCCATGACCTGACCGGTCGCCGTGAGCGGCACCTGGTCGGCGATGCGGGCGATGCCGAAGTCGGTGATCTTGACGCGGCCGTCCGGCGTGATCAGCAGGTTGCCGGGCTTGATGTCGCGGTGCACCAGACCCGCGGCGTGCGCGGCCTGCAGTGCGGARGCGGTCTGCGCGACGATGTCGAGCGTCTTGTCGGCGCTGAGGGCGCCCTCGCGCTCGATGATGGTCGAGAGGGCCTCGCCGGGCACGAGCTCCATGACGAGGTACGCGGAGCCGTTCTCCTCGCCGTAGTCGAAGACGCTCGCGATGCCCTCGTGGTTCACCAGGGCAGCGTGGCGGGCCTCGGCGCGGAAGCGCTCGAGGAAGCCAGGATCCCCCATGTACTCGTCCTTGAGGATCTTGATGGCTACGGTCCGCCCGATGACGTGGTCGGTCGCCTCCCACACCTCGCCCATGCCGCCGATGGCGATCCGAGACTGCAGCTCGTAGCGACCGCCGAAATGCACACCTTGCGTCGGCCTCATTTCTTCAGCACCGCCTCCATGACCTTCTTGGCAATCGGTGATGCGATTGCATCACCGGATCCGGATTGTCCTTGCCCACCGCCGTCTTCGACGACGACCGCAACGGCGATCTCCGGGTTCGAAGCGGGCGCGAAGCCGGTGAACCACAGCGTGTAGGGATCTGTGTCGCCGTTCTCCGCTGTGCCCGTCTTACCGGCCACGTCGACTCCGTCTATTCTTGCACCCTGCGCCGCGCCGCTTGAGACCGACGCCTGCATGGCCGCGGTGATCGCCGCGGCCTGCTCGGAGCTCATGGCCTGCCCGAACTGGGTGTTGTCGAACTGCTTCTGCACCGAMAGATCGTCGCCGASGACCTGATCCACCATGCGCGGGTTCATCACGACGCCGTCGTTCGCGATGCCGGCGGCGACCATGGCCATCTGCAGCGGAGTCGCCCGCACGTCGCCCTGACCGAACCCGGTGAGACCGGTCTGGTCGGAGGACAGGCTCTTCGGATAGGTCGAGGGGGTCGACTCCAGCGGGAGGGAGAACGCCTTGCCGAAGCCGAACTTCTCCGCCGTGGCGCGGATGTCCTTGTCGCCGAGCTGAACGGCCAGCTCTGCCATCGGGATGTTGCAGCTCAGCCGGATCGCATCGGCGAGGGTCACGGTCGGCCCGTCGCCGCAGGTGCCGCCCCAGGCGTTGTGCACCGCGGTGGTCGTGCCGGGCAGCGTGTAGGCGGCGGGATTCGGGAACGTCGACTGCATCGTGAACTTGCCGGAGTCGAGCGCCGCGCTGGCCACGACCAGCTTGAACGTGGATCCGGGAGGGTTCATGTTGCCGCCGATGGCGCGGTTGTTCAGCGGCTTGTTCGGATCGGCGACGAGCCCGTCGTAGGTCTTGTTGGCCGCGGTCCCGTCGTGCACGGCGAGGGAGTTCGTGTCGAAACCGGGGGTGGAGACCATGGCCAGGATCCGCCCGGTCTTCGGCTCGATGGCGACGACGGCTCCCTGGTAGCCCTGCAGGGCGTCGTAGGCGGCCTTCTGCGTCACCGGGTCGAGACTGAGGCGCACGTTCGCGCCCTTCTGCGGCTGGCCCGAGATGATGCGCTCGATCGAGGACAGGAACTGCGTGCTGCCGGTGCCGCTGAGCTCGCTGTTCATGGCCTTCTCGATGCCGGTGGCGCTGCCCAGGGCCGGGTTGTAGTAGCCCGTGACGGCGGACCACATCTGCGGGTCGGTGTACACCCGCTGGAACGAGTACATGTCGCCCGACGGCGTCGACGTGGCGATCGGGGTGTCGCCCGCGAGGATGGATCCGCGCTGGATCTCGTAACTGTCCAGACGCGTGCGCCGGTTCGCGTCGTTCTGCGAGAGCGCATCGGCCTGCACGACCTGGATCCAGCTCACCGAGCCGAACAGTGCGAGGAACATGACCAGCACGAGGATGCTGATCCGACGGAGTTCTTTCGTCATCCGATCACCTTCCTCATCCGATCACGACCCTGGGCTGGCGGCGCACCCCGTCGGAGATGCGCAGCAGCAGCCCGACGATGAGCCAGTTCGCGATGAGCGAGGATCCTCCCGCGGCGAGGAACGGGGTGGTGAGTCCCGTCAGCGGGATCACCCGGGTGACGCCGCCGACCATGATGAASACCTGCAGRCCGATCGTGAACGAGACCCCCACCGCSAGYAGYTTGCCGAAGTCGTCCTGMCCSGCGACGCCGATCCGCAGTCCGCGGCTGACGAACACCATGTACAGGCAGAGCAGGGCGAACAGCCCGATGAGGCCGATCTCCTCGCCGAGGCTGGTGATGATGAAGTCGCTCTCGGCGACGGGCGTGATCTGCGGGCGGCCCTGGCCGAGGCCGGTGCCGAGCAGTCCGCCGTGCGCGAGGCCGAAGATGCCCTGCGTGAGCTGGTAGCTCTGGTCCTCCATGAGGTCCGGGTTGAAGGCGTTGATCCAGGTGTTGAACCGGTTCTGCACGTAGGTGAGGAACTGCGACACGATCGCGACGCCGACCACCACGCCCGCGACGCCGATGAGCACCCAGCTCGTCTTGCCGGTCGCGACGTAGAGCATGACGATGAACATGCCGAAGATGAGCACACCGGTGCCGAGGTCGTGCTGGGCGACGATGATCGCGAGCGAGATCAGCCACACCACGATCACGGGCCCGAGCTCGCGCATGCGCGGCCAGGTGATGCCGGCGAAACGCTTGCCCACCGAAGACAGGCTCTCCCTCGTGCGAACCAGGTAGCCGGCGAAGAAGATCGCCAGGAAGATCTTCGCGAGCTCGCCCGGCTGGATCCCGAGTCCGGCGATGTTGATCCAGACGTCCGCGTTCGCGTCGTCGACGCCGAGGCCGGGGATGAACGGCAGGATCAGCAGCACGATGCCGGTCAGGCCCGACAGGTACGTGAAGCGGTACAGCACGCGGTAGTTGCGCAGGAAGATCACGAGCGCGATGGCGCCGATCACCGAGATCGCCATCCACATGAGCTGCTTGTTCGAGTAGGCGTCGAAGCCCACCCGGTGCGCCGCGATGTCGAGACGGTAGATCTCCGCGATCCCGACGCCGGTCAGCAGCGTCGCGATCGGCAGGACGAACGGATCCGCATCGCTCGCCACGAAGCGCAGCACGATGTGCAGGGCGAAGACGAGCACGGCGAGCCCGCCGCCGATGAGCAGGATCATCGGGTCGATCCGGCCCAGCGCGCCCAGCTGCACGAGGGTGAGCGCGGTGCCCGCGACGACCACAGCGAAGAGCAGGAGCCAGAACTCGCGGTTGCGCTGCGTCTGCGGCCCGCGGATCCTGCGCAGCGCGCGCAGCACGGCGGTGTCGGCGGCGACGTCGCCGGCGTGAGGTGCGGGTGCGGTGGAGGTCATGGCTTCTTCCCCGTCCCTGCCGAGGCGCGGAGGCGCTCGACGATGGCGTTCGCATCGTCGAGGGACCGTGCGGTGATGGTCTGCTGCACGAGCGACTGGTTGAAGCTCGGCAGATCGGACATGCTGATGCCGGTGTCGTCGTACACGTGCGAGAGGGAGATCGGCCCGAGCTCCTGCTGGATCCCCTGGAAGACCGCGACCGTGTCCGACTGGGTGTCGACGCCCACGAAGTAGCGCGTCTGAGTCCACGCGTAGGCGCCGAACAGCGCGGCCGCCATGAGCGCGATCACGACGATGAGGCCGGTGATCCAGCCGACCCGTCGGCGCACCGAGCGGCGGTGGTCCTCCTCGATGAGCTCCTCGAGGTAGTCGGCGGCGGGCTCGAAGTGCGTCGGCTCGTTCGCCGCCTGGCGCACGGGGTGCAGCCAGCTGGGACGGGCCGGGCGCGCCGCCGGAACGACGATGCCCTGCGGATTCGCCGCAGCGCCGACGACCGTGGCGGATCCGGAGAGCACGGGGTGCTGGCCGCCGACATCGACGATCACGATCGTGACGTTGTCCGGGGCACCGCCGTCGAGGGCGTAGCGCAGCAGGCCGTCCGCGGTGCGCCCCGGCGCCATGCCGAGCCGCAGCGTCTTCTGCATGTGCGCCTCGTCGACCACGCCGGACAAGCCATCGGAACACAGCACCCAGCGGTCGCCGGGCAGCGTCGGCATGACGAACATGTCGAGCTCGGGATCCGCGTCCATGTCGCTGAGCACGCGCATGAGTACGGAGCGGCGCGGGTGATAGCGCGCCTCCTCGGGGGTGATCCGCCCGGAGTCGACCAGGCGCTGCACGAACGTGTGGTCGGTGGTGATCTGGGTGAGCGTCTCGTCGCGGTAGAGGTAGATGCGCGAGTCGCCGATGTGGCCGATGACGGCATAGTCGTCGACCATGATGATCGCGTCGAGCGTGGTGCCGAGGCCTGCCAGTTCCGGGCGGTCCTTGACGGCGCGGATCATGTCGCCCGCGGCGGTGGTGGCGGCCGCCTGCAGCGAGGCCTCCGCGTCCATGGTGGAGGGGTAGGCGTGGTCGAGGTTCTGCAGCCGGTGGATCGCGATGCTGCTCGCGACGTCGCCACCCGCGTGGCCGCCCATGCCGTCGGCGACGACGAACAGGTTCGCCCCGGCGTAACCGGAGTCCTGGTTGTTGGAGCGGACCTTCCCGGTGTGGGAGATCGCGGCGCTCGAGCCCTCGAAGACCATGGTCGCCGGTTACGCCCGCAACTCGAACGTGGTGGCGCCCACCTTGATGGGCGCGCCGATCGGTACGGGCACCGGGGCGCCGACGCGCTCGCCGTTCAGGAACGTGCCGTTCGTGGAGTCGAGATCCTGCAGCATCCACGCCTCGCCCCACAGCAGCAGTCGCGCGTGGTGGCTGGACGTGTAGTCGTCGCGGATGACGAGACCCGACTCGCTGGAGCGGCCGATCGACATCGGCTCGGATCCGAGCGGCACTTCGAGGCCGGCCTTCGGACCCGAGGTGATCACGAGCTTGGTGACGGTGGACGTGGTGGCGGGGCCGCCGGGCTTGCCCTTCGGCGCGGCCGCGGGCTTGGCGGGCGCCGGCTTCGCGGCGGGAGCGCTCGCCGCGGCGGCTTGGCCCTGAGGAAGCTTGCGCACGCGCACGCCGAACAGATCCGCACGCAGCGAGTAGACGACCGCGAACACGAAGAACCACATCAGCACGAGGAAGCCGATGCGCAGCAGGAGCAGTGTCAGTTCACTCACGGATTGACCCCGAACGCGCGCGTCGCGTCGTCGCCGCGGGCCGGTGCCGAGACGGGCACGACCTGGAAGGTCAGGTCCGTGCGGCCGATCGTGATGACCATGCCGCTCTCCAGCTGGGCCTCGCGCACGCGCTGGCCGTCGAGCTTGGTGCCGTTGGTGGAGCCGAGGTCGCGGAGCATGGCGTGATCGCCGTCCCACAGCACCTCGGCGTGCTTGCGGCTGGATCCGGCGTCGGCGATGGTGATGTCGGCATCGCTGCCGCGCCCGATGACAGTGCGGGCCTTCGTGAGCGGGTACCGGGATCCGCCGGTCGAGATCTCGGCCTGCCAGGTGACCCGTCCGGTGCTCGAGGTGGAAGCGGACTCGACGCGCACGGTGCCGGTGGCGAGCTTGTCGTCGGCCTCGAGGGCGATGTTCACGGGGCCGGCGAAGCTGTAGCCCTGCGAACGGGCGTGCTCCTTCACCAGCACGTGCAGCTCGTCGATGAGAGCGGATCCGAGTCCGTGCATGGCGGTCGCGTCCTCGCCGCTGAGATTCACGAGGAAGGTGCTCGGCACGATGATGCGGTCGCGGCTGACGACAGCGGCCTTGGTGTCCATCTCACGGCGCAGGGCCGAGGCGATCTCCACGGGCTGGATGCCGCTGCGGAAGGTCTTCGCGAAGGCGCTGTTCACTGCGCGCTCGAGACCCTTCTCAAAGCTGTCTAGTAGTCCCACTGGGCTCCCATGGCTCACCGATCGGTACGGCCATGTTAGCGACACGGCCTGAATGAAGCCCCGGATGGCGCGATACGCAGGAAACCCTGAAGCGGTCGGGTGACGCGGCGGGCGGAAGGCAGGGGCTCGGATCCGCGAGGGGCCCGGCCGCGCGGGATCCGGTCGCGCGGGACCCGGCGTGCGGATGGGGCGGCCTGCGGGCGCGGCGCCGTGGTTCGAACCGGGACTCGGGGCGTGATATTCTCGGGAGGTTGGTTCGCGAGGATCGACATGCGCGAGTGGCGGAATAGGTAGACGCGCTGGCTTCAGGTGCCAGTGCCTGCAAGGGCGTGGGGGTTCAAGTCCCCCCTCGCGCACAGAACGAAGAAGGCCCGGATCTCAGGATCCGGGCCTTCTTCGTCTCCGCGCGCAGAGCGGCCGCGGCCCTCCTCCTCGTGACAGACGGAGGATCGATGTCATTGCCGCATGAGCCGACCGGATCGATTCCGCTCGTACGTGTGCGAATGCGTTCGCTTCCTTTCGTTGGAACACGCTTTCCCGTGACCATGGGGGCACAGGACTGCATTCGAGGAGGAACGCACGATGGCCCGCACTTCGCATCCCCATCCCATTGCCGCATCGGGGAGGATCCGCCGCTGGACGGGCCTCCTGGCCGGTGCAGCGACTCTTGCTCTGCCGCTCGTCGGGCTCGGGGCGCTGCCCGCCGCCGCAGCGACCGGCGCCGAGTATCGCGTCGACTGCGGCGCGGCCGACGCCGGCGCGGACGGCAGCGCCGACCACCCGTACACGACCCTCGCCGAGGTGAACGCTCTCGCGCTCCAGCCCGGTGATGCGCTGCTGTTCGCCCGCGGCACGACGTGCACAGGCACGCTCATCCCGCACGGATCCGGATCCGCTGATGCGCCGATCGTCGTGGGTGCCTACGGCGATGGCGCCGCGCCGGTCATCGACGGCGCAGGCGCGCACGACGCCGTACTGCTGAAGGACATCGAGCACATCACGGTGCAGGACCTCGCGATCACGAACGCCGCGAACCCCGGCACCGAGCGGAACGGGATCCGTCTCTCCCTCACCGACTTCGGCAAGGCGAGCGGCTACGTGCTGCAGCGACTCGACGTGCATGACGTGATGGGCGACGACAACAAGGGACTGAATGGATCCGCTGCGATCCAGATCGGCATCGGGGGCAAGAGCACGCCGACGTGGATCGACGGGCTGCAGATCCGCGACAGCACGATCACGCATGTCGGGCGCGAGGGCATCTACTTCAAGTCGACCTGGAACAAGCGTCCCGAGGTCGGATCCCAGGACACCAGCGGTCTCGGCCCGTGGACGCCGAGCACGGGCGTCGTCATCGCCGGCAACACCCTGACGAGCGTCGCGGGCGACGGCATCAAGGTCGACACGACGAAAGGCGCGGTGATCGAGCACAACATCCTCGCGGGCTTCCAGCTCCGATCCGCCGTGGCGAATGCCGGCATCTGGCCCTTCAACGCCGACGACACGCTCGTGCAGTACAACGACGTGTCCGGGGGTGGCAACAGTCACGACGGCATGTCGTTCGACGCCGACGGCGGATCCCAGAACACCGTCTTCCAGTACAACTACAGCCATGACAACGCGGGCGGCCTGCTGCTCGTCTGCCCCTACTCCGGTGCGCGCACCTGGGGCACTGTGTTCCGCTACAACATGAGCTACGACGACGCGGCGCGGGTGTTCCAGCTGTGCCCCGGCAACATCCAGGACACGCACATCTACAACAACACGATCGTCGACGAGCACGCGACGCCCACGTACTTCCTCCAGGACGACAACAGCACCAGCCGCGGCGTGACGTTCAGCAACAACATCATGGTCAACCGCGGCGCTCCCATGGGCGTGCAGGTGCGCGGCCCCGGGCTGTCGTTCGATCACAACCTCTTCATCGGCGTCACGGGCGTGCCCGCGAATGCCGACGGCGCCGTCAACCCGGGCGGTCTCGGCGACGACCCCGGCTTCGTGGAGGAGACCCACAAGCCGACCGGCCTCGACGGACTCGGCGGTCTGGGGCTACGCCAGTTCTCGCCGGCCTTCCGCGCCGGTCTCGCGGTCGCGGACAACGGCGGACGGGACATCACTGGCACCCCCGTGCCTGAGACGGGCCCGGTGAACCTGGGCGCGGACCAGGGCGTCGGCGCGCACACGGATCCGTCGGCGGTATTGCGGATGCCGTCCGTCACGGCCGCAGCGGGCCTGCCGGTCACCGTGCACGTCACCGCGACATTCTGGGGCGCCAAGCCCACGCGCAGCGCGACGGCCGCATTGCAGGCGCCGGACGGATGGACGGTGACCCCGGTCCAGGCGAGCGTTCCGGACGGGCTGAAGTCCGGCGCGGGCGCGGAGCTGTCCTGGACCGTGACCCCGCCCGCCGATGCCGCGGAAGGCACAGCGACGCTGACCGCGACCGTGACCGCCGGCGACGGCCTGCTCGGCGGCGTCGCGACGGACGCAAAGGTGCGCGCCCTTTTCGCGTCGGTCGAGGCCGCCTACAACGATGTGGCCATCACCGCGGACGGCGCCTCGCCGTATACGGGCGATCTCGCGCTCAGCCGGAGCAGCCTCTCCTCGAACGAGCTGCTGAAGGCCAAGGGCATCGCTCCCGGTGCGACCGTTCAGGGCGCAAACGTCGCCTACACCTGGCCGCAGTTCACGCCGGGTGAGAAGAACGCGGTGTGGGCCAGCGGGCAGAGCATCGCCGTGCACGGGCAGGGCACCGCGCTCGGACTCGTGGTGTTCGGCGTGAACGCATATCCCACCCCGGTGTCCGGCACGGCATCGGTGACGTACACGGACGGATCCACGAGCTCGTTCACGCTCGCCGCCGGCGATTACTACTACAACCAGCCGGCGACGGGGAACACGTTGTTCACGAAGATGGCCTATCGCAACACCCCCAGCGGCAAGGGAAACGGCCCGTTCAGCCTCTTCGAGAGCACGATCCCGATCGACGGCGCGAAGCAGGTCGCCTACGTGACGCTGCCGCAGCGGCCGGCCTACACGGACGGCAAGACGCCGGGCCTGCTGGTCCTGGCGATCGGCGTCGGCTGACCCGCGCGGTGAGCCGAGTCCCTGTCCCGTCGTGCGGGCAGGGACTCCGCCCGCGCGCAGACGCTTCACACTGCAGCCGAAGGGCCAGTATGTTGGCCTCAGCGCACCCCGGCACGGGGATCGCAGGATGCGGATCGCGGCTGAGCGGCCGAGTGACCCGTGAGGCGAAGGGGGCACCGTGGCCGGCGACGAGAGTGCAGTCCTACCGGATCCGGATGAGGCCCGACGCGGACGCTCCGACCGCCTGAGCGGCGGGATCGCTCGCCCGATCGGCGTGATCGCCCGGCAGAGCACGGCGATCCGGATCGTGCTGGGGCTCGCGCTCGTCGCGGTCGGCGCCGTCTTCCTCCTCGTGTCGATGACGGTGCAGACGATCGCGCTGGTCACCGGGATCGGGATCCTGCTGGTCGGTGTCGCCGTTCTGGTCGTGCCCGGTGACCGCGCCGAGGGACCCGGATCCGGATCCCGTTCGCTTCCCGTGATCGTCAGCCGGGTGCTCGGTGCACTGCTCGTGCTGCTGGGCGCCGGGATGGCGCTGTGGCCCGCAGCGGGCGCGCCCCTGCTGGCGCAGCTCCTCACCGTGGCGCTGGTCGTCTTCGCCGTGGCGACCGTCATACGGGCGTTCCGGCCCGGCGCGGACCAGCGCGTCACGGGCATCATCGGGGCCGTCGCGACACTGGCTGTCGCCGCAGTCACGGTGTTCTGGCCCGTGCTGACTCTGGTCGTGTTCCGCCTCGGAGTGGGGGCGTGGTTCGTCTTCATCGGGCTGCAGCTGCTCGTGCGGGTGCTCTGGCGTCGCCCCCAGGCGCCCCGCGCCCCGGGTGGACGTCGCGGGGTGCGCTGGCTCCGCACGATCGGGGCGAGCGTCGCCCTCGTGCTCGCGGTCGCGCTCGCCGCGGGCAGCGGCGCGCTGCTCGGCGGCACCCCGCTGCCGGTGCCGGACGCGTTCTACACCCCGCCCGCCGACGTGCCGGCGCAGGCCGGCACCCTGATCCGCTCCGCACCGATGACCGTCGGCGTGCCGGCTGGGGCGAAGGCCTGGCGGATCCTCTATACGACAACCAACCCCGACGGATCCCCGGCGGTCTCGAGCGGCACCGTGCTCGCACCGGCGGATCCCGGACCGGATCCACTCCCCCTGCTCACCGTCTCGCATGGCACGGTCGGCGTCGTCCCCGGCTGCGCGCCCTCGCTCAGCGCCGAGCCGTTCGCCGACGGCGCGGGAACGGCGATGGTCGACATGGTCACGAAGCACGGCTGGGTCGCCGTGACCAGCGACTACATCGGTCTGGGCACGAAGGGCCCGCATCCCTACCTCGTGGGCGACGCGGAGGCGCGCAACGTGTGGGACGCGTCCAAGGCCGTGCTCGGCTTCAGCGAGCTCAAGGTCTCCACCGACACGGTGATCTGGGGCCACTCGCAGGGCGGTCAGGGATCGCTGTGGACGGGTCAGATCGCCGCGTCGTACGCCCCGGAGTTCACGGTCAAGGGCGTCGCCGCGTTCGCGCCGGCCTCGAACCTGTACGCGCTCGCCGAGGCCATCAAGTCGGAGACGGCGGGCAAGACGGTCTCGGCGTACATCGCTGCGACCTGGGACAAGGTGTTCCCGGATCTCGACGTCGAGAAGAACCTCACGCCCGGATCCGCAGGTCCCGTGGAACGCATCGGTGGACTCTGCTTCAACGGGCACGACGGCCTTGCGGCGATCCTGCGCGGCAGTCAGGTGCCGAACCAGATCTTCCCGAACGCGCTGCTGGCGGGGCCCTTCGGTGACAAGCTCAAGGAGCAGGAGCCCACGGGGCCGTTCCCTGCTCCCCTGCTGGTCGCCCAGGGTCTGGCGGATCCGCTCGTGAAGCCCGTGATCCAGGACGAGTGGGTCAAGGCTCGCTGCGATGCCGGCATCCCCGTCGACTACCGCACCTACCCGGGGCTCGGGCACGTGGAGCTCGTGGGGCCCGACTCGCCGCTCACGCCGCAGCTCGAGCAGTGGACCCTGGACCGCTGGGACGGAAAGGCACCGACCCCGGACTGCGACCACCTGCCGGCGGGCTGAGGGCGCACAGCCCGGATCAGCGGGCGAGAGGGCATCGCGGGAGCGCGATGGCGGCCATCCGGTACACAGTGATGGTCCGCGCAGCCCGTTCCGGCGCCTGTGGATAACCATGGCACCGTGGTGACACTGACGCGCCCCGAGTCGCGCCGCTAACGTCTGTCGTGCCCTGGATCGGCGCTCGGGAACGCATCGAGTGGGGTGCGGGGCATCGCCGGACCCGGGATCCGGCGATGCGGCGGGACGTGCGACGAACGGGAACGAGGGCGAGTGACGGGGCGAAGCAGGCAGAGCGCTCGATCGACTGGAGTGGCGCTGCTGCTGGCGGCGATCGTCACCGGCATCGTGGTCGTACCGTCCTCCCCCGCGCACGCCGATGAGGATTCGATCCGCTTCAGCAGCGGCGAGGCGCACGCCACTCTGGGGCCGAACGATGTGCTGCGCATCGACGGGCGGCTGCGGTACTTCAACAACTGCTCGGCGCCGGCGAACGCCGGCGGGATCGATGATTTCGTCTACCCGGCGGCGGACGTCTACGTCGTCGCCGCGAACCATGAACCCTCCGACGGCGACGCGCTGAGCGACGCCTCCGGCACGCCCACCACGATCGTGCAGGCGGGGGGTACGTTCGTGGACGAGATCCTCGCGATCACCCAGCCCAGCGGATCCCTGCCGGAGGGGGAGTACTCGATCGTCGTCGACACCTGCCAGAACGGTGTCTTCAACGCCGCGTCCGACACGCTCCTGAGCGACACGATCAGCGTCGCATTCCCGCCTGTCCTGCCCGCGATCGATCAGTCCATCCTGGAGCTGAAGAACAATGCCCGCACCCAATGGGGCAACTGGCAGGAGATCGCGAAGCTGTTCGACACCCTCCTGAACGTCGACAAGGCTGCCGGCTGCGGCACCGCCGCATTCGAGCACGGCGAAGAACTGGAGGACGCGCTGCACGGCTGCCTGGAAGTCGTCAACATCTGGGTGGACTCCCCGGCGATCTCCACCTGGATCGAACAGACCGGGCGGATCAAGGATGCCGCCCGATGCCATGGCGACGACGCCGGTGCCTGCTTCGGTTTGATCTCCTCGTACTGGGGGCTGGACGGATCCCCGGTGCGCACCTTCGTCACGTCCGGGGCCAAGAACCTCATCGCGAACCAAGCCAAGACGTTCTTCGGGATCTATGCCGACCCCCCGCGCACCGACTACACCTCCGCGTCCTCGGCGGTGCAGCCCGACCTGCCGATCCCGCAGACCCAGGGCGACGGTCCGGTCTTCGACCGGCTGAGCGAGTTCGCGACCGCACTGGAACGTGAGCAGCTGATGCGGACCGCACTGCTGGCCGCGCTAGAGCGCTATCAGGGCGCCCAGGCCGCGGGCGATACCGCGGCGGCCGTGGCCCAGGCACGCTCTGCGGCGAATCTGGCCGACACCATTGCGGACGCCGCACCCGTCACCGCCGCGCTGATGCAGGGGTGGTTCGACGCGGTGCAGACCGCGATCCCCGACCTCACCGCAATCACGCAGGACGAATGCGCCGACGCGCGGCGCCTGCTCGGCGGGCTGAACGGGGCGAACGGCAGCGGGATCACCCCTACCGAGAACCAGGCCCTGCGCAACTGGGGCAACGCGGGTTCGGCCCGATCCGCGTGGCTCGACGAGGTGCGCGCGAACGGCATCGTTCCTGGCGGCCTGAACTGCGCGCCGCTGTCGAACCTCGGTCCGGTGAGCGCCGTCGTGAACGAGCAGAGCGCCGAGTCCGACCAGCTGCGCAGCACGGCGACGACGCTGCGACAGCTGGCTGACGGAATCGTCGGATCCGCCACCACGCCGACCCTGCGTCTGACGGGTGCGACGGGAGCGACGGTCGGTGCGCCTGTGACCCTGGCCGCGAGCGCGAACCTGGGTGCGACGGTGAGCTGGGATCTGGACGGYGACGGCGCATTCGACGATGCGACCGGGGCGTCCGCAACGGTGACGTTCGCCATCGCGGGCCATCGGTTCGTCGCGGCGAAGGCAACGGTCGGCGACGGCCCGGCGGTCACCGCGCACGCGCTGGTCCACGTGACAGCGGCGAACGGCGCTCCGCGGATCGACGGCTTCGATCCGGCAGGGATCGACGGGCGCGCCTACGCCACCACGGCAGTGGGYGACGAGCAGACCTTCACCGTGCAGGCGAACGACCCCGAGGGTGAGGCCCTGCGCTACGACTGGTTCGTCGACGGCGCCGTGCAGACCGGGAACGGGCCGACACTGACGCTCACCCCGGCGGGTGGCGATCGCGGGCCGCATACGGTGAGCGTGCAGGTGCAGGATCCGCATCCCGGAAACATCGCCGAGCAGGCCTGGCGCTGGCAGGTGAACGACCCCGACCGGGACCACGACGGCTGGGCGGACAACGCGGTCGCCGACTGCGACGACCATGATGCGTCCGTGCATCCGGGGCAGGGCGAGGTGCTGTACAACGGCCGGGACGACGACTGCAACACCGCGACCGCCGACCAGCCCGCGAATCTCGGGACGGGCGGTGAGGTGTGGACCTGGGGCGACTACCGCGGTAACGCGCGGGGCGGAGCCGCCGATGTCCCCGCACCGATGGGAATCACGGACGCGGTGCAGATCTCGGGCTTCATGGTGGGGGGCAACGCATTGCGCAGCGACGGCACGGTGTGGGGGTGGGGTGACGGCAACGGGTCCATCACCCGGCGCCCCGGCACGAACTACGGACCGATGTACGGCCTCGGCAGCGAGTCCGGGGAGCTCGGCGGCGTGACGGCGATCACCGAGACCACCTATCTGGTGCCGGCCGTGTTCCTGCTGCTCTCCGACGGTCATGTCGCGTCGGTGGGCTGCGAGGGAAACGCGACGACCGACGGGCAGCTCGGTGCCGGAGCGGCCCTGAACTGCCGCAACTACCCGGACTACGTGCTCGGCCCCGACACCGACGGTGACGGGGCGCCGGATCCGCTGAGCAACGTGGTGAAGGTGTGGAACCTCGGCGGGGCGGGGCTGGCGCAGCAGGCCGACGGGACCCTGCTGCAGTGGGGTCGGCGGCAGTGCGCGGGGACCCCGGGGTATCGGCCGATCAGCTACACCGCGGTGGTTGAGCCGGCCTTGACGGCGGCGCTGCCGGGACTCGTGCAGGCCATCGGCGGCAGCAACAACGACGGCGCCGCGATGTTCCGGCTCGCGGACGGGCGCGTCCTGGCCTGCGGGGCGGACATGCCGGGCCCCGCGCAGGCGCCCAGCAACCAGGTGGTCCCGTTCGGCGACTTCGGACCTGCGGATCCGGCGGTGGACGTTGCAGTGACGCAGAGCTCCGACGAATTCTGGGTCGTCACGGCATCCGGAAAGCTCTGGGTCAAGGCGTCGACCGGACTCGCTCTCGACCTCGATGGCTGCACGCCTCAGACCTGCCCCGGCTGGAAGCTGTTCGAGGCGCCACTCCCGCCGGGGGCCGCGGCGGTGGATCTGGAGACGACGTGGCCGACGATGCACCTCCGCCGCGCCGATGGCACACTGCTCACCTGGGGTGAGGGAACCGCGGGGTCGTCCGGCCACCCCGGGCAGGGTGGTTGGGGCACCCCGGCGCCTGCGCTGATCGACGGTTTCGTGCTGCAGAGCAGCCTGGCCACGTGGGACGGGTATGCGCTGGTGCTCCCCTCGGCCACGGTGGCCGCGTCGGGATGGGTGCCGCCGCAGCCCGACGTGAGGGTGTCGGCGTCGGGCGCCACGGGTCCTGAGGGCGGCGCAGCCACGGCCGGCGTGGTGCTGGACCGGCCCGCGTCGGGTGATCTCGTCGTGTCCTGGCGCTTCGGCGACGCGACT
The DNA here is from genome assembly GCF_056398985.1 of Microbacterium sp. 01T413_2. Taxonomy (NCBI): domain Bacteria; kingdom Bacillati; phylum Actinomycetota; class Actinomycetes; order Micrococcales; family Microbacteriaceae; genus Microbacterium; species Microbacterium sp. 01T413_2. The sequence goes on from NZ_JBFTQL010000006.1 coordinate 43,830, forward strand.
GGCGATGTCACCGTGCCCGCCGGCCAGACCCGCGTCGACCTCCCGCTGACGCTGCCCGCACCCGATGGCGTGTGGGGTGCGGATCGGCACGCACCCGTGATGCTCACCGGAGTGTCCGCGAACGCGATCCTCGGCGAGGACGTCGCCGACATCACGATCACCGACGCGGATCCGGCTCCCGAGCTCTCTCTCGAACCCTCCTCGATCGCAGAGGGCGACGACGCTCTGACCGCGGCGCCCGTGACGGTCCGGCTCTCCCGGCCGGCAGCGGTGGATCTCCGCGTGCGCGTGACCGCCGCCGACGGCACGGCGACCGCGGGAACCGACTACAAGCCGCTCGACGTCACGGTTCCGGTGCCGGCCGGCAGCACGACTGCAACCGCGCCGCTCGTGCTGCTCGGCAACACCGTGCCCCAGCCGAACCGTGCTCTGACGCTGACCGCGGCCCCAGTCGCTCCGGATGTCGCATCCGTGATCCTCCCCGTGACCGGATCCCTGACGATCGCCGACGACGACCCGGTCACGCTACGGGCCCGCAGCGTCGTCGTCGCCGCCGGCGACACGGCCGCGATCGAGATCGCCTCGCCGCTCGTACCGGCCGACGAGTCGGTCGCCGTGGAGTGGCACACCGTCGATGCCACCGCCCGGGCGGGAACCGACTACACCGCCTCCGCCGGAACCGTGACCCTCGCGGGCGGCCGTGAGGGCGGCGGCCACGGCACCATCACGGTCCCGACGGCCTTGCTGACTGCGGCCGCCTCAGCAGAACAGGGGCACGTGCTGACTGTCGCGCTGACCCCCGCCCCCGGGACGCGCACGGTCGTCTCTCCGGCATCCGTGACGATCCTCATCACACGCGCACTCGACTCCGGACCGAGCCCGAGTCCGGAACCGTCGTCGCCGCAGACGCCCGTTCCCTCCCTCCCGGCACAGGCAGATCACGGAGGCGGTGACCTGCCGGGCACCGGGGCGGCGCTCCCGGTCGCGGCGGTGGTCATCGGTGCGCTCGCGCTACTGGCCGGAGCCGGGCTGCTGCGAGGCCGTCGTCGAAGACGGGGTTGAGGGGCGAGGCGCCGTCGGGCCGCGGGGCTGACGGACATCGTGGAGCTCAGCGGTCACGGCGACGCGACCCAGGACGCGGCTGACGACGACCGGGCTGAGCGTGCGCCGCGCACTCGGCCACCTGCCCTCGAAGCCTGTGTCGTCCAGGCCTTCCGCACGCGTGCGCCCGTCCACTACGTTCGTCCCGTGAGACCACGGTCGTTGCGCGCCGCTGCAGAGGAATCCGACGCCGCGCGCTTCGTCGGCCGGGATCCGGAGATGGCGACGGTCGCGGACCTGCTCGACCCTGACACGCCGAGCCGGATCCTGTTCGTGCACGGACCCGGCGGCATCGGCAAATCGACATTGCTGCGGGCCGCCGCCGCGCTCGCGGATCGCCGGGGACTGCGCACGTCGCGGATCGATGCACGCACCCTGCCGCCCGAACTCGAGCACGCGGTCGAGGTCGTCATGTCCGGTGGCGCCGTGCGGCGATGTGTCGTGATCGACGAGGCGGATGCACTCGGTCCGCGCCTCGACGTGCTGCGCGACCGGCTGCTGGACGAGCTCGCCGACACCAGCTGCCTTCTGGTCGCGGGCCGCAAGGGACCCTCCCCGTCGTGGCGCACCGCGGGGCTGGACGCGATCGTCGTCGGACTGCCGCTGCGCCCCCTCACCGACGAGGACTCCGCCGAGCTGCTGCGCTCGCGGGGAATGGATGAGGCGCAGGTCGCGGAGATCGTGGAGTGGGCGCAGGGATCCCCGCTCGCCCTGACGGTCGCCGCCAGCGCTCCCGCAGGTCGCACCGACGGCCCGAGCTCAGCCGCGCTCGAGCAGCGGCTGACGCAGTGGCTCGTCGGACAGCCGATCCTCGACGTATCCCGCGACGTTCTCGAGGTCGCTGCTCTCGCCCGCACTGTCGACGCTCGCCTGCTGAGCGCCGCCCTTCCCGGGCAGGCCACTCGCGACGGCCTGCGGCGCCTCGCCGCACTGCCCGTCGTGGAGCGTCTCGGAGACGACATCGCGCTGCATGCGGTCCTCGCCGCGTCGATCCGCGAACACCTGCGCAGCACGGCCCCGGCGCGGGCGGCCGCGCTTTCGCGGCGCATCGCCGAGCACCTCGCCACGCGTGCGAGGCTCGGCGACATGGGGGCGCTGCTGCGGCTCTCCCGGCTGCTGGAGAGCGCCGAGTTGCGGGCCGCGATCGGCAACGATCCCAGCGACGAGTACTACGCCGACAATCGCCTGCACCCGGGTGAGCTCGAGCGTTTCGGGCGCCACCATGGCTTCGACGACGGCGCGGACTGGGGTGAGGTGCTCGACTGGTTGCAGCGGCCTGAGGGCCTGCTGTTGATCCGCCGCCGCGACGGCGAGGCCGTGATGGTGACGCGTTTCGTCGCGGTGCGGGAGCTTGCGCACACCGCCGCGCCGATGAGGCAGCCGGATCCGCGGAGGTCGCATGAACGGGACTCGGGGCCGGCGCCCGGCGCCATCGCGAGGAGCCTGGCGCTCGCCGCGGAACGCACAGACGCGGATCCGGCTCGGTCATTCGCCGGCGTCGTGCTCTTCGCCGACGGTCCTGCGCGCGACGCGGCGGAGGCGGCGCGGCTCGGCAGCGGCGCCTTCATGCTGCAGCACGGCGTCGGCGACATGCAGTCGATGTTGATCCACTACCCCGMGCCGGATCGSCGACCGCCYGTSCCSKCGAGCATCGCSAGCGAGGTCMCSGGTCCCCTTCCGCGGCCCGTGGCGCTGAGCGACTTCCGCCCGTTCGGGGCGATCGGCAACGTGGAGGCGATGGTGCTCGGCGAACTCGGGTTCGTGCCGCGCTCGATCGACGCCGGTCTGCTTCTCGCCGAAGACGACGACCCCGTGCGGATCGCCGCACTCACCGCCCGGCTCGACGAGGTGTTCGGAGCGGGCGCGGAGGACCGTCGTCAACGGCGGGCGCTCGAGCTCGTCCACCTCGGCACGCGCACGAGCGAGGAGGAGTGCCTCATGGCGCTCAACGTGAGCAGACGCACCTGGTTCCGCATTCTTCGCGCCGCACGGGAGCGCGTGGCCGGCTGATCGCCTCGGCGGGCGGATGTTCCGTCCGCCCGTTTCCGTCCGCGGTCGGGTTGGTCAGACCACGACGTCGTCGAGCGCGTGGAGCAGACGCCACTCGCCCGGGCGGACCGTCCGCGTCGCGAGCACGTCGGCGGACTCCAGAGGCCCGACGTCGACGCCGGCGAGGGTCGCGATCTCGGAGACCGGCACCTGGAACGTGCGGAACCCGCCGAGCGGCGCCGTCGCGAGCAGGCCGTCCCTGGTGTCGACCAGGTCGGACTGATCGAGCACGAATCCCGCCGCCGCGAGCGAACCCGCCGTGTCCCACGCTGCGATCTTCCAGAAGCGCAGCGGGATCCGGATGCCGCGGTAGGGCGGGTCATCCTCGGCCAGGACCGGCGCCGTGAACACCGAGAGGCGCTGCGCCGTCGCCTCCGCATAGGTCAGCACATGGTCCTCGAGGCCCAGCCAGAGCTCCGGTCCCTGGTTGAAGTTCGCGGCCTGCGGCGCCGCGTTGGGGTAGACGAAGGTGGCCTCCATCGCCGCGCGCGCGTCACCGGTCTCGCCCCAGCCCGGATCTCGCCGGCGCACCAGATGACCACGATCGAGGTCGTTGCGGGCGTAGACGGCCGGGCCGGTCTGCTCATCCTCGCCGACCCGCGGATCGAGCCGCCACTCGCCCGTGCGCGGCAAGTCGCGCAAGGTCGCACCGTCGATGTTCACGCCGGTCGACGCTGCCAGCCGACGCTCGGGGTCCAGCAGCACGGTGAATCGCGGGTACGCGAGTTCGCGCACCTGGTGACCAGGGCGAGGAAGAGGCACAGTCGTCGCGAGGAACCCGGGGTCGTAGCCGTCCGTCATGCCTCCATCGTCGCCGAAGCCTCCGACAACCGGCCCGGCACAACGGATCCGAATCCGTGCGTGCAGGAAAGCTTGCAAAGGTGTAACATTGCAGGGTTGCAAGTTTTGCGCCGGCGTCGGCGCTCGCGTCGATCGATGAAGTCCGCGGGCAGGATCCGCACCGCTCCATCCCCCGTTCTCCTGGAAGGACCTGTATGGCAACCGCCACCGACACCGTCACGACGGTCGAGGCGCCCATCGCGCACGCGCCGAAGCCGATCATGACCCACAAGCAGATCATGCTGGTGATCTACGGCCTGATGAGCGGCATGTTCCTGTCGTCGCTCGCGCAGACCGTGTTCGGCACCGCGATCCGCACGATCGGTGACGACCTGCACGGCCTCGACCAGCAGGCCTGGGTGACGACCGCGTTCCTCATCACGTCGACCATCGCCGTGCCGATCTACGGCAAGCTCAGCGACATCTTCGGCCGCCGCCCGCTGTTCATCCTCGGCATCGTCATCTTCATCCTGGGCTCCACGCTCTCCGCGTTCTCGACCTCGATGATGATGCTGGCCGCGTTCCGCGCGTTCCAGGGCATCGGCGCCGGTGCCCTCATGGCGCTCCCCCTCGCGATCATGGGCGACATCCTCGCCCCGCGTGAGCGCGCCAAATATCAGGGCTACTTCTTCGCGGTGTTCGGCATCGCGACCGTGATCGGCCCGCTGGTCGGCGGTCTCTTCGCCGGTGCGAAGGAGATCCTCTGGATCGACGGCTGGCGCTGGACCTTCCTCATCAACATCCCGCTGGGCCTGTTCGCCCTGTTCATGGTGATCACGTTCCTGCACCTGCCCAAGGTCGGCAAGCACAAGGGCCCGCGCATCGACTGGTGGGGCGCCGCCGCCGTGATCGTCGCGCTCGTGCCGCTGCTCATCGTCGTCGAGCAGGGCCGCACCTGGGGCTGGGACTCGGTCGCCGCGATCGCCTGCTACGCGATCGGCGGGCTCGGCCTCGTGGCGTTCATCGTGATCGAAGCCCTCATGAAGGAGGACGCGATCATCCCGCTGAAGCTGTTCCGCTCCGGCACGTTCGCGATGGCCACGGTGCTGGGCGTCCTCGTGGGCTTCGCGATGTTCGGCGCCATGATGACGATCCCGCTGTACATGCAGATCGTCGTCGGCATGAACCCGACCGAGTCGGGACTGTCGATGCTGCCGCTGATCCTCGGCCTCATCATCGCGTCGCTGGTCTCGGGACAGATCACCGCACGCACCGGCAGGTACCGCATCTTCCCGGTCCTCGGCACGCTCTTCACCGCCGTCGGCTTCCTCTCCCTCACGCTCATCCGCTACGAGACGCCTCTGTGGCAGATCTTCGCCGGCATGTTCGTGCTCGGTCTCGGTCTCGGCCAGCTCATGCAGCCGCTGACGCTCGCGAGCCAGAACTCGGTCGACCCGCACGAGATGGGCGTCGCCTCGAGCGCTGCCACGTTCTTCCGCCAGATCGGCGGAACGCTGGGCACGGCCGTCATGCTGTCGGTGCTGTTCTCGATGCTGCCGACCAACATCCTGCACGCAACCGAGGACAAGGCCAACCTGACCGCGGCGCTCTACGCCGCGCTGGATCCGGCGACGTCGTCCAAGAGCGAGAACGCGGCGATCATGAAGCAGCAGTGGAGCGGAGTCGCCGGTCCGCTGACCGAGGGCGTTCAGGCGCAGCTCGACAAGGGCGTGGCGGAGGGTGACGCGAAGGCCAAGTCCGCGGCCCGCGACGCCGTCACCACCGCCGTGACCGCGGGCGTGGACCAGGCCGTCGCCGCGGGTCAGTTGCCCGCTGAGGCCGCCCCCGCCGTGATCGCGCAGAAGGTCGCCGAGGCGACGCCTGCCGCCGAGGCCTCCGCGCACCAGCAGGTGCTGAACACGGCCGCGGAGAAGGCGCACGCCTCTGTGCAGGGCGACACGGTCGCGGTCGACTGGGCCGACCACGACCAGCGCACCTACTGGGTCGACCAGCTGGTGCCGACGCTGCAGGACCAGATCAAGAAAAAGGAGAACGACGCCTCCGGATCCGGTTCCTCCGGCACYGCGGTGAACGACACSTCSTTCCTGACSGGGGCGGACGCSGCGCTCAGCAAGCCGTTCAAGATCGGCTTCATCCAGGGGCTCGTGACGCTGTACTGGGTCGGCCTCGGCGTGATCCTGCTCGCGTTCGTGCTGACCTGGTTCTTCAAGGTTCCGCCGCTGCGCGCCCGCTCCGCCCTGCAGGAACGGGCCGACAAGGTCGGCATGACCGAGACCGGAAGCATCAGGACCCACAAGGCCTGAGCAGAGCCCGACGAGAACCGGAGCGGAACCCCGCCCGGGCTCTCGAGGAGACAGAGATGACGAGCAACGAAGAACCGGCCGCGGATCCGCACGCGGAGAACTGCGGGCGCCGCGAGCGCAAGAAGCAGCAGACGCGTCTGGCGCTGCACGAGGCGGCGCTGCAGCTGGTGGATGAGCAGGGCCTCGACGGCACCACGGTCGAGCAGATCTGCGAGACGGTGGACGTCTCGCCGCGCACCTTCTTCAACTACTTCCCGTCCAAGGCCGCCGCTGCGCTGGATCTGCCGGACTCCGGGATCTCCCCTGAGGGCGCCGCCGCCTTCCGCGCGGCCGAGGGCGAGCTGGTTCCGGCGCTGTGCGAGCTCATCGGCGCCTCGATGGATGACGCGCAGCAGCGCAAGCGCATGAAGGCGCTGGTGCTGCGCCGCCCCGAGCTGATGCCCGCGTTCGCGCAGTGGATGGGAAGCGTGCGCGAGCAGTACTTCGCGCTGGTGCGCGAGCGCGCGGATGACGAGGAGGCGATGGCCGCGGTCGCGCTGACGATGGCGGCGCTCAGCGTGATCATGCACGACGGCATCGCGGGCGGCGAGCGGCCGGGCGCCGCGCGGCTGCTGGAGGGCGTGGAGCAACTGGTGGCCGCTCGCGGCGCTCTCCTCCGCGACCCCGCCTGACCCCGCGGTCGCTGAGCCTGTCGAAGCGCCCCGCCGCGCAGATCCAGCAACCTCATAGCGATTCTGCGTTTGCGCAACCTTTCCTTTCGTGTAATCTTGCAGGGCTGCAAAATTCTTGCCGCCAACGTCGGCGCTCGAAGCGACGGGTGTCGACGACGGGCGACGGTGTCCTCGATTCACGTGAAAGGGACTCCATGTCCACCGCCACAGCAACAACAGGGGCGACGCGCGCCGAGCGCTCGCAGAACGCCCCGATCATGACGCACAAGCAGATCCTGCTCGTCATCTACGGCCTCATGGCCGGCATGTTCCTGTCGTCTCTCGATCAGACGATCGTCGGCACCGCGATCCGCACGATCGGCGATGACCTGCACGGTCTCGACCAGCAGGCCTGGGTCACCACGGCGTACCTGATCACGTCGACGATCTCGGTGCCGATCTACGGCAAGCTCAGCGACATCTTCGGTCGCCGRCCGCTGTTCATCTTCGGCATCTCGGTGTTCATCCTCGGCTCCATCCTGGCCACGTTCTCGTCGTCGATGCTGATGCTCGCGGCGTTCCGAGGCGTCCAGGGCATCGGCGCGGGCGCGCTGATGTCGCTGCCGCTCGCGATCATGGCCGACATCCTCGCGCCGCGCGAACGGGCGAAGTACCAGGGGTACTTCTTCGCCGTCTTCGGCATCTCCTCGCTGATCGGCCCGCTCGTCGGCGGCCTGTTCGCGGGTGCCAACGAGATCCTCTGGATCTCCGGATGGCGCTGGGTGTTCCTCATCAACCTGCCGATCGGCCTGATCGCGCTCGGCATGGTGCTCGCGTTCCTGCACCTCCCGAAGGTCGGCAAGCACAAGAATCCGCGGATCGACTGGTGGGGCGCGACGGCTGTGATCGTGGCGCTCGTGCCGCTGCTGCTCGTCGCCGAGCAGGGCCGTGAGTGGGGCTGGGCCTCGTTCGGCGCGATCGCCTGCTACGTGATCGGCGGCCTCGGCGTGATCGCCTTCGTGCTGATCGAGATCGCGATGAAGGACAATGCGATCATCCCGATCCGGCTGTTCCACTCGCGCCCGTTCTCCTGGGCGACCGGCATCGGCGTGCTCGTCGGCTTCGGCATGTTCGGTGCCATGATGACCATCCCGCTGTACATGCAGATCGTCGGCGGACTCACGCCGACCGAGTCCGGATTCGCAATGCTGCCGATGGTGGTCGGCCTCATGGGCTCGTCGATGGCGGCAGGACAGATCACCTCGCGTACCGGCAAGTACGGCATCTTCCCGCGCACCGGCACGCTGATCATGGCCCTCGGCTTCCTGCTGTTGACCTTCGTCTCCTCGAACACTCCCGTGTGGTTCATGATGATCGGCATGTTCGTGGTCGGCCTCGGCCTCGGCCAGCTCATGCAGTCGCTGGTCATGGCGAGCCAGAACGCCGTCGAGGCCAGGGACATGGGTGTGGCCACGAGCGCCGCGACCTTCTTCCGCCAGATCGGTGGAACGCTGGGCACCGCGATCATGCTCTCCATCCTGTTCACCCTGCTGCCGCTGAACATCACGCACAGCATGGCCGACAAGCCGACGCTGACGGCCGCGCTGAACGGAGCTCTGGATCCCGCCGTCGCGGGCAAGGAGCAGAACAAGGCGGTCATGAAGCAGCTGTGGACGCCGATCACGGGTCCGCTCGAGCAGAACATCCAGGCACAGCTCGACAAGGGCGCGGCTGCGGCGAAGACCGCGGCGGGCCAGGCTGTGACGCAGAAGGTCACTGACGGCGTGAACCAGGCAGTCGCGGCGGGCCAGCTCCCGGCGGCTGCGGCGCAGACCGTGATCGCCCAGAAGGTGGCGGAGGCGACTCCGGCCGCTGAGGCCGCGGCCCTGCAGGCGGTCGCCGACAAGGCGCATGCGGCCGTGCAGGACGGCAAGGTCGTCGTGGACTGGTCGAACAAGGACCAGCGCAGCTACTGGGTCGACCAGCTCGTGCCGAACATCGTCAAGGAGCTGAACAAGGCGTCCTCGAAGACGTCGAGCGGATCCAGCAGCGCGGTGAGCGACACGTCGTTCCTGAACGGGGCCGACCCGGTGCTCACCAAGCCGTTCATGGTCGGCTTCACGAAGGCGATCGACGTCATCTACTGGGTCGGGTTCGGCGTGCTCATGCTCGCCTTCGTGCTGACCTGGTTCTTCAAGGCTCCCCCGCTCCGCACGCGCTCCGCGCTGCAGGAGCAGGCCGATGCCGCCGGTGTCAGCGAGACCGGCACCATCAGGACCCAGCAGGCCTGAGCGGACGGGCCGGAACGGGCGGATTCCCGTTCCGGCCCTCCCGTCGGGAAGGATGAGGAGCATGATCGAGACCGTCGACGGCCGGGGTGCCGCGAGCGAGCGCGTCGGTGAGGGCCGGCGCGAGCGCAAGAAGCAGCAGACCCGGCAGGCGCTGCACGAGGCGGCGCTGCATCTGGTCGAGGAGCAGGGCCTGGACGGCACCACGATCGAGCAGATCTGCGAAGCCGTCGATGTCTCACCGCGCACCTTCTTCAACTACTTCCCCTCGAAGGCGGCGGCGGCCCTGAAGCTGCCGGAGTCCGGCGCCGCCGATGACGTGGTGACGCGCTTCCTGCATGCTCGTGGTGAGCTCGTGCCGGCGCTGTGCGAGGTCGTCGGCTCGTCGATGGACGAGGGCATGGACCGGCATCGGATCAAGCAGCTGCTCATGCGCCGGCCCGAGCTGCTGCCCGCCTTCTCGCAATGGATGGGATCCGTGCGCGAGCAGCTCATCGAACTCGCCGAGCGACGGGCGGCCGACCACGACGAGGCCGTGCGTGCGGTGTCGCTCGTGCTCGCCGCGATGAACGTGCTGGTGCACACCCGCGCGACCCCGGACCGGCCGGGCGCCGCTCGTCTGCTGCAGGCCCTGGACGGACTCGTCGACGTGCGCGCCGCACGGATGTCGGATCCGGACTCTAGCCTGGAGGCATGACCTCCTCCGCTCTGGAACGTCTCGCCCTCCCCCTGCGCACCGAGCGCCTGATCGTGCGGGCGAGCACGCCGGCCGACTCCGACGCGGTGTGGCGCTATCGCCGCCTCGACGAGGTGTCCCGGTGGCTGACCACCGCGCCCGCAGATGCCGAGGAGTTCCGCGCGCACTTCACGGATCCGGAGCGACTCGCGATCACCCTGCTCGTGGAACTGCCGGGCACTGGCGTGATCGGCGACATCATGGTGCGCGTCGAGGACGCCTGGTCGCAGGCCGAGGTTCGTGCGCAGGCTGCGGGCGTGCAGGCGGAGCTCGGCTGGGCGATGGGTCCCGCGCAGCAGGGCCGCGGCTACGCGACCGAGGCGGTCCGTGCAGTGATGGCCGCGTGTTTCACCGTGCTGGGGCTGCGCCGGGTCAGCGCGGGCTGCTTCGCCGCGAACCAGGCGTCGTGGCGGATGATGGAGCGGCTGGGAATGCGGCGCGAAGAGCACAGCCGTCGTACGGCGCTGCACCGCAGCGGAGAGTGGATGGACGGCATGAACTACGGGATTCTCGCCGAAGAATGGCGCTCTCTGAACGATTGAGAGCGTTTTCCGATCGGCGCGCCCGTCCGTTCTGGACAGGGTGCGCGGCCTCGCCTAATGTGGACCGCGCGCACGTGAAGACGGCCGCTCCCGCCTGACGTCCCCAGCGAAGGTGGAAAGGTCTTCCCCAGAGACCGGCGGTCAGTGCGTGCAATGGCCCCCTCGGCGCATCCAGTCCCCAATGGATCCCCCGGGGGGGCCGCTTCGTCCCCAGTATTCCGATGTATTGAGATGATATCCCCGTGAGGCAGATTTGTCCCCCTTTTGGGGGACAAAATCTCAGAAGATGGGTTATGCTGATCTCAGACGCACCCTCCGGTCGTCCTGGGTCCCCATCGCTCCCCCCGCGGTGGGGACCCGCTCCATTTCCCGGCGCTGTGCCGTCGTGACAGGCGATTCCGGCGGCGGACGGTCGGATCCGGCGGTCGCGCAGACGTGCAACATTTTCGTCACCTTGTCATCCGGGGTGTTGCGATGCGGGTCGACTCGGATAGCGTTAGCATCGTCGACGCGTTTGCGCCGGCGTAAGCCCAAGCAAGAAGGCAGTACATGACTCAGGGCACGGTTAAGTGGTTCAACTCGGAGAAGGGCTTCGGCTTCATCTCCCCCGACGACGGTGGAGCTGACGTGTTCGCGCACTACTCCGCCATTGCATCCTCCGGCTACCGCTCGCTCGACGAGAACCAGCGCGTCGAGTTCGATGTGGCRCAGGGCCCCAAGGGCCTGCAGGCCGAGAACATCCGTCCGCTCTGAGCGACACGGAATTCTGAGACTCCCCCGGTGCTTCGGCACCGGGGGAGTTCTCTTTGTGCGGGCTTCGACGTGCGCGGCTTGACCATGAGACCGAAGCTGCGTCCCGAGACCGACGATTCGATCGTCGCTCTCGGGACGGAAGTTCGGTCTCGCGGATGACCAGGCGGATCCGGTCAGGCCGCGGGCAAGAGGATTCGCAGCAGCTCGTCGGGGGTCGCGACCTCGGCGACGGCGCCGGCCGACTCGCCCGGCTCGCCGAAGCCCCAGGTGACGAAGATCACGGGCACGCCGAGMGGSGCSGCSCCCTCGATGTCGTGSAGGCGGTCGCCGATCAGGACGGGRCGGCTGAYRTCGACGCCKGCSTCGGYSAGMCGGCSSAGCGCSCGGCGGAGGACCGCCTCCTTGCCGTCGTGCAGGCCCGCGGCGTCGGGCAGGGCTCCGGCGACCACGACGAAGTCGTCGATGAGCTCGTAGTGCTCGAGGATCGCGAGCACCTGGTTCTCCGGCTTCGAGCTGGCCGTCGCCTGCGGGATGCCGGCGGCCTTCACCGTCTTCAGCGCCTCGGCCACTCCCGGATAGATCCGCACGCTCGCGGCGTAGCCGTCGCGCGCGGCGAGGCGGCGGTACTCGCGGACGGCGCGGTGCGCATCCTCTGCGGACATCCCGGCGAGCTCCTGGAAGGACTCGAACATCGGCGGTCCGATCCAGCGGGACAGGGCGCCTGCGTCGGGCTCGGGCAGCCCGAAGGATGTGAAGACCTCGAGCAGGCGCGGCAGGATGCCGGCGGATGCGTCGGCTATCGTGCCGTCGACGTCCCAGAGGATGCAGGAGTAGGGGGATGCGGCCACGTTTATGCCTTTCAGGGAATACCGGATCAGAACAGCCGCGGCACGCCGGACTCGATGCCCTTCATGTCCTCATAGTCGAGCACGAGGCACCGGATCCCCCGGTCCTCGGCCAGCACGCGCGCCTGCGGCTTGATCTCCTGTGCGGCGAACACACCCTGCACGGGAGCGAGGTGCGGATCCCTGCCGAGCAGCTCGAGATAGCGGGTGAGCTGCTCCACGCCGTCGATGTCGCCACGGCGCTTGATCTCGACGGCGATCGCGGCGCCGTCCGCGTCACGCACCATGAGATCGACAGGGCCGATGGCGGTCGGGTACTCCCGGCGCACCAGGGTGGCTCCCTCGGCGATCCGCTCCACCTGCTCGGCGAGCAGTCGCTGCAGGTCCGCCTCGATGCCGTCCTTCTGCAGGCCGGGATCGATGCCCAGCTCATGCGCCGAGTCGTGCAGGATCTCGTAGATCTGCACGCGCAGCGCGTCACCGGTCTTCTGGTGGGTGACCCGCCAGACCTCGGTGACGCCGGCAGATGCCTCCTCCTCCCCCGGCTGCTCCGGTTCGAGGCGGCACGGCGGGCTCATCCAGTTCAGCGGCTTGTAGCTGCCGCCGTCGGAGTGCACGAGCAGGCTGCCGTCGCCCTTGTGCACGAGCAGACGCGTGGCGAGGGGCAGATGGGCGTTGAGGCGGCCGGAGTAGTCCACGGCGCAGCGGGCGATGACGAGACGCACCCGAAGAGCCTAGCCCGCTGCGCCGCAACACCTGCACGATCGTGCGACGGAGGCAGGACGGATCCACGGATGCGCGTCCCGGGGTCCTGCAGACGCGCCGCCCGCAGCGGCCGAGACGGGCGTGGGCTCAGCCCGCGGAGACCTTCTCCTCCTCGCGGAGCGGCCGGGCCGCGCCCGAGAACAGGCCGGAGAGGGCCGCCAGCGCGACCAGGATGAAGAGCGTGTTGAGCAGGCCGATGTGGTTGCTGATGAAGCCGAGCACGGGTGGCCCGCCGAGGAAGGCGATGTAGCCGATCGTCGCGGCAGCGCTCACCCGCGCGGCGGCCTTGGCGGGGTCGTCGGCCGCGGCAGACATGCCCAGCGGGAAGCCGAGCGACGCGCCGACGCCCCACAGCGCCGCTGCCACGAACACCAGCGGGGTGCTCGGCGCCAGGATGAACAGCAGGATGCCGGCGGCGGCGGTGATCGCGAGCACCCGCAGCACCACGACGCGCCCGAAGCGGTCGACGAGCGGGCCGCCGAACAGGCGCACGACGGTCATCGCGACGGAGAACGTGGCCAGGGCCGCGGCGCCGAGCGCAGGACCCGCGTGGTGGTCCTCGGAGACACCGAGGGCCAGCCAGTCGTTGGCGCCGCCCTCCGCGAAGGACATGCCCAGCATCACGATGCCGAGGAAGTAGGTGCGCGGCTCGCGCCAGGCCTCGAGCGCGACGTGCATCCGCTCGCGCCAGTGCGGCTTCTCCTCGGGCTGCGGGTCGAGCGCCGCTTCGCGACTGGGCACGTTCATCCAGCAGGCGAAGGCGAGCACGGCGATGATCACGGCGATGATCAGGGTGTGCGCGGCGACGTTCAGGCCGAGGTTCACCAGGAGCGCTCCCACCCCGGCGCCGATCACCGTGCCGAAGCTGAAGAAGGCGTGGAACACCGGCAGGATCGTCTTGCCCATCTGCTGCTCGATCGCGGTCGCCTCGACGTTCATCATCACGYCCAGCGATCCGTTGCCGAGGCCGAACAGCACCAGGCCCGCCACCACGACCGGCACGGAGCCCAGCACGTTGGTGCCCAGGCCCACCAGGCCGACGCCGRYCGCGAAGCTCAGCATCGTGACGAGCATGCCGAGGCGCGCGCCGGTGCGCGCCATGACGGCGGGGCTCGTCGAGATGCCGATGATCGACGAGATGCCCATGCCGAGCAGTAGCAGGCCCATCTGGCCGTTGTCGATGTGCAGCGCCGCCTTGATGTCCGGCACGCGCGACGCCCAGGTGGCGATCGACAGACCGCTGGCGAGGAAGATCGCGAAGATCGCGGCGCGCCAGCGCACGAACTGGGAGCGGGTGAGGGCGGTGTCCATCCGGTCAGTGTATCGAATCGATTCGATCTCTGTGTTCCCAACGATGTTATTGTCGAGGCATGAGCTCGGATCCGGATGCTGCGGCGGTGCGTCGACGCGCCACGATCGCGGATGTGGCGCGTGCGGCAGGCGTGAGCCCGTCCACGGCATCGGTCGTGTTCAGCGGCAAGGCGCCGGTCGCCGACGCCACCCGGGAGCGGGTGCTCGCCGTCGCCGCGGAGCTCGGCTACACCGGCCCCGACCCCCGCGCCGCCTCGCTGCGGCGGGGGCGCAGCGGCATCGTCGCCGTGGCGCTCGAGGAGCACCTGCGCACGGCCTTCCTGGATCCGATCAAGACCGCGACCATGGACGGGCTCACCGACGGCCTGGCCGCGCTCGGCGCCGGGGTGCTGCTGCTGCGGGATGACCCCGAGGCCGGGGCCGATGCGCCGACCCTCGCCACGGCGCCCATCGACGCGGCCGTGCTGATCGGCTGCAGCCCGCGCATGCGCGAGACCCTGCAGGCGGTGCGCAACCGCGGCTTGCCCGTGGTGGTGATCGAGGGCGACGCCGGCGACGACGTGCCCCGCATGGAGCTGGACAACGGCGAGGCTGCCGCGCAGATCGCGCACCACCTGCGTGCGCTCGGCCACAGGGATGTCGCCGTGGTCACGCTGCCGTTAGACGGGGACAAGGTGCGCGGCGATGCGACGCCCGAGCGCATTGCGATGATCACGACCCCTGTCACGAGCGCGCGCCTGTCGCCGACCCTCGAGGTGTTCCCGGACGCGCGCGTAGTGTCCGCCGCCAGCAGTCTCATCGACGAGGGCCTCATCGCGGGGCGAACCCTGTTCGCGGATCCGCAGACCCGACCGACCGCCGTCATCGCTCAGAGCGACCTCCTCGCCGCGGGCGTCATCCGCGCTGCGGAAGAGGCGGGTCTGCGCGTGCCCGAGGATGTCAGCATTGCGGGGTTCGACGGCATCGCCGTGGACGGGCTCGGCGAGCACGTGCTCACCACCGCCGTGCAGCCCGCGGTGGAGAAGGGACGCGCCGCGGGAGACGCCGTCGCGCGTCTGCTGGCGGGGGAGCAGGCCGCGTCCATCCGCTTCACCTGCACATTCCGCGAGGGCACCACGACCGGGCCCGTGCCCGCTCCGCAGCCGCTTTCGTGACGACGGCGGCGGTCGATTCCGGATCCGGCACGTAAACTGGCTCCGAACCCGCCCGCCTGTGTCGACCTGCACGCTCACCTGCTGAGTCCGCAGAGACCGACGAGCCAGAGGAGACCGCCATGCTGACGCTCCTCGCCGTGTTCGCCGTCGCCTCGCTGCTGCTGCCGCTTCTGGTCTCATGGATCGGCGCCCGTGCCTTCGCTGTCGCGGCGCTCGTGCCGGCGGCCGCGTTCGTGCACCTGATCGCGCTGACGCCCCAGGTGCTCGCCGGATCCGATGACTCCGCGCTGATCCCGCGGGAGTCGATCGACTGGATCCCGCAGCTGGGACTGTCCCTCTCCTTCCGGCTCGACGAGCTGAGCTGGCTGCTCGCCCTCATCGTCACCGGCGTCGGGGCGCTCGTGCTGCTGTACTGCCGCTGGTACTTCCGCGGCTCGAAGGAGGGCATCGGCCAGTTCGCGGCGGTGCTGCTCGCCTTCGCCGGCGCGATGTACGGCCTGGTGACCACCGACGACCTCGTGCTGCTGGTGATGTTCTGGGAGCTGACGAGCATCCTCTCCTACCTGCTGATCGGGCACTATCACCGCCGCGGTGCGAGCCGACGTGCCGCGCTGCAGGCGCTGCTGGTGACGACGCTGGGCGGGCTCGCGATGTTCATCGGGGTGGTGTTCCTGGCCGTGGAGGCCGGAACCTCGAGCATGTCGCGGATCCTGGAGATCGCGCCCACCGGCCCGGTGGTCGACGCGGCGATCGTGCTGCTGCTCGTCGGCGCGCTCAGCAAGTCCGCGATCTTCCCGTTCCACTTCTGGCTGCCGGGCGCCATGGCAGCTCCCACCCCGGTGAGCGCCTACCTGCACGCCGCAGCCATGGTGAAGGCGGGCATCTACCTCATCGCGCGGTTCGCGCCCGTGTTCGCGCTGTCCGGCCCCTGGCGGCCGATCACGATCACCCTGGGCGTGTTCACGATGCTGCTGGGCGGCGTGCAGGCGCTGCGGGAGACCGACCTCAAGCGCATCCTCGCGTTCGGCACCGTGAGTCAGCTCGGCTTCTTCACCGTGGTGCTCGGCTATGGGACGCCGGACGCGATGCTGGCCGGGCTCGCGCTCGTGATCAGCCACGCCCTGTTCAAATCTGCCCTGTTCCTCATCGTCGGGGTCATCGACCGCCAGCTGTCCACGCGTGACGTGACCGAGATCAGCGGGGTCGGCCGGCAGGCGCCGCTGCTCGCGATCACCGGCTTCCTCGCCGTCGGCTCCATGATGGGGATCCCCCCGACGATCGGATTCGCCGCGAAGGAGTCGACCCTGGCCGCCTTCTTCGACGAGGCGCAGCGCGGATCCCCGTGGGGGATCGTGGCGCTCGTGGGCGTGATCCTCGGATCCATTCTCACTGCGGCATACGGGGCGCGCTTCCTCTGGGGGGCGTTCTGGCGGAAGAAGGACGCCACGGGCGCCTATATGCCCGATACGGAATGGCCGACCCCGCCCTTCGGGTTCCTGGTGTCGCCGGTGCWGCTCGCGTTCGGCACGTTCGTGCTGGGCCCGCTGGCCTCGGCGGTCACCGTGGTGCTCTACGGCTACGCGGACGACGCGAAGGCACCCGGCTACGACGGTTCGCCCCTGGACCCCGGGTACTTGGCGCTCTGGCACGGTCTGGCGCCGGCCCTGTTCCTCTCGCTCGGCGCGGTGCTGCTGGGTCTCGCGCTGTTCCCGCTCACGCGGCGCCTCGGCTGGGACCGCCGACCGCGCCTTCTGCCGTTCACCGCGCAGGACGCGTACTACTTCGTGATGCGGAGCGTGGACCGGCTCTCCCTGGTCACCACGTCGCTCACGCAGCGCGGTTCGCTGCCGGTCTACGTCGGCACGATCTTCGTGGTGGTGATCGCCGCCGAGACCACCGCGCTCATCGCGGGCGGCCCGGCGAATGCGCAGCTGAGCGCGTGGCACACGCCGGTGCAGCTCGTGGTGGCGCCCATCATGATCTTCGCGGGCCTGCTCGCGATCAGGGCGCAGAAGCGCTACACCGGCGTCGTGCTGGTCTCCGTCACGGGCCTCGGCATGGTCGTGCTGTTCGGCACGAGCGGCGCGCCCGATCTGGCGCTCACGCAGATCCTCGTCGAGACGGTGACGCTGGTCACCTTCGCGCTGGTGCTGCGGCGGCTGCCGGCCCGGATGGGGGAGCACAACGCCTCGGTCGGCCGGGTGCCGCGCGCGATCCTCGGCATCGCAGCGGGCGTGATGATGGCGCTCGTGGCGATCGTCGCCACCGGATCCCGGGTCGCCGAACCCATCTCCGAGGCGTTCCCGAAGCTCGCCTACGAGCTCGGGCACGGCAAGAACGTGGTGAACGTGGCCCTGGTCGACCTGCGCGGCTGGGACACGATGGGGGAGCTGTCGGTGCTTGTGCTCGCGGCCACCGGCGTCGCCTCGCTCGTGTTCGTCACCCACCGCGCCGACCGGCTCTCCGCCACGAAGGCGCTGCCCGAGGGCCCGCGGCGGGCCCGGCGCGGCCCGCTCGTGGAGACGACCGAGGGCGTGCGCGTGCAGACGGCCGGTGACACGGCGCCGCGCGCGTGGCTCGTCGGCGGCGGCAACGTCAAGCCGGAGAACCGTTCGATCCTGCTCGAGGTGATCGTGCGGATCCTCTTCCACACCATCATCGTGGTCTCGATCTACCTGCTCTTCGCCGGCCACAACGCCCCGGGCGGCGGCTTCGCGGGCGGTCTTGTCGCGGGCATGGCCCTGGTCATGCGCTACATCGCGGGCGGCCGCTGGGAGCTGGGCGCCGCGGCGCCCACCGACGCGGGGCGTCTGCTCGGCGCGGGGCTCATCCTCGCGGTGGGCGCGGCCGTGGTGCCGCTGTTCTTCGGGCTCGCACCGCTCACCAGCGCGGTGTGGGAGGCGGAGATCCCCGTCATCGGCCACATCGAGTTCGTCAGCTCCACGTTCTTCGACATCGGCGTCTACCTCGTCGTGATCGGTCTGGTACTCGATGTGCTGCGCAGCCTCGGGGCCGAGGTCGACCGGCAGACGCTCGAGATGCGCGCGCGGGGGGTGGACATCTGATGGACGTCTCCCTGGTGCTCATCATCGTGATGGCGGTGCTGTTCGGCTGCGGCGTGTACGCGATGCTCGAACGCAGCCTCACCCGCGTGCTGATCGGGTTCCTGCTGCTCGGCAATGCGGTGAACCTGCTGCTGCTGATCGTGATGGGCCGGCCGGGACGCGCGCCGTTCTACGGCATCGCGGACGATATGAGCGACCCGCTGCCGCAGGCGCTCACCCTCACCGCGATCGTGATCACATTCGCGGTCTCCGCCTTCCTGCTCGCGCTCATCTACCGCTCGTGGCAGCTGGGCAAGGCCGACACGGTCGAGGACGACGAGGCCGACCTCGCCCTGCGCGAGCGCACCGAGATCGAGGAAGACCTCATGGACGACGAGGTCGATCTCGAGGACGAGGACGCCACGACCGACTTCGTGGGCGTCGTGACGTCGCCGATCCGTGTGCTGCACGCGAAGGATCTGGACGGGCTCGTCGATGACGCACCGGTGGACCGGCCGGATCCGCACCCGTTCTCCCGGGCGGATCGCTCGGCCCCTGAGGCGGAGACGAGCACACCCGAGACAGACGACGACCGCAAACCGGGGGAGGAGCCGCGATGAACGCCCTCGTCCCGCTGCTCGTCGCCCTGCCGCTGCTGGGCGCCGCGATCACGCTCGTGTTCGGCCGCAACACCCGCGTGCAGGTCATCGTCACCGTCGTCACGCTCGCCGCGGTCTCGGTGATCGCCGCGACCCTRCTCGTCGTGGTGGACCAGACSAAGCCGATCGCSGTGATGGTGGGMGGCTGGCCCGCSCCGTTCGGCATCGTGYTSTACGTCGACCGGCTCGCGGCGCTGCTCGTGCTCGTGTCGAGCATCGTGCTGGTCGCGGTGCTGCTCTTCTCAGTGGGCCAGGGTGCCGCGGATGGGGCCGAGGAGACCCCGATCTCGATCTTCAACCCGTCCTACCTGATCCTCGCGGCGGGCATCTTCAACGCCTTCATCGCGGGCGACCTGTTCAACCTCTACGTCGGATTCGAGATCCTGCTGGTCGCSTCCTACGTGCTSATCACSCTGGGCAGCACCGAGTCCCGGATCCGCACAGGCGCGGTCTACATCGTCGTGTCGCTGGTCTCCTCCGTGCTGTTCCTCGTCGCGATCGCGCTCATCTACGCGGCGCTCGGCACCGTGAACATGGCGCAGATCGCGGAGCGGATCGGGGAGATCCCGCCGAGCACGCAGCTCGTGCTGCACCTCATGCTCGTGGTSGCMTTCGGCATCAAGGCGGCCGTGTTCCCGATGTCGTTCTGGCTGCCGGACTCGTATCCGACCGCGCCCGCGCCGGTCACGGCGGTGTTCGCCGGACTGCTGACCAAGGTCGGCGTGTACGCGCTGATCCGCACCGAGACGCAGCTGTTCAACGTGTCGAGCATCAACACGCTGCTCATGATCGTGGCGCTCGCGACGATGCTGATCGGAATACTCGGCGCCGTCGCACAGGCGGAGCTGAAGAGGATCCTGTCGTTCACGCTGGTCAGCCACGTCGGCTACATGGTGTTCGGCCTGGCGATCGCGACGCCGGCTGCCATCGGCGCCACGGTGTACTACATCGTGCACCACATCATCGTGCAGACCACGCTGTTCCTCGCGGTGGGACTCGTCGAGCGACGCGCGGGCAGCACCTCGATCCTCAAGGTGCGCGGACTCATGAAGGCGGCGCCGCTCATTGCCGTGCTGTACTTCGTGCCGGCGATCAACCTCGGCGGCCTGCCGCCGTTCTCGGGGTTCATCGGCAAGTTCGCGCTGTTCCAGGCGGCGGCGCAGGTCGCGACGCCGTTGATCTGGGTGCTCATCGTGGGCGGCGTGCTCACCTCGCTGCTCACGCTCTACGCCCTCATGCGCGCGTGGAACCTCGCGTTCTGGCGCAGCAAGGATGAGACGCCGGAGGAGATGGAGAACGAGCGCATCGCCCATCTCGGCAGCGCACCGGCCGCCGACGAGCAGCAGGAGCGGCGCCGGATCCCCACGATCATGACCTTCGCGACAGGCGGCATGGTCGCGGTCACCCTCGCGCTGACCGTGTTCGCGGGCCCGATCTACGGACTCTGCGAGCGGATCGGCGCAAACCTGCTGCAGCCTGTGCACCTCGACATGCTCGATGGGGACGAGGTTTCCTCATGAACCCGGGGACGAAGCGGGGACTTTGGCGCGAGATCGGCGTGCAGCTGCCGTTCCTGCTCTGGCTGATCGTGCTGTGGATGCTGCTGTGGGGCCAGTTCACGGTGCTGTCGGCCGTGACCGGCATCGCGGTGGCGCTGTTCGTGACGCGCGTGTTCCGGCTGCCCACGATCGAGCTCTCCGGGCGGATCAACCTGTGGTGGGCGGCATTGCTGGTGGTGCAGTTCCTCGCCGCGGTCGTGCACGGCTCGCTCAGCGTCGYCGCGCAGGTGCTGAACCCGAGGCGCGCGCCGCGGTCCGCGATCATCGCGGTGCCGCTGCGCTACGCCGACGACCTCGTGATGACCCACGTGGCGGTGACGTCGTCGCTCATCCCGGGGTCGCTCGTGGTCGAGGCCGACCGCGACACCCGCACCCTGTATCTGCACGTGATCGGCGTGCGCTCGCTCGAGGACGTGGAGCACCAGCGCGCGGGCGTGCTGCGCTGGGAGCGCCGCATCGTGCGCGCCCTCGGCACTCCGGCGCAGGCCGCGCGGTTGCGCGCCGACGAGCGTGCCGAGGGGGAGCGTCTCGCCGGGGCGATCGCCGGGAGCTCCCCGACGCCGCGCCGGCCGAAGGGATCCGGTCCGTCCCCGGGATCCGGCTCGTCCCAGGGATCCGAGGAGGGTCGCCGATGAATCCGCTGCTGCTCGTCATCATGATCGTGTTCGCGGTCGCCGCCGTGCTCGCCGTGATCCGCATCGTGATCGGACCGTCGATCCTCGACCGCGCCGTCGCCGCGGACGTGCTGCTCACCGAGGTGATGTGCGTGCTCGGTGCCGACATGGCGATCAACCACCACACCCGCACGCTGCCGGTGCTGATCGTCGTCGCCGCGGTCGGCGTGTTCGGCTCCATCTCGGTCGCCCGCTATGTCGCGCGGAGGGACAACACGCCATCATGAACGCCGTCACCATGAACCAGGCCTTCGCGCACCGGACCCGCAGCAACGGGGGAGCGCGATGAACGTGTTCGAACTGCGGATCCCCGATGTCGTCGTGGACACGGCGGTGTGGATCCTCGTCCTGATCGGGGCGCTCCTGTGCCTGACCGCCGCGATCGGGCTGCTGCGCCTGCGGGACGTGCCGAGCCGGCTGCACGCGGCCACCAAGCCGCAGGTGCTCGGTCTGCTGCTGATCTGCCTGGCGATCGCGCTCTCGCAGCGCTCCGTGATCGGGGTCGTGCTGGGGCTGCTGCTGGTGGCGCCGGTCGTGCTGATGCAGTTCGCGACCGCGCCCCTGTCGGCGCACATGGTCGGCCGCCAGGCCTACCGCAACGGCACGATCGACGAGCGCTCCCTCGTGGTCGACGAGCTCGCCGATTCGAAGCGCACCCCGCCCGGCGCGGGCTGAGGTCCCGGGCACCGGGCCGCGGAGCGCCGCCGAGGGCGGCTGAGGCCCAGCGCGGGGCGCCCGCCCGCGGGCCGCCTACCCGCGGGCTGCGTACCCGCGGGCTGCGGAGGGCAGTCGCTCCTACGCAGAAGCGGATTCAGGCTGAATTCGGCGGGCATCGGCCCGACGGACGGCGACGGGGGTGGGACGACCGGCTCCGAGTCTGGGTCACGACGCCGGCTGGTTCCGTATTCAGGATGAACCCGGTCTTTCACCGGACAAGACGCCGCGAATCCACTGATCCCGCAGATCGCTCCTGAATAGGGGATGGAGTGCCGGCGTCGCAGCACGTGAGCCTTCGTCCTGCACAGGCTGCGGCGCTGGCGCGTTCTACACGGGTTCCGGATTCATGCCCCGCCGCGCTTCGAAACACCGAGAGAGTCGCGACCATGCATCACGACAATCCTCGCTCGCCGGCGCCCCTCCCGAGGAGAGCGGTCTTCCTCACCGCAGAACTGCGTGCCGCGGGACTCACCTCCCGGACGATTCGCGCGGCGGTCGATGGAGGGAGCCTGATCAGAGTCCGTCGCGGGCGCTACGCCCGAGGCGATGCTCCGCCTGCGATCATTGCGGCGGCCAGAACGGGGGGTCGTCTGGACTGCGTGTCGATGCTGCGACTTCTCGGCGTGTTCGTACTCGACGAGTCTCGGCCGCACGTCCGAGTCAACGCCCACGCCGGTCGATTCGACAAGCGAGGTCTCGTGATCCACTGGCGAGTGCCGGAGGATGACATCTCTGGGCAAGACATGGTCAGCATCCGGGATGCAGCCGCGCAGGCTGTGCTGTGCCAGGAGGCCCGTGCGGCCGTCGCCACTCTGGACAGCCTGCTCCATCTGAAGCTGCTGTCGGAGGACGATTTGGATGCGATGTTCCGCGCACTTCCCGCGCGGACTCAGGTGCTGCGCCGTCTGGTCGACGGCAGGGCAGAGTCGGGCGGCGAGACGCTGCTACGCCTGATTCTGCGCACCCTTCCGGTGGATGTGCGGACGCAGGTCACGATCACGCGGGTCGGTCGTGTCGATTTCCTCGTCGACGGCTGGCTCATCATCGAGTGCGATGGCCGCGAGTTCCATCAGGGCTGGGACAAGCAACAGGAAGACAGACGCCGTGATGTCGAGGCGGCGGCCCAGGGCTATGTGACGGTCCGATTCATCGCGGCTGACGTCTTCGGCGACTCCTCCTCGGTTCGCACCCAGATCGCGCGGGTTCTCGACGCGCTGACTCCGCGATTCCGTCGCGCTCGTGTTCGCAATTCAGGATGAACGCCGGTTCTTGGCGAAATGTGGTGGAGTTTCCGCGGATCTGGCAATTCTGACCTGAATTGCGAACGCGAATCCCATGACCCCGCAGCCAGCCTCGCGGCAGCACAGCCCACCGGGATCCGCTTCACCTGCTGTTTCCCCGCCCGCGGTACCCTGGGCGCGCACGCGCCCTGTGTGCAGCCGCTCGAACGGAAACCGATGCAAGACATCCTCGACCGTGCCGCGCTCGCGGCGCTGCCGCGCACGCTGATCGACATCCTCGTCGACACCGCCCGCCGATACCCGGACGCCTCCGCGATCGAGGATGTGGACGGTGCGCTCAGCTACGCCGAGCTGCTCGCCCAGGTCTGGCGGACGGCGGCCCGGCTGCACGAGCACGGCGTGATGCGCGGCGACAGGGTCGGCATCAGGATGCCCTCGGGCGGACGCGAACTGTACCTCGCGATCCTCGGCACCATGGCGGCCGGCGCGGCGTACGTGCCGGTCGACGCGGACGATCCGCAGGAGCGGGCCGATCTCGTGTTCGGCGAGGCGAAGGTGCGCGGCGTGATCGGGGCGGGCGGGGTGTTCGCGCCGACGGCGGATCCGTCTGGCGCTGCCGAACAGCGGGTTTCCGCGGATCTGCACGGCGGTTCGACGCAGACAGGCGGATCCCGACCGGGCGGTGCATCCGGATCCGGCCTGTTCGCCGGTGAGGATCCGCACCCGAACTCGGTCGCGATCACGACCGTGCCGCACCCGATGCCGTTGGACGATGCCTGGATCATCTTCACCTCGGGCTCGACCGGCGTGCCCAAGGGCGTCGCCGTGAGCCACCGCTCCGCCGTCGCCTTCGTCGACGCCGAGGCGAACCTGTTCCTGCAGGATGCGCCGCTCGGCCCGGGTGACCGCGTTCTCGCGGGGCTTTCCGTCGCCTTCGACGCCTCGTGCGAGGAGATGTGGCTGGCCTGGCGCTATGGGGCCTGCCTGGTGCCGGCGCCGCGGGCACTGGTGCGCTCCGGCGAGGACCTCGGACCMTGGCTGCTCGGGCACGGSATCACCGCGGTGTCGACCGTGCCGACGCTCGCGGCGCTCTGGCCCCAGGATGCGATCGAGAACCTGCGCCTGCTGATCTTCGGCGGCGAGGCGCTGCCGCCCGAACTCGCCGCGCGGCTGGTCGGAGAGGACCGCGAGGTCTGGAACACCTACGGACCCACCGAGGCCACGGTCGTCGCCTGCGCGGCCGAGATGGACGGCGAGGCGCTGCGCGCCGGGGAGCCGGTGCGGATCGGYCTGCCYCTGGACGGCTGGGAGCTCGCGGTCGTCGACGSCGAGGGCRACCGSGTCGCCGAGGGCGAGGTSGGCGAGCTCGTGATCGGCGGCGTCGGRCTSGCKCGGTACCTGGATCCGGCCAAGGACGCGGAGAAGTACGCGCCGATGCCGTCTCTGGGCTGGGAGCGCGCCTACCGCTCCGGGGACCTCGTGCGGTACGAAGAGGCGGGCCTGGTGTTCCAGGGCCGCGCCGATGACCAGGTCAAGATCGGCGGCCGGCGCATCGAGCTCGGCGAGGTCGAGGCCGCGCTGCAGAACCTCACCGCGGTGACGGCGGCGACCGTCGTCGTGCAGCGCAGCGAGGGCGGCATCCCCCTGCTCGTCGGCTATGTGGTGCCGACGGAGGGCTTCGACCGGCAGACCGCGCGCGCCGAACTCGCCGAGACGCTCCCGGCGCCGCTCATCCCACTGCTCGCCATCATGGACGACCTGCCGGTGCGCACCTCGGGCAAGGTCGACAAGGCGGCACTGCCGTGGCCGCTGACAGATCCGGACGCCGACGACTCCACGCTCACCGGCACCGCGGCCTGGCTGGCGGAGCAGTGGTTCGCCGTGCTCGGCACCCGGCCGCTCGACGAGGACGCCGACTTCTTCCAGCTCGGCGGCGGATCCCTCGCGGCCGCGCAGCTGGTGAGCCGCATCAGGGCCCGCGCGCCCGAGTTCACGATGGCCGACGTCTACGACCTGCCGCGACTGCGGCGCATGGCCGACGCCGTCGAGGCCGAGGCGGGCGACGAGGACGAGGAGCCGGGAGAGTTCCACGAGTCCCGGCCCACGCCGCGTCGCATGCAGTGGATCCAGTCGATCCTGGGCGTGCCGCTGTTCGTGCTCGGCGGCATCCGGTGGGTGCTGTGGCTGCTGACCGGCAGCGCGATCCTGCATCTGGTGCCCGGGTTCGACTGGCTGCCGACGGCGCCGCTGTGGCTGCTGATCGTCGGACTCGTGGTGTTCGCGTCGCCGTTCGGCCGCATGGCGATCGCCGCGGTCGCCGCGAGGATGCTGCTCGCCGGCGTGCGGGCCGGCGACTATCCGCGCGGCGGCGGGGTGCACCTGCGGCTCTGGCTGGCGGAGCAGGTCAGCCACCAGATCGACCCGGTCGGCTTCGCGGGGGCTCCGTGGGTGAGCTACTACGCCCGGGCGCTCGGAGCGAAGATCGGCCCCGACGTCGACCTGCACACGCTGCCGCCCGTGACCGGCATGCTCGACATCGGCCGGGGTGCCGCGATCGAGCCCGAGGTCGATCTCTCCGGCTACTGGATCGACGGCGACACCGTGCGCATCGGCGGAATACGGATCGGCGCGGGCGCGGTCGTGGGCGCGCGCAGCACGCTCGCTCCCGGCACGCGCATCGGCCGCGCCGCCGAGGTCGCTCCCGGATCCGCCGTCTTCGGCCGTGTGCGCGCCGGGCAGCGCTGGGCCGGCTCGCCCGCCGTGCGCATCGGCGGCAAATCCGCCCCGCTCGCGCCCGAGCGCCCGCCCGCTCCGCGGCGCTGGCTGTGGGCATATGCCGCATCGAGCATGGGCCTCGGCCTGCTGCCCGTGCTGGCGTTCGCGCTCGGTGCGCTCGTGCTCGTGCAGGGTGGCCGCGGTGCGTCCTCGCTCGCGGCCGCGCTCCCGGGACTGGCGATCTGGCTCGTGCCCTCGGTGCTGGTGACGGGGGTCGTGTTCGCGGGGCTCGTCGTGGCGGCGACCCGGCTGCTGTCGATCGGGCTGCGGGAGGGGATCCACCCGGTCCGCGGCCGGATCGCGTGGCAGGCGTGGACCACCGAGCGCCTGCTCGACTCCGCCCGCACGCTGCTGTTCCCCGTGTACGCGAGCCTGATCACGCCGATGTGGCTGCGCCTGTTGGGTGCGAAGGTCGGATCCGAGGTGGAGATCTCCACGGTGCTGCTGATCCCCTCGATGACGACGATCGACGACGGCGCCTTCCTCGCCGACGACACCATGGTCGCGTCCTACGAGCTCGGCGGCGGGTGGATGCGCCTGGCTGCGGCGCGCATCGGCAAGCGCGCGTTCCTCGGCAACTCCGGCATGGCGGGCGCCGGCCACAAGGTGCCCAAGGACGGTCTCGTCGCCGTCCTCTCGGCCGCGCCGGACAAGGCCAAGGCGGGATCCTCGTGGCTCGGATCGCCACCGGTGCGCCTGCGCCGGGTGGTGAACGAGTCGGATCTGGAGCGCACCTACCGCCCCCGCGCGGCGCTGCGGGTCGCCCGCGGCCTCTGGGAGCTGTGCCGCATCGTCCCGGTCATCCTCACCTGCGCGCTGGGCCTTGCGGTGCTGCTGACACTCGCCGCGCTGGCCCTGAGCATCGGCCTGGTGTGGACCGTGGTGCTCTCGGGCCTCGTCCTGCTGGCCGCGGGCGCGGTCGCCGCCGGATTCGCGACGGCGGCGAAGTGGGCGTTCGTCGGGCCGATCCGCCCGGGGGAGCACCCGCTGTGGTCGAGCTTCGTGTGGCGCACCGAGGTCGCCGACACGTTCACCGAGATGATGGCCGCGCCATGGTTCGCCAACGCGGCGGCGGGCACGCCCGCGCTCGCCGTGTGGCTGCGCTCGCTGGGCGCGACGATCGGCAAGGGCGTCTGGACGGACAGCTACTGGCTGCCCGAGCCCGACCTCGTGACGCTCGGCGACGGCGCCACGGTCAACCGCGGTTGCGTGGTGCAGACGCATCTCTTCCACGACCGGGTGATGAGCATCGACACGGTCACGCTCGAGGCGGGGGCGACCCTCGGCCCGCACAGCGTGATCCTGCCCGCTGCGACCATCGGATCCGACGCCACGGTGGGCCCCGCATCCCTCGTGATGCGCGGGGAGAGCGTGCCGGTGGGCAGCCGCTGGAGCGGCAATCCCATCGGGCCGTGGCGCGCGGTCAAGGTGCGCAGCTATCAGGATCCGGCGGCTTCGACCCCCGCATCGGACCAGCAGTCTCAGGTCCTCGAGATGCCCGACGGGCCTGAGGGCCCCGCCGCGTGAGCGCGCACGCCCCGCGATCTGTGAGCATGGAACAGTGAGCCCCGACGACTACACCCCGCATTCCGGCGACCGCCGCTATCGCGTCGAGCACTACGACCTGAGCGTCGACTACCGGCTCGGCACGAACCGGCTGGACGGTGTCGCCGTCGTGCGCGGGCGGGTCGTCGAGGCGACCAAGGCCGTCTCCCTGGACCTCGTGGGGCTGCGTGCGACCAAGGTGCGCGGCGACGTCGGCGGGCGCATCGGCTTCACGCAGACCGACCGCAAGCTCAAGGTCGCCTTCGGCCGCGAGCTCGCCGCGGGGGATCCGTTCGAGCTCACGATCTCGTACGGCGGCGCCCCGCGCCCGCGGCGCACGCGCTGGGGCACGCTCGGCTGGGAGGAGCTGGAGGACGGCGCGCTCGTCGCCTCGCAGCCCATCGGCGCGCCGTCGTGGTTCCCCTGCAACGATCACCCCGGCGACAAGGCGACGTACCGGATCTCGATCACCACGGACCCCGGATACGCGGTCGCCGCCGCGGAGCCGGTGTCGACGACGACCAAGGGCGGCCGCGCGACGTGGGTCTTCGAGCGCTCCACGCCGACGCCCAGTTACCTCGCGACCGTCCAGATCGGGAAATATGTCTCTCGAGGCATGGATCTCGCCGGTGTTGTGGGGCAGGTGCTGCATCCGGCGGGACTCGCCGCGCGGGTGGACGCGGACCTGGCGCCGCTGCCGCAGATGATGGCCGTGTTCGCCGAGGCGTTCGGGCCCTATCCGCTGCCGTCCTACCGGCTCGTCGTGACGGCCGACGACCTGGAGATCCCCCTCGAAGCGCAGGGCATGGGGGTGTTCGGTGCGAACCACATCGACGGCCGGGGGAGCCTCGAACGCCTCATCGCGCACGAGCTCGCGCATCAGTGGTTCGGCAACAGCGTGGGCGTCGCGCGCTGGCGGGACATCTGGCTGAACGAGGGCTTCGCCTGCTACGCCGAGTGGATCTGGTCCGAGCGCAGCGGCGGTCACAGCGCGCACGCGAAGGCGCTCGGGCACTGGGCCGCCCTCGCCGCCGAGCCGCAGGATCTCGTGTTGTCCGACCCGGGCCCGGAGCTCATGTTCGACGATCGGGTCTACAAGCGCGGGGCCCTGGCGCTGCACGCCTTGCGGATGACGGTCGGAGACGATGCGTTCTTCCGGATCCTGCGTTCGTGGACCGAGCGCAACGCGGGCGCGACGGCGACGACCGAGGACTTCCGCCTGCTGGCCGCGTCCGTCGCCGGACGCCGGCTTGAGGCGTTCTTCGACGCGTGGCTCGACCAGCCGGCGCTGCCGCCGCTGCCGGAGGCGGCCCCCGGCACCGGCGGAGTGGAGCCCGCCCCCGTGACCCAGGCCCTGAACGTCGTCCCGCGCGCCGTGGCGCAGCGTCGGTGACCGAGGAGACGCGGCAGCCCGGTGCGGTCGCGCGCGCCGACCGCAGAGCAGCTCTCGCGGAGGTCAGCACGCAGCTGGCTCCCACGCTCGGCCCCGAGGCGGCGAGGCGCGTCCGAGCCTTCGAGAACGGCGCGCTCTACGTCGACTCGACCATGTCGGGGGCCCTCCTGGCCTGGTTGATCGATGCCGTCCTGCTGTACGCCGTCGCGGTCACCGTGGCGATCCTCTACGGCACAGGATCCTTCGACCCCGATCGGGCGGTCGGAGCGGTCGTCATCGGGATCTCCCTGATCGTCGTGCTGCCCTTCGTCTACGCCTGGGCCTTTCGCAACGGCCGCGCCCTGGGCGGGGTGCTCACCGGCACGCAGGTGGTGCGGATGAAAGACGGAACCCCGATCGGGTTCGCGAAGGCCGGGTGGGCGATGCTGATCCGCACGGTGTTCCTGCCCTTCCTGTTCTGGGCCGCCATCGATGGCGTCGGCCAGGTCAGGGTGAGCATCGATCGGACCGCGACGGCGCGGCTCCACGACAGCGGAATCACCCGTCTGCCCTGAGGCTCGTCTTTCGTGCCCGACCCTCGGGCTCGCGGCCGGCTCAGGAATCGGATCCGGTCGCTCGCCCGATTCTGAGCAGCGACCGATCGAACACCGTGACGAGCAGGAACACCACGGCGATCCCGACCACGACCCAGCCCAGGACGTGCAGGCCGGCCGTCGTCGCCCGCGCACCGTAGACGTTGCCGTAGATCACGGCCGACACGATCGCGCCGAGGTAGAAGAACGTGCGCAGCAGACCGGCCGAGGAGGCGATGCGTGCGGGCTCGGCCTGGTAGTACAGCGAGTTCTGGATCGCGAGATTGTTGAGACCCTGCGGGATGCCGAGCACCAGCATCGCCAGGACGAGGAACCAGATCGGCGAAGAGCCCGTCATGAACAGCACGAGGATCCCGGCGACGAGCTGCGCGGCGGATCCGACCATGAGCTTGCCGACGACCTCGGGCCGGCGTCCGAATGCGAGTGCGACCGCGATGCCCGCCGCGAACACCGGGAGCAGCACCAGCCCCGCGACGGTCGGGCTGAGGCCGCGGCCGTCTTCGAGCCACTGGGTGAAGCCGTAGACGAACGTGTACGAGATGGTCGCGGTCAGCAGCGATCGCACGTAGCTGAGCAGCAGCGGCCTGTTGCCGGAGAGCACGCGCACGTCGACGAAGGGATCCGGGACTCGGCGCTCCCACCACACGAAGACGGTTCCGGCCGCGAGTGCCACGACGAGCAGCCAGATCAGGGCCGGCGCGATGTTCTGCAGGAAGACGAGCAGGGCGAGCATCGTGACGGCGAAGAGGACGATCCCGATGCCGTCGATCCGTGGTCGGTCCTGCACGGCGGGCTCGAGCCCCGTCCGCCGGGGGAGGAAGAGCGCGCCCAGCAGCAGTGTGGCGAGTCCGAGCGGCACGTTGACGGCGAACGTGGCGCGCCAGCCCCAGGCGCCGACGAGCACGCCGCCGAGCGCGGGCGCGACCACGGCGATGGTCTGGGTCGTGACACTGAGCAGCGTGAGGATCCCGGCCGGCGAGGCGAGGCCGGTGCGCTCGCCCTCGGCCCTGATCATGTGCATCGCCGCCGGGTAGCCCGCGCAGGTGCCGAGGCCGAGGATGACGCGTGCCGCCACGAGCCACCAGATGCTGTCGCGGTTCTCCGGCGCGAGCATGCCGATCGTGCCGGCGGCGGTCACGAGCACCGCGCCGAGCAGGAAGAGGGAGCGCACGCCGAAGATGTCGACGAGGCGACCGGCCAGGGGCTGCCCGATCGCGGTGGCGAGGTAGAGGCTCGACACGAGCCACACGGTCTCGCGAGCCGGAGCGCCCAGCGCGAGGCCGATCGGGGTGAGCGCCACCGCGATGATCGCGGTGTTGATCGGGTTGAGGATCGCTCCCACCATCATCGGCGCGAGCAGTCGCCGATCGAACCGTCCCTCGGGAGCAGGACCCCCGATAGGTGCGGGGAAGCGCATCAGGGCAGCATCCGCTCGAGCACGGCCATGGCGGTGGAGACCGCGCGGAGGTCGGCGGGGTCGAGGTCGGTGAGGGCGTGCTCCAGCCAGGCGGCCGCGGCATCCTTCTGGCCCTCGATCCGCGCCCAGCCTGCGTCCGTGAGATCGATGATCTGCCGCCTTCCGTCGCTCGGGTCCTGGCTGCGGGTCACGAACCCCGCACTCTCCAGGGTCTCGACCGTCGCCGCCATCGAMTGGGGCCGCACCCGTTCGGCGGCGGCCAGCGCGCTGACGGTCGAGACACCGCCCTTGCCCAGCCGAGCGAGCGCCGAGGCCTGCGACGGGGTCAGCGAGTCGTCGGCGCCCGCCTCGCGGAAGCGCCGCAACAGGCGGGCCACCACGGTTCGCAGATCGAGGGCGGTCTGCGCGGGACTCGGGATGGGGATGACGGTCTCGGACCCAGGCTCGGACATATCAACAGCCTAAACTGAACAGGTAAAACTGTCTATCTTGTGCAAGGATGCCGTCATGACCACCGCACTCCTGCTCATGGACTTCCAGAACGGCATCGCCGGGCGCTACGCCGCGGGCGGTTCCGACGTGATCGAGAACGCTGGGCGCGCGCTCGCCGCGGCTCGGACCGCCGGGATCCCCGCCGTGTTCGTCCGTGTCGCTCTCCGCGAAGGATTCCCCGAGGCCGTCGCCCGGAACAAGTCCTTCGGCGCGATCAAGGACTCGACGACGTCTTCGCATCTGATCGAATCTGCGGAGGCCACGCAGATCGTCGCCGAGCTCGCGCCACTGCCGGAAGAGCCCGTGGTCGTCAAGCGCCGGATCGGCGCCTTCGCTTCCGACCTCGATGTGGTGCTGCGTGGGCTCGGCGCCGACGAACTGGTGCTCGCCGGCGTCTCCACGAGCGGGGCCGTGCTGAGCACGCTGCGCGACGCCGCGGATCGCGACTTCGGGGTCACCGTGCTCGCCGACGCCTGCGCGGATCAGGACCCGGAGGTGCACCGCGTGCTGCTCGAGAAGGTGTTCCCGCGCCAAGCCGACGTGGTCACGGTCGACGAGTGGGCCTCGGGCCTGGATCCGGATGCCGCAGCGCGAGCGTGACGATCAGGCCGGGGGCGGTGGCGACAGGCAGGATCCGGAATTCGCCGCCGTCCGGGACGGTCGCGCGGCCGTCCGGGGAGAGACGCACCTGATCGGGCGAGAGCAGCAGCCCGCGCCCATCGGCTTTGAGCGCCGCCTCGATCGCGGTCCAGCCGCGAAGATCCGGCGGACTCGTCAGGGGGAACAGTGCGGCGAGGTCGGGCGCGGCGCGCTCCTGCTCGGCGTCGATGCCGAGGGCGGCGACGTCTCGATCCGAACCGACGGCGACGACCACCCACGGACCCGCGTAGGCGACGCTCGCCAGCACCGGCGCGTGCGGCAGCATCGGTCGCCCGTGCGGCCCACCGCAGCCCGGGCAGCGCTGCTCGATCCGCAGGTCTGCCCCCGGGACGAGTTCGGCGGTCAGCTCCCGGATGAGCGCGCGCCCGGCCGCACGCCGGTCGTCAAGGGCGGAGCGCGTCCATGCGATCCGCACCCGCTCCACCGTCGCCCGCTGCACGTCACCAGCGTAGGGTGCAGCGCGCCCTGAGCCGGCGGGCATGGACGCCTCGGGGCACACCCGCTCGATAAGTTGAAGAAAACAACTTAAGGCTTGCGCGAGAGCGGCGGGCTCGCTATCGTCGGCTGTCGAAGCGCTTCACCAGCGCAATCCGTACCGACCGAAGAAGACCGGAGACGACGATGGCGAAGATCCACGAGGTGGCCGAGGCCGCCGGTGTGTCGATCAGCACCGTCTCGTATGCGCTGAGCGGCAAGCGGTCGATCTCACCGGCCACGCGGGACCGAGTGGAGCGTGCGGCCGCCCGGCTCGGCTACGAGCCGAACGCCGGGGCGCGGATGCTCGCGGGGCGCCGCACTCACATCTTCGCGCTCACCGAGCCGTTCCGGGCCGACACGCACGCCCCGACCCACATGAGCTTCGTGCTCGCGACCTCGATCGCCGCGCGCCGGTACGACTACGACATCCTGCTGCTGACGGACGCAGAGGCGTCGGCAGGGATGCGCCGGGTCTCGGCCAGCGGGCTCGTGGACGGGATCATCGTCCTCGACGTCGCGCCGGAGGATGACCGGGTCGCGCTGTCGCGTGCGATCGACGTGCCGACGGTCTTCATCGGCGTGCCCGACGACGTGGAGGGCCTCGTCTGCGTCGACCTCGACTTCGAAGCGGCCGCCGCGCTCGCCGTCGACCATCTCGCCGACGCGGGCCATCGCCGTATCGGGTTCCTCGGCCACCCGGAGAGCGCGTACGCGCTCTCGAACTTCCCTCCGCGGGTGCGCCGCGGCATCGAGCAGGCGGCGCGGCATCGCGCGGTCGTCCTCTCGACGGCCTTCCCCGGGGAGGGCGATGGGCGCCGCCGCGACATCGGCGACGCCGTGCGGCGCATGATCGGCGAAGGAGTCACCGCCCTGGCGCTGCACTGCGACGACGCGGCGCACTCGGCCGTCCTGGAGGAGCTCGCCGCCGCCGGGCTCTCGGTGCCGGGGGAGATGTCGGTCGTGTCGGTCGGCTCGTCGTTCGACACCTCCTCGTTCGCGACTCCGCTGGACCGCATCCCGCTCGAGCCCGATATCTCGTGCGAGCTCGCCGTGGAACTCGCATCCCGCCTGGCCGATGGAGAGCACGTCGAACCGGGCGTGCGCCTCACCGCGCCGCGGTATCAACCGTTCGGCTCGGTGAGCGCTCCCCGCTGAGGCCCGGCCTCGCCCCTCGTTCACCCGAGCACCCGTCCACTCGATCACCCGTTCCGCACGTCCATCCCTTTTCCACCAATGTCGAAACGCTTCGACAATCTCATGGAGGTAGCAATGAAGCACACCAGGATCCTCGCGGCCGTCGTCGCGACGGCGGCCGTCGCCGCGGCTCTCACCGGCTGCAGTGGCGGCGCGAGCAGCAGCGGCGGCGACACGAATGGCGCGGGCAAGACCCTGCGCCTGTGGCACTACGAGGGCGCGGACAGCGCCATGGGCAAGGCGTGGGCCGAGGCGATCAAGGTCTTCGAGAAGGAGACCGGGGCCAAGGTCGAGTTCGAGGAGAAGAGCTTCGAGCAGATCCGCTCCACGGCGAGCCAGGTGCTCAACTCCGATCAGGCGCCCGACGTGCTCGAGTACGCCAAGGGCAACGGAACCGCGGGCCTGCTGTCCAGCCAGGGACTGCTCGCCCCCCTCGACGATGCGGTGAAGAAGTACGGCTGGGACAAGAAGCTCGCCTCCAGCCTGCAGACGACCGCGAAGTACGACGACAAGGGCATCATGGGATCCGGCAGCTGGTACGGCGTGCCGAACTACGGYGAGTACGTCGAGGTCTACTACAACAAGACGGCGTTCGAGAAGGCCGGCGTCGCCGTGCCGACCTCGCTCTCCGAGTTCGAGACCGCGATGAAGACCTTGAAGGACGCCGGCCAGACTCCCCTCTCCGAGTCGGCGGCGGAGTACCCGCTCAGCCAGCTCTGGTACCAGCTGGCCTTGACCAAGGCCGACCGGTCGTTCATCGACGACTACCAGCTCTACAAGCACAAGGTGGACTGGAACGGCGAGCCACTCACCTACGCCACCCAGACCATCGCGGACTGGACCGCGAAGGGGTACATCTCCAAGGACGCGAGCGGTGTCAAGGCCGAGGATGCGGGCGTCTCGTTCATCAACGGCCAGTCACCGATGTTCTACTCGGGCAGCTGGTGGTACGGCCGGTTCATGAGCGAGATCAAGGGCTTCGAGTGGGGGACGTTCCTGTTCCCGGGCAGCGACTTCACCCCCGGATCCGCGGGGAACATGTGGGTCGTGCCGGAGCGTGCGAAGAACAAGGACCTCGCGGAGAAGTTCATCGACATCACGATGCGGCCCGAGATCCAGGCGATCCTCGGCAACAACGGCGGCGTGCCCGTCGCCGCCGACGTGTCCGCCATCACGGATGAGAAGTCGAAGCAGCTCATCGAGAACTTCAACGCCATCACCAAGAACGACGGCATCGCGTTCTACCCCGACTGGCCCACCCCGACGTTCTACGACCAGATCAACGCCGGTCTGCAGGAGCTCGTCAACGGCACCAAGTCTCCCGCGGAGGTGCGCAAGCAGCTGGGTGAGCAGTACGCGTCCGGCGTGAAGGACATCGTCGGCTGAGGCCCTCGGGGGCTGCGGCGTCGTCCGCAGCCCCCGGGCGCTCGCACCTCTCTACCGAAAGGACGACGGCATGTCCGACGCACGCAGCCTCATCCCGGGGTCGCGCCCGCGCGCATTCTGGCCCTATCTGCTCCCGGGACTGATCCTGCTCATCGTGATCATCCTGATCCCGCTGGCCTGGAACGTCTATCTCACGTTCACGAGATACCGCGGCATCCGGCCTCCGCAGTGGATCGGGCTGAGCAACTGGCAGGAGCTGCTCGGCGACGAGGTGTTCTGGACCTCGTTCGGCAACTCCATCGCGATGATCCTCGCGATGGTGGTCGTGCCGACCCTGCTCGGCCTGCTGCTGGCGGCGATGCTGTTCGACCTGATCGGCAAGAAGTTCGGCGGCCGGATCGCGAGCTTCCTGCGCGCCACGTACTACCTGCCGCAGATCCTCCCCGCCGTGATCGCGGCGATCGTGATCGGCTGGATCCTGCGCCCGAAGAACGGCGCGCTCAACCAGGTGCTGGAAGCAATCGGCCTCGGCGCACTGCAGCACAACTGGCTGGGCAGCGGCGACACCGCGCTCGTCAGCATCATGGTGATCATGGTCTGGGTGCAGCTGGGCTATCCGGTGGTGATCTTCATGGCCGCGCTGCAGCGGGTGGACCCGGAGCTGTACGAGGCGGCGGAACTGGACGGCGCCGGCTGGTTCCAGAGGTTCCGCGCCATCACCGTGGGCATCATCCGGCCCGAGATCTTCGTCGTCACGCTGACCTGCACGATCGCCGCGCTCAAGGTCTTCGGGCCCGTCTACGCGCTGACCCGCGGCGGTCCTGGCACGTCGACCATCGTTCCCGCGTACTACGCGTACAGCGAGTTCTTCCAGTCGCAGCAGGTCGGCTACGGCGCGACCATCGCGACCGCGCTGACCGTCGTCATCGCCATCGTGAGCGTGGTGTTCATCCTGGTGCAGAACCGCATGGAGAAGGAGGAGGCCCGATGAGCCGCCGGGGAATCGCGCGACGCCGGCCGTCCGACTGGGTGGTCCTCGCCGTCGCYATCGTGCTGGGCCTGTTCATCGCGGTGCCGCTGCTGCTGATCCTGATCAACTCGTTCAAGTCGCCCGGCGACTACAACAGTTCAGGACCGCTCTCGCTGCCGAAGGAGCTCTACTTCGACGGGATCAGCGCGTTCTGGAACCGGGTCGACTTCCCGCTCAAGCTCTGGAACAGCTTCTTCATCTCGGGCACGGTCGCCGTGCTGGCGGTGGGGCTGTCGATGCTCAACGCCTTCGCGCTCGGCATCGGCCGGATCAAGGGACGGCTGTGGATCGTCGTGCTGATCCTGCTGGCGAACATGCTGCCGCAGGAGGTGCTCCTGTATCCGCTGTACTTCCTGTTCAAGCAGGTCGGGCTGTACGACAACCCGTGGTCGGTGATCATCACCTTCACGGTCATCCAGTCGGCCTTCGGCACGTACCTGCTCTCCTCCGTTTTCAGCACGTTCCCCAAGGAGGTGCTCGAGGCGGCGGCGCTCGACGGCGCCGGTCGCTGGCACGTCCTGTGGCGTGTGGTGTTCCCGATCTCCCGGCCGACGCTGTCGGTGCTGCTCATCTTCTTCTTCATCTGGACGTGGAACGAGTTCCTCATCCCCCTGACGTTCCTCGTGTCGAACGCGAACCAGACGGTGCCCGTGGCGATCACGGCGCTGCAGGGCGACCGGCTCATGGACGTCACCACGACGAGCGCCTCGGCGCTGCTCGGTCTGCTGCCGACGCTCGTCTTCTTCCTCATCTTCCAGCGCACGCTGACGCGCGGCATCACGGCAGGAGCAGTCAAGTAATGAAGTTCACCGACGGGTTCTGGCAGCTCCGCCCCGGAGTCGACGCGCTGTACGCGCAGGAGGCGCGTGATCTCACCGCCCAGGAGGGCGAGCTCACCGTCTGGGCGCCGACCCGGGTGATCGCGTCGCGTGGCGACACCCTCAACCGCCCGATGCTGACGGTGTCGCTGGCGAGCCCCGCCGAGGGCGTGATCCGGGTGCGCATCGAACACCATCGTGGCGCAGCCGGTGCCGGTCGTGCGTTCGCGCTCGATGCCGACCCCGCGCACCGCGCCGAGGCACGCGTCGACGACGCTGGCGGCGTGCTCGACGCCGGCGCCTTGCGGGCGCGCATCCGCCGCGGTGCGCCGTGGGAGCTCTCCTTCGAGCACGACGGCGGCGTGTACACCACCAGCGGTCACCGCTCGATCGGTTCGATCGCGCTCGCCTCGCACGCCGCGGTCGTGGCCGAGCCCGTCGGATCCGACGGCATCAGTCGCGAGGGGAAGGCCGAGGCGGCGAACTACATCCATGCGCAGCTCAGCCTCGACGTCGGCGAGCTCATCTACGGACTCGGCGAGCGGTTCGGCCCCTTCGTGAAGAACGGACAGACCGTCGACGTGTGGAACTCCGACGGCGGCACGTCGAGCGAGCAGTCGTACAAGAGCATCCCGTTCTATCTCTCCAACCGTGGCTACGGCGTGCTCGTCAACGACGCCGGCCATGTCTCGTTCGAGGTCGGATCCGAGGCAGTCGAGCAGGTGCAGTTCTCGGTGGCGGGGGAGAGCCTGGAGTTCTTCGTGATCGCCGGTCCCACTCCGGCCGAGGTGCTCGACCGGTACACCCGCCTCACCGGACGGCCGGCCAGGGTGCCGGACTGGTCGTATGGCCTGTGGCTGTCCACGAGCTTCACGACCGACTATGACGAGGCGACCGTCAACGGCTTCATCGACGGCATGGACCAGCGCGACATCCCGCTCGAGGTGTTCCACTTCGACTGCTTCTGGATGCGGGAGTTCCACTGGACCGATTTCGAATGGGACCCGGCGGTGTTCCCCGATCCGGAGGGCATGCTCGCACGTCTGCACGAGCGCGGGCTGCGCGTGAGCACGTGGGTGAACCCGTACATCGCCCAGCGGTCGCGGCTGTTCGACGAAGGCATGGAGCACGGGTACCTGGTCCGGCGGCCCGACGGATCCGTGTTCCAGTGGGATCTCTGGCAGGCTGGGATGGCGCTGGTCGACTTCACGAACCCGGAGGCCACGGCCTGGTTCCAGGGCTACATCCGCCGCCTGCTGCGGCAGGGCGTCGACGCCGTCAAGACCGACTTCGGCGAGAGGATCCCGACTGGACTGGCGTGGCACGACGGCAGCGACACCGAGGCGATGCACCACCGCTACACGCACCTCTACAACCGCGCGGTGTTCGATGTGCTCGTCGAGGAGCGCGGGGAGGGCGAGGCCGTGCTGTTCGCGCGCTCGGCGACCGCCGGAGGGCAGGCCATGCCGGTGCACTGGGGCGGGGACAACTCCTCCTCGTTCGTCTCGATGGCCGAGTCGCTGCGCGGCGGGCTGTCGCTCGCGCTCAGCGGGTTCGGATACTGGAGCCACGACATCGGAGGCTTCGAGGGGGATCCGGATCCGGCGGTCTTCAAGAGGTGGCTCGCGTTCGGCCTGCTCTCCAGCCACTCGCGCCTGCACGGCTCGACCAACTACCGGGTGCCCTGGGCGTTCGATACCGGCGGCGAGGAGCCGGGGCAGAGCGCGGTCGACGTCGCTCGCGCCTTCACGAAGCTCAAGCGCTCCCTGCGCCCCTACCTGGTCGCGGCCGGCGAGGAGGCGCACCGCAGAGGCCGCCCGATCATGCGCCCGATGGTGCTCGAGTTCCCCGACGACCCGGCGGCGGGCCACCTCGACCGCCAGTACATGCTGGGCCCCGATCTGCTGGTGGCGCCCGTGTTCACCGCAGCCGGCGATGTCGAGTACTACCTGCCCCGCGGCCGGTGGACGAACTGGTTCACGCGCGAGCAGGTGCAGGGAGGCGGCTGGCGCCGCGAGACGCACGCCTTCGACACGGTTCCGCTGTGGATCCGGGAAGGCGCCGTGATCCCGGTCTCCGGCGAGGACGGCGTGCGGTCGGAGGTGCGCGGGTGAGCGGCGTCTGAGGTCCCGGGTCGACGGATCCGACCTCGACGCGCGGACGCGGGGCGAGTAGCTTCTGCTCATGGGAGACCGTGTCGATGATCGGGTGTTCACCCGGCAGGACCGCACGCAGTTCCGCGAGAAGACGGCGCGGTGCCTCGACGCCCTGGCCAGCATGCTCGCCGACGGCCAGTTCGAGGTGTCCGAGCCGCGTCTCGGCCTCGAGATCGAGCTGAATCTGGTCGACGACGCCTGCGACCCGGCCATGGCCAACGCCCGGGCGCTCGAGGCGATCGCCGACCCCGCATTCCAGACCGAGCTCGGCCAGTTCAACATCGAGATCAACGTTGAACCGCGCCCGCTCGCCGGCGGCAACGTGATCCGGCTCGAGGAATCCCTGCGCGAGGCGCTGAACGCCGCCGATACGAAGGCGCGCAGCACGGGGTGCGGGCTCGCCATGATCGGGATGCTCCCCACGCTCGACGAGCACCACTTCACGAGCGAGTGGCTCTCCGAGGATCCGCGCTACGACCTGCTCAGTCAGCAGATCCTGGCTGCCCGCGGGGAGGACATCGAGCTGCGCCTCGACGGCGCCGCCCTCACCGGTGCGGGCGGCCGGGAGAGCCTCGACATCGTGTGCGACACGATCCTGCCCGAAGCCGCGTGCACCTCGGTGCAGCTGCACCTGCAGGTCGACCCGGCCGACTTCGCGGCCTACTGGAACTCGGCGCAGGCCATCGCCGGCGTGCAGGTGGCCCTGGCCGCGAACTCGCCGTTCTTCGCGGGGCGGGCGCTGTGGCACGAGACCCGGATCCCCCTGTTCGAGCAGGCGACCGACACCCGCTCGGTCGAGCTGAAGAACCAGCGGGTACGGCCACGGGTGTGGTTCGGTGAGCGCTGGGTGACCTCGATCTTCGATCTCTTCGAGGAGAACTCGCGCTACTTCCCGGCCCTGCTCCCGGTGACGACCGAGGAGGATCCGTTCGAGGTGCTCGCGCGCGGCGGTACCCCCGCGCTCGCCGAGCTGCGCATGCACAACGGCACCGTCTACCGGTGGAACCGGCCGATCTACGACGGGCACGGCGACCGCTACCACCTGCGTCTCGAGAACCGCGTGCTGCCGGCGGGGCCCTCGATCGTGGACGTGCTCGCCGACGCCGCGTTCTACTACGGCCTGGTGCGCAGCCTCGCGCTCGCGGACCGGCCGTTGTGGACGCAGATGACGTTCGACGCCGCGGAGGAGAACCTGCATTCCGCGGCACGCGACGGCATCGAGTCGCGGCTGTACTGGCCCGAGGTGGGCTGGATCGGTCCGCGCGAGCTCGTGCTGCGCCGGCTTCTGCCGCTCGCCGCGGAGGGGCTGGACGGCTTCGGCGTTGATGCGGCTGCGCGCGACCGATACCTCGGGGTCATCGAGCAGAGGTGCCTGACCGGTCGCAACGGCGCGGTCTGGC
Organism: Microbacterium sp. 01T413_2; assembly: GCF_056398985.1. NCBI lineage: Bacteria > Bacillati > Actinomycetota > Actinomycetes > Micrococcales > Microbacteriaceae > Microbacterium > Microbacterium sp. 01T413_2. The sequence goes on from NZ_JBFTQL010000006.1 coordinate 84,358, forward strand.
AGCGGGAGGCCGTCGCAGCCCGGGAGCGCGCCGGCGCCACGCGGTCCGAGGCGCTGCACGGCATGCTCGCCGACTACCTCGAGCGCATGCACACCGGGGAGCCCGTGCACACCTGGACGCTCTGAGTACGTCGGCCGCCCTTCGTACCGCCGAGGGGGCTGTGCCTTCTTCGTTCACTGGTCCCGAATTGCGGTTCTGCAGGCACAGAACCCGCAATTCGCGACCAGTGAACGGGCCCCGCCCTGTCAGATCCCGGCGAGGAACTCCCGGATCCGGTCGGCCGCCGGCTGCGCATCCCGGATCATCGTCTCGTGTCCGCAGCCTGGGATCTCCGCCAGTTCGCCCTGCGGGATCGCGTCGGCGACGGAACGGGTCCACACCGGCGGGCAGACCGGATCGCGCGAGCCGCGCAGGACCAGCGTCGGCACGGAGATCCGCGGATAAACCTGCTCCGGGCGATGCACGACCGTGGCACGGATCTTGCGGACGATGTGCGGGCCGGCGCGCAGGTACTCGCGCACGCCGCGGATCACCACGCGGGGATCGATCGACGCGGTGTCGTGCAGGAACCGCAGCGCCTGCCGTGCCACACGGCGGGCGCCGGCGTCGACGGTCGGGGCCGCCAGCACCACCGCGCGCACCCGACCGGGATGGCGCACCGCCAGCTCCGCCGCCACCTGGCTGCCCATCGAGTGCCCGATCACGGTCACCGGCGGTGTGCCGGTCGAGGCGAGGTGCGCGGCGATCAGGTCGGCGTGCTGGGGCATCGTGAGCGGCAGCTCGGGCTCGGGCGCCGCGCCGAATCCCGGCAGGTCGACGGCGACGACGGTGCCGTCGAGGCGGCGGGCGAGTTCGGCGAAGACGCTGCGCCCCATGCCCAGGCCGTGCACGAGCAGGAACACGTCCGATCCGGATCCGGTCCGCTCGACGATCAGGGTGGATGAGCCCTCCACGAAGGCGGTGACGCTCCCGCCGAGCGCCGGTGTCAGATCGGGAGTGCTCACCCCACCACTTCATCACATCGCGCCGAGTTCGGCCGCGAGCATCGGGGCGCCCACGGCCGCAGGACGGCGAGGCTCAGCCCGCGGGCTTGAGCACCAGCGTGTCCACGGCGGCCGCATCCACGGCCTTCTTCGTGAACGCCCAGGGGGACTGCACGCCCTTCGACCAGTTCTCGGTCTGGTCGGTGTAGTGCGGGCTGAAGGCGTGGCCGCTCGCGCCGGTGAGGTGGTTCCACGTGGAGGCGTCGAAGTCGGAGAGGTCGACCACCATCCGCATCGACGGCACCGTGGTCGTCGCGTAGGAGCCGCCGAGCGTCCAGCCGGTGGCATCCACGAGAGAGGATCCACCGCCGACGGGGTACGGACCGCGGTTGAACAGCCACTCGATCGGTGCGATGCCGCTCTTGCCGAGCGTCTGATGGGTGAGCGTGATCGCGTGCAGGTCGCCCCAGTTCCACCGGGCCGGATCCGATCCCTGCGCGGTCGAGAGTTCGTCATAGGCCTGCTTCGCCGACAGGGCCAGCATCTCGTCGCGCCCGGACACGCCGATCTTCGGGTTGGTCCAGAGCGGGTCATCCGGGTTCTCGAGCATCGGTCCGACCACGGTGAACAGTCGTCCTTGCCCGTCCATCGGCAGCGGATGCTCGCGGTTCGCGAAGAGGTTGAGCGCCAGCTTCTGCCAGAGCACGTTCGCATAGGCGGCGGCGGGCGAGTCGGCGGTGGCCTGCGCGTCCCAGGTCTTGAGCAGCTTCACGGCCTTGCGCACACCGGCATCCTTTGAGGCCGGGATCTCCTGCATCTCCGCCGCGAGCTGTTTGCCGATCCAGCTCTGCTGATCGAACTGGATGTCGCGCATGTCCTGCGTCGTGAGCGGATGCTGCTTCGCGGTGCGTTCGATGAGATCGGCGATCCGTGCGGCGCGATAGCCGTAGTCCCAGTCGCGCGACAGGAAGTACGGGTAGCTGTCCGGCACGATCGCGTTGTTCGCGGTGACGATGTAGCCCTCGTCCGGGTTGTACGAGACGGGGAGCTTCTCGAAGGGGATGTACCCGGTCCAGTCGGACGCGCTCGACCAGCCCGGCTGCGGGAAGTAGCCGTTTCCGGCACCGCGGATCGGCAGGCGTCCGGGCGTCTGGTAGCCGATGTTGCCCTTCTGGTCGGCGTAGATGAGGTTCTGCGCCGGCACGTCGAACAGCGACGCCGCATGCCGGAAACCGGTGAAGTCCGCAGCGGTGTTCATGGCGAAGATGGCGGTCGACGTGGTGCCCGGATCCAGTGCGGTCCAGCGCAGGCTCACCGCGTACTGGCCGGGAAGCGCGTCGGTCGCGGCATCGGGGGCGACGCCCGTCTCGCCCCCCGGTGAGGCCGTGTCGGTGCGCCCCACGATCGGGGTCTTCGCGAGCGCGGTGAAGTCGTCGGTCAGCCCGGAGACGATCGGGCCGTGCGGGGTGGAGCGGACGGTGAGCGTGATGTCGGCGGAGCCCGCGACCTTGACGGTCTCGGTGCGCGTCTGCAGCGGCACGCGCACGCCGTCGCGCCAGTAGCTGTCGCCGTCGATCTTCTCGATGTACAGGTCGGTCACGTCGCTGGTGAGGTTCGTGAACCCCCAGGCGATGTTCGCGTTGTGCCCGATCACGATGCTCGGCAGGCCGGAGAACGAGAACCCGGCCACGTCGAACGGGCAGGCGGTGCTCACCGTGCGGCAGCGCAGCTGCATCTGGTACCAGACCGAGGGGAGCGCCGCACCCAGGTGCGGGTCGTTCGCGAGCAGCGGCTTGCCGGTCGCGGTGAGGGATCCGGAGACCACCCAGGAGTTGGATCCGATGCCCTCGCCGGGGTCTCCGAGCAGCGTCTGGACAGCCTCGAGGGTGTTGCGCGCGGTGGTCCACGTCACGCCGGTCGCTGAGCTCGTCGAAGCGCCCGCACCGGTGCCGGCCGGCGCGCTCGCCGCCCCGGATCCGCGGCCCTGCTCCATCGGCGTGATGGACGGCACGATCACGGGGTGCTCGTCGAACGGGTAGGCGGGGTAGATCTCGTTCATGGTCGCCGCGTCCACGGTGGGGGCGAGTAGTGCGCGCGTCGTCTCGGACTCGACGTTGCCACGCAGATCCCAGGCCATCGCCTTCAGCCAGGCGACGGAATCGGCGGGGGTCCACTTCTCGATGGTGTAGTCCGGATTGGTCATGCCGACCACGGCATATTCGAAGGATGCCTCGGCGCCCTCGTGGTCCGCGAGGTAGGCGTTCACGCCGTCCGCGTACGCCTGGTAGTAGCCGCGGGTGGTAGCGTCCATCGCCGCCACCTCTCTCTCGGCGATGCCGTGCCAGTCGAGGGTGCGCAGGAACTCGTCGGTGGCGACTTGGGAGGATCCGAACAGCTCGGCGACCCTGCCGCTCGTCACGTGCCGGCGGAAATCCATCTCCCAGAACCGGTCCTGCGCGTGTACGAAGCCCTGCGCGTAGAACAGATCGTGCGTGTTGTCGGCCGTGACGGTCGGGATCCCACGGTCGTCGCGCTGCACGGTCACCTGCGCCTGCAGTCCTTTCAGCGCCAGCTCTCCCGAGGTCTGCGGGAACGAGCGCTGCACGGTCCACACCAGGACCAGAGCGGCCGCCGTGGCGAGGAGCACGACACCTGCGAGCACCCCGAAGACGGTGCGCCCGATGATCCGCCCGATGCGAGGCCGGGGCTTCACCGTGGGATCGGCAGACGACATGGGCGCTCCTTCGCGTGACACGGAGTCCCATGAAGCGGCGGATCGGGTCGCAGCTCGTGAGACGTCCTCGCATCCTAGCGTGGGGCTCCCGCCCGCCGCGGCTCAGCCGATCAGGCTGGGCTGCAGGTCGCGCAGGGTGCGCTTGTGCGTCATGCGGGTGACCCCGATCATCGCGAGCAGCAGGGATCCGACCATCCAGATCCCCAGCACTCCCAGATCCGTCAAGGCCCTCCCGACCTGCCCGCCGTACATGAGCTGGCGCATGGCGTCGACGACGTAGCCCATCGGCAGCACATGGTGCAGGGCGGCGAGCGGCGCCGGCAGCGTCTGCCAGGGGAATGTGCCGCCTGCGGTCACCAGCTGCAGCACCATGAGCACGAGGCCCATGAACTGCCCCACGGATCCGAGCCACACGTTCAGCGTGAGGATGATCGCGGCGTAGGTGGCCGAGGCGAGCACCATGATCCCCAGGGCGCCCCAGCCGTTCTGGAACGTGAACCCGAGGGCCCAGGCGAGCACGCCGAGCAGGCCSASCATCTGCAGSGCSCCGAACGCSGCGGGCGTGAGCCAGCCGGCSAGSGTGATCCGGATCGGCGAGTGCAGCGCGGTCACCGCGCGCCGCGAGATCGGCTTGATGATGAGGAACAGCGCGTAGATGCCGATCCAGCCCGCCAGCGCGGCGAAGAACGGTGCGAGGCCCTGGCCGTAGTCCTTGGCCGCGGCGACCTTGTCGCTGGACACGTCGACGGGGTTCGCGATCGTCTTCGCCTGCTGCTCGCGCAGGTCGGGTGTGGACGCGGGGATCGCGTCGACGCCCGCGGCGAGGCCGTCGTGCAGGGTGCCGATGCCCGTGGCGAGGGTGCCGAGGCCGTCGTGCAGGGCCTTCGCGCCGTCGCGCGCACTCGCCGCGCCCGTGCTCAGCGTCGCCGCGCCCGACGCCGCGGTCTGCGCGCCGTCGGCGAGCTGCTGCGACTTGTCGGCGAGCGTGGCGCTGCCGGAAGCGACCTGGGCGCTGCCGTCGGCGAGCTGGTCGATCTTGCCGACCGCGCCCTGCACGGTGTCGTTGCCGCTGCGCAGTTTGTCGCCCAGCGGATCCAGCTTCGCCAGCACCGCGTCGATCTCGGGCTGCGAGAGTCCGCGGTCTGCCAGGGCGGTCGCGATGTCGCTGCGCACCTGGGGCAGAGTGTCGGTCGCCTGCTGCACGAGGGATCCGGCCTCGTTCGCGTACTGCGCGATCTGCTGATTGCCGTCGCTCACCTGCTGCGCGCCGTTGGCGAGGGTCGCCGCGCCGTCGGCGAGCTGCTGCGATCCGTCCGCGATCTGCTGCGTGCCGCCGGCGAGCTGTGCGGCGCCGTCGGCCAGCTGGGCCGTGCCGTCGGCGAGCTGCCCGCTGCCCGAGACGGCGGTGTTCGCACCGTCGTGCAGCTGCGAAGCGCCGTCGGCCGCCTCGCCGAGCTTGTCTCGGACGTCGCTCAGCCCGGTGAGCAGTTTGTCCGCGGCCTCCTGGCCGACCATCTCGGCGACAGACCGGCGGATCTTCTCGACGGCTCCGGATCCGATCGACGACGCGAGGTAGTTGTTGGCGTCGTTCGTCTCGAGCTCGATCCGTGCCTGGTGCGGGCTCGTACCCGAGGAGGAGAGCAGTGCTTCGGAGAAGGTCTTGGGGATCGTCACCGTGAAGTCGACGTCGCCGTTCTTGAGGGCCGCGCGCGCGGCAGTGGCGCTCATCCGGTTCCAGTCGAAGGCCTTGCCCTCGACGAGGTTGTCCGCGACCTTCTCGCCGTAGTTCGTGGTGGTGCCGTTCGAGGTCGACCCGGCGTCCTCGACGACGAGGCCCACAGGCACCTCGCTGAACTTTCCGTACGGATCCTGGTTCGCCCACAGGTACAGCCCGCCGTACAGGATCGGCACGGCCATGAGGGCGATCAGGGCGATCACGRCCATGGGGGTCGCGGTCAGCCGGCGCAGTTCGGCGCCGATCATCGCGGGAATCTTCATCGCGCGGCTCCGTTCTCGGTGTCGGTGGGGTTGTCGGTGTCGTCTTCCTCAACGACCTCGGAGGGGACCGGATCCGGCTCGATGAGGATCTCCTCGACGTCTACAGGTGCGACCGGATCCGGATCTGCGTCCCTCACCGTGGTCGATCCGGTCACGTCCGCGAGCGGGCGCACGGGCACCGTGGCGTTGGAGGGGTAGTCGGTCTCGAGCGCCTCGGGGAGCCGCTCGATGACGGCGGCCGCGGATCCGCCGACGATCACGAGTACGGCGAAACCGCGCTCGGCGAACTCCGTGGCGATGCGCCACCAGCCTTCGGGGCGCCCGCCGTGGCGATCGGGGGAGACCAGCACGAACCCCTCCACGTCGTCGCGCAGCACGGCGAGCTCGGCCATGACGCGCACGCGCACGGAGGGCTTGATGGTGCCGATCGGCTGCGCGGCGAGCTCGGCGAAGCCGATCTGCTGGAGCCAGCGCCGGGCGTGCAGCGGGGTSGCGGGSAGGCCSGCGAACATGAGCTCCTCGCCCACGACSGCGGCGAGYGTCACGCCGGGGTGCGGGTCGCTGACCTCSGGKGCRTCGACGAGCGCCATGCGGCGGCGCAGGTCGCGGTCGTTCCGGGTGCCGTCGATCGTGACCTCGCCCGTGTCGGGGCGCATCCGGCCGGTCGCGATGAGGCCCAGCACCGTGGGGCGCAGCTCGGTCTCGGCGAGCACGAACCGGGCGTGGCCCGTCTCGATCTCGAGCGACGTGGTGGGCAGCGCATGGCCCTTCTTGCCCTTGCTGACGTCGTGCACGGCGATCCTCATGCGCGGCCCTCCTCGGCGGGAATCGTGGCAAGCGTATCCGGCGCACCGGTCGCAGAGAGCTCGGGGTGCGCGGCGAGCAGCGTGTCGATCTCGCGCCAGCCGAGCCCGGCGATGCTGAGCACCGCGCGCACGGCGATGCCGCCCGCGGCGGGGGAGGAAGCGTCGGTGCGGGTGACGACGGTGCGGGCGCTCTCCTCGATGAGACGCGCGAGCGTGGGGGCGGCCATGTCCTGGCGCAGTTCGCCGTCCTCCTGGCCGCGGCGGACGAGCGCCGCGAGCACCCGCCGCAGGGGTGCGAGCGCGGCGGCGGTCTCCTCGACGTGCGCGTCGTCGAGCGCGATCGCCGCGGCGACCTGGACGTGCGCGGCCTCGTGCCACAGGTCCGCKGTGAGGCGGGCCAGCGCGATGCGGCTGTCGGCGTCGTCGACCCGCTGCGCGATCGCGTTGAAGCGCGCGGCGCCGGAGGAGATCAGCGCATGCACGAGGGCGGAGCGGTCGTCGAAGTGGCCGTAGAGCGCGCGGCGGCTGAGGCCGGCGGCGCGGGCGATCTGGTCGACGGAGGCATGCGGATCCGCGGCCAGGGTCTGCGAGGCGGCGGCGAGGATGCCGGCCCGGTTCTCGGCGGCGTCCCTGCGCTGACGGCGGGGTGCGGTGATGTCTGTCACCCCATCAGTGTAACTCTAAAGTGCACATACGTGTGCAAGTTATGAATGAGTGCGTGTGTGGCCGGTCGTTCACTGGTCGCGTATTGCCGTTATGCCGCGGGAATGAGGGCATTTTGCGACCAGCGAACGGGGAAATGAGCGGGATTTGCGGGATCCGGCGACGCAGGGCGTCCTGGAACGGGATATGCGGGATCCGGATCCGTGCGGCCTGGATCCGGGTTCGCGGCGCGTCGGCGCCGGGTCAGGCCAGCAGCAGTCGGAGTCCCTCGATGATCGCTCCCGCACCCGACGAGGCGAGCGCCTGGGAGACGGCAGGCTGGGTGATGCCCTCGGCGGCCGCGAGGTCGCGCTGGAAGACGCCGAGGCAGCGGCCATAGGTGAGGCGCCGTGTGCGCGCGCTCATGTCGCTGATGAGCTGGTCTCGCGTCATCAGCCCGATGTTCGCCTGATGGGCGAGGAGGCGCGCGGCGTCCGGCTGGGCCTCGTGCACGACCACCCAGGTGCGGGCTCCTGGCACGGTGCGCTTCTGCAGCGCATGCACGTGCTCGATCGCGGTGCGTGCGGCCCACCACCCCGGCCCCTCCGGGAGGTCTCCCGCGGCGGAGGCGATCTCCTCGACCGGCCCGATGCCCACGCCGAAGCGGCAGTCGATGTGCTCGGGCAGGGCGAGCCGCAGCAGGGTCAGCGCCGCGAGCGCGGCGTCGAGCGTGGGGTAGACGCCTTGCTGCTCGTCGCCCACCGTCGGCCGGAGCGGGGTGCTGGCGAGAGGCCGGTCGGCCTCGACGCGCGCGATGGCGTCATCGAGCGCGCGCTGGGCGCCCGAACGGTCATCGAGCGCGCGGGATCCGACGATGTCGAGGATCACGGCGATCATGAAAAAAGGATATCACTGATCTTCTATAAAGATAAGCTCTTTGCTTCTTGATCGACCGGATCCGCCGGGGGCTTATGGAGCCCCGGGAGACCTCAGTCCGTGCCGGAGTCGAATGCGGCACCCTCGCTGGCTGCATCCACCGCGTCGGCCAGCGCCTCCTCCGTGTCGGCGAGGGTCGTGCCCTCGACCGCAGCCGCGATCTCCGAGGCCTCGCCCGCCGTCACGCGGCCGACGAGCTCACCCGTCGCACCGCCGACGAGACCGAGACCCGCGTACTGCTCGAGGCGTGCGCGCGAGTCGGCGATGTCGAGGTTGCGCATCGTGAGCTGGCCGATCCGGTCGACCGGACCGAACGCGGCGTCGCCGACGCGCTCCATGGACAGCTTCTCGGGGCCGTAGGACAGGTTGGGGGAGACGGTGTCGAGGATCGTCCAGTCGTCGCCGCGGCGGAGGCGGATCGTGACGGTGCCGGAGATCGTGGATCCGACCCAGCGCTGGATCGACTCGCGCAGCATGAGCGACTGCGGCTCGAGCCAGCGGCCCTCGTACATCAGGCGGCCCAGGCGCCGGCCCTGCTCGTGGTAGGTCGCGAGAGTGTCCTCGTTGAGGATGCCGTTGACGAGTCGCTCGTAGGCGATGAACAGCAGCGCCATGCCGGGGGCCTCGTAGATGCCGCGGGACTTGGCCTCGATGATGCGATTCTCGATCTGGTCGCTCATGCCCAGGCCGTGCCGGCCGCCGATGCGGTTCGCCTCGAACACGAGCTCCACCGGATCCGTGAACTCGACGCCGTTGAGCGCGACGGGGCGGCCGCCGGCGAAGGTCACCGTGACGTCCTCGGTCTCGATCGCGACGGAGGGATCCCAGTACTTCACGCCCATGATCGGGTCGACCGTCTCGAGCGACACGTCGAGGTGCTCGAGGGTCTTCGCCTCGTGCGTGGCGCCCCAGATGTTGGCGTCGGTCGAGTACGCCTTCTCGGCGGAGTCGCGGTAGGGGAAGCCGTGCGCGACGAGCCACTCGCTCATCTCCTGGCGTCCGCCGAGCTCGGTGACGAAGTCGGCGTCGAGCCAGGGCTTGTAGATGCGCAGACGCGGGTTGGCCAGCAGGCCGTAGCGGTAGAACCGCTCGATGTCGTTGCCCTTGTAGGTGGAGCCGTCGCCCCAGATGTCGACGCCGTCCTCCTTCATGGCGCGCACGAGCAGCGTGCCGGTGACGGCGCGGCCGATCGGCGTCGTGTTGAAGTAGGTCTTGCCGCCGGAGCGGATGTGGAACGCGCCGCACGCCAGGGCGACGAAGCCCTCCTCGACGAGCGCGGTCTTGCAGTCGATGAGGCGCGAATCCTCGGCGCCGTACTCGAGTGCGCGGCCGGGGATCGACGCGATGTCGTCCTCATCGGGCTGGCCCAGGTCACCGGTGTACGTGTACGGGACGGCGCCCTTGTCGCGCATCCACGCGACGGCCACGGAGGTGTCGAGGCCTCCCGAGAAAGCGATGCCGACGCGCTCGCCGACGGGCAGAGACTGGAGGACCTTGGACATGGGATCCAGTCTATCGGCGGGCAGGGGGTGCATTTCGGGGGAGGCCCACCCGGGCGGGGCGACGGGCAGGGGTGCGCGAGTGACGCAGGACCGGGCGGATGCGAAGTCGCTCAGATCAGGCGCACGTCTACGCCGAGAGCCGCGTAGGTTCCGATGGCGCGACGGTCACAGGAGAGCAGCGGGACACCGGCGGCCTTTGCGGCGAGGCCGACCAAGCCGTCGTAGATCGCGCCGCCGGCGATACCCGCCTGGCTCAACGTGGTCACGGCATCGCGGGCGACGCCCGGCGGGAGCGCGGCCGATGCGGGAAACTCGCGGGCGATCATCTGCGCGGCGTATGCAGCGCTGAGTCGATTGTCTCCGGGGAGCCGGGTCAGAACTGAGTAAGTCTCGAACTGCGCATGGCCTGCGAGGCCCAGCGTCAACCCCTGTGTGAGCTCGAAGGCCACATCGTGCGACGGACTTGCATCTCGGAGAACCGCGAGCGCCGCGCTCGTGTCGAGGAGGAGGTCAGCGCTGGTCGGCAAGGCGAAGCTCGCGGATGTCGTCGGCGGTCAGCACGGGCCCGCCGGTGATGACCAGCCGACCATCCTTCTCGGTGACGTTGTCATGCGTCTCGATCTCGATCCGGATCCCGTCTCCGTCGATGATCAGGTCCACCGGTCCTGGCACCATCCCGAGACGCTCGCGGATCGTCGCAGGGATGACGATCCGCCCTGCCTTGTCCATGGTGGCCTTCATGCCATCAGAATACCATTGGAATGGTCGACCTGAGAGATGGCGGCCAGATCGTGCCGGGGGCGGCTCATGATCCGACCGTTGGAAACGTTTGCAATGGCTTCTTGAGCCACAACGCAAACAGCATGCTTCGGTGTTGCGAGGAAAAGCGCAGATTCTCTGGAAACGCTTGCACAATGAGCGGGCGCCCTGCTACTTTCGGGCACGATCGCGCGCGCCCGCCGCGCGGCAAGGAGTCGACGATGACACTCTTCCCCCGCAGAATCGCGACGGCGCTCGCGGCCGCCGCGCTGATCGCATCCGCTGTGCTGGTCGCCCCGTCCGCCTTGGCCGCGACGCCGACGGTCGCGACGAAGGCTCCGGCACCCGCTGCGGATCCGGCCGCCGCCGCGACGAAGGACGTCACGGCGCATCTCTTCCAGTGGCCGTGGAAGTCGGTCGCCGACGAGTGCAGGCACGTGCTCGGCCCGGCCGGCTACGGCGCAGTGCAGGTCTCGCCGCCGCAGGCGCACGTCGAGTTGAAGGACCAGGGCTACCCGTGGTGGCAGGCGTATCAGCCGGTCTCCTACTCTCTGCAAAGCCGCTACGGCACGCCCAAGGAGTTCGCGCAGATGGTCGACGCGTGCCACCGCGCGGGCGTGCGGGTGTATGTGGACGCGGTGCTCAACCACATGAGCGGCCAGCAGACCGGCGGCGTCGGCAGCGACGGTTCCACATTCGCCAAGTACGACTACCCCGGTCTGTACTCGAACAGCGACTTCCACCACTGCGGTCGTAACGGCGACGACTGGATCGCGAACTGGAACGACCGCTGGGAGATCCAGAACTGCGAGCTACTCGGACTCTCGGACCTCGCGACCGAGACCGAGCACGTGCAGGCGACGCTCGCCGGCTACCTGAACTCCCTGCTGGCCCTGGGCGTCGACGGCTTCCGGTTCGACGCGGCCAAGCACATCCCCGCTGCCGACCTGCAGGCCATCACGGCGAGGCTCGATCGCCCGGCGTACATCTACCAGGAGGTGCTCGACGGCGGCCCCATCCAGAAGAGCGAGTACCTGCCCGTCGGCAGCGTGATCGAGGATCGCTACGGCACGCAGATCTCCCGGGTCTTCAAGACCGGATCCCTGTCCTGGCTGAACATGTTCGGCGAGGCCTGGGGGTTCAACGCCTCCGACACCTCGGTCGTCTACACCGACAGTCACGACACCGAGCGCGATGGCTCCGGTGGCTCGGTCACCTACAAGGACGGCGCGCTGAACGATCTCGCCACGGTGTTCGAGCTCGCCTGGCCGTATGGGCATCCGCTCGTGCTGTCGAGCTACCACTTCACGAGCACCGACGCGGGCCCCATCTCCGACGCCGGCGGCACCGTGCTTCCGGTCGCCTGCAACGCGGCGACGTCGGGCGTGGGCGGCTGGCTCTGCCAGGATCGCGCCGACGCGACCGTGGGCATGGTGGCGTTCCGCAGCACTGCGTCGGGCGCGGCCGTGACCCGCTGGTGGAGCGACGGATCCGATGCGATCGCCTTCGCGCGAGAGGGGGCGGGCTACGTCGTCGTGAACAAGGAGAGCGGATCCCTCACCCGCACCTTCGACACGGGTCTCGCCGCCGGCAGCTATTGCAACCTCGTCACCGGACACGTGGTGGGCAACCACTGCACCGGTCCGTCCGTGACGGTGGCGGCCGACGGATCCCTCGCGACGACCGTGGCAGGGCTGTYGGCCCTCGTGATCTCCAAGGACGCCCGCGTCAGCAAGCCCACGACGGCTCCCGTCGCGGCGGTCGCGTTCACGGCGTACGCCTCGGTCGACGCCGGGCAGAGGCTCGTCGTGGTGGGCAGCGATCCGGCGCTCGGCGCCTGGGATCCGGCGAAGGGCCTCGCGCTCTCGTCCGCCGCATACCCGGTGTGGCGCGCCTCGGCCGCAATCCCCGCGGGCACCTCCTTCGAGTACAAGTACGCGAAGGTGTCGGCGGACGGCACCGTGGAGTGGGAATCGCGATCGAACCGCACCGCGACCGTGCCCGCGGACGGCGCTCTCGCGTTCAACGACGGCTGGAATGCCGGGGCGACGGTGGACGCCTCGGTGACCCTGCATGCGACCCTCGACCCCGGCCAGACGGCGTACATCGTCGGCGGATCCCCCGCCCTCGGCAACTGGAGTCCGGACGCCGCGATCCCGCTCGCGGCTGTCGGCGACGGCACGTACACGGGGACGGTGACGCTGCCCGGCTCGACGACGATCGAGTACAAGTACATCCGCAAGGATGCGGCGGGCAACGTCACCTGGGAGAGCGACCCGAACCGCACTGTGACCACGGGGTCCGGTGGCACGATGACGCTCGACGACACGTGGCGCTGAGGCTCTGACCGCTCGAGGTCCGGCCCGTCTTCCCCTGAATGAGGGAGGACGGGCCGGATCCGGTGCCGCCCGGCTTCTACGATCCGCGCTTGCGGGACACCCAGACCACGCCCGCGCCCACGGCAAGGATCGCGACCGCGATCGCCGCGATGTAGGCCGCGACACCGCCGTAACCGCCGACGTTGGCTGGGTCGAGGAAGGGGTACGGGTACCAGCCGCGGGTGCCCGTGCGCGGGTTGATGATGAGGTTCGCGCGGATCAGCGTGTACGCGGCCCACACGATCGGGAACACCGCGGTGATCGCGACGACGCCCCAGCCCAGGCAGCGGCGGCGCGGCGCGAACAGAACGTCGGCCAGCATCAGCAGCGGCCCCACCACGTGCATCATCTCGTTGGCCCAGGCCACCGTCGTACCCTGCGGGAGCTCGATGCCGCGCAGCAGGGTGTTGTAGACGATGCCGGTGACGATCATGTAGGTCGAGCCGCAGGCGAGCAGGATCGCGATCCAGCGCGGCTCCGGGGTGACGGATCCGGTGGAGCGCAGGCTCCAGACCGCCACGATCACGAGCATCACTGCGGACCAGATGTTCGACTCGATCGTGAAGAAGCTGAGGAAGTTCGCTGCCACGGTCGGCACGTGCGACGCGTAGGGGGTCGTGGCCTGCAGCGCGTTGCCCATCGTCACGGCGAGCTGGTTCACGACCGCCGCGAGGATGGCGGCGGCTCCGACCAGGCGCACGATCGCCCAGGGCGTCGTGCCGATCGCGAAGGCAGGGCGGGTCGTTGTGCGCTCCGGCGCGGACGTGTGCATGCTCTGACGATAGCGGCGTGGCGCCGCGATCACGGGTACTTCGTGAGCGCCTTCTGGAAGTCGTCGACCTTCGACTCGCTGAGCATGTAGCGGCCGACGATCGCGAGCTGCAGGCCCTCGAGCGGCTCGCCGGTGCGCTGCGCCGTCTGCTCACGGGACTTGCGGTACTCGCCGGTCGTGTCGTTCGCGAGGTCGGTCAGGTCGGCGTAGAACCAGCCCGGATCCGGTTCGTCGTCGCTGAACCACTCCCAGTCGACCTGCGTCTCGGGGGTCGCTCCGCCGTACATCTTCGAGATCATCGCCGGATCCACACCGCTGCCCGGGTCGTTGAACGCGACCATGCTGCGCCAGCCGTGCTGCTCGATCACCGTCTCGACCGTCTGCATGACCTCGAGCTTGTGCGCGTAGCCGGTCACCGGCTTCGTCGTCGCCCAGACGTCCGACGTGAAGCGCACCAGCATCGACTCGCCGCCGTAGCCGTTGCGCTCCGGGCGCTCCTGCGCGTCGGCGGACTTCACCCACTGCAGCCCGTAATCGGCCGTCAACTGCGTGCGCACATCCGCCATGGTCTCGTCGGCCAGCGCATGCAGCTCCTCGAGCGACTGCTGCCGCAGGAACGTGCTCGAATCCTTGTCCTTGATGCCCGGATACGCCTCCCAGAGCTTCTGCTTGGCGGTCTTGTGCCCGTCGTAGGATCCGGTCGCCGCGACCCGGACGGCGCTCAGCGCACCCATCGTGCCGACGTTCAGGACCAGCGCGATCGTGAGCGCGGCAGCGCCCAGCACGCGTCCCGCCTTCGTCGCCAGTGCGGCGATCGCGAGGCCCAGCACCACGAGCTGCAGCACGAGCATGGTCGCGCCGAAGAACGCGTCGGCGGCGCCGATCGCGATCAGAATCAGCATGAGCACGGCGAAGGCGATCGCGGCGCACAGCGCGATCCAGCCGAGCGGACTCCGCTTCTTCGGGACGAACTCGGTCGCTGAGCTCGTCGAAGCGCCCGACCCCGGTATGGTCCCTTCGACGGGCTCAGGGACCGGAGTCGGCGCCATCGGCACCGCCGTGCCCAGCAGCGCACGGCGGGCGCCGCGGTAGCCACCGGGCGGCGGTACGGGCGGGGCGCCGGCGGAGTCGGACACGTACCGGGGCGGGTCGCTGCGCTCTACCATGGCTTGTCCGTCCCGCTGCTGCCGCCGTCGTCGGTGCCGCCCTGCTGGTTCTGCTGGCGGTCCTGCTCGCCCTGCTGCAGCTTCTTCTGCAGTTCGTCGAGCTTGTCCGGATCGGGCGTCTGCGGCTGCGGCGGCTGCTTCGGGTCCTGCTTCGGATCCGGAGACTGCTGCTGCTTCTGCTGCTCGTCCTGCTGCTTCTGCTCCAGGCGGTCCTGCTGATCCTTGTTCGACTGGCTCATGTCGCGCTGCGGATCCGGCGACTGCTCCTGCGCCTGCTTGCTGTCGCACTCCTTCGGCCGGTCGGCGTTCACCTGCAGCGCCTGCGCGTAGAGCTCCAGCGCGGTGACATGGTCCTGCTTGTCGGCGGCAGCGTCRCCCTCACGCTCGAGGACGAGGGCGAGGTTGAACCGCACCGCGCACACCTCGAGGCCGCGCGCGAGCTTCAGCGACTCCTCGAACTTCTTCTGCCCGGCGGCGAGCCTCCCCGATTCGGCCAGGCCGACGCCCTGATCGAAGGGGGCCTTGTACGGCTCGAACCAGTTCGCGGGGTTCAGCCCCTCCGCGGCGCTCACGGATCCGGTGTAGTCGCCCGCGACGTACGTGACGATCGACTGGTACGCGAAGGCGTACAGGCTCACCAGCTTGCCCACGAAGAGGGCGGCGACGAGCAGCAGTGGGAGCGAACACCAGGCGATCCAGCGGCGAGCGGCGCGGCGACGCCGGTTCGCGGCGAGCAGCGCGGGCGCGGCGGCGTCCGTCTCCGAAGCGCTCGTTGAGCGAGCGAAGTGAGAAGAAACGCCCGCATCGGGGTTCCGCGTTTCGTCTCGG
Organism: Microbacterium sp. 01T413_2; assembly: GCF_056398985.1. Classification (NCBI taxonomy): domain Bacteria; kingdom Bacillati; phylum Actinomycetota; class Actinomycetes; order Micrococcales; family Microbacteriaceae; genus Microbacterium; species Microbacterium sp. 01T413_2. The sequence continues at coordinate 99,862 of NZ_JBFTQL010000006.1, forward strand.
TCGCCTTCGGCGTCCTCGCTCAACGACCCCGGATGAATGCTGGTCATGCGTTCTCACCTCCCGACGTCGGACGGACCGAGAGCCCGCGCATGCGCACGATCAGCATCGTCGCGCGGGCGATCTCGGCGCACAGGAGCGCCGCGACCACGAGCGCCACGATCCAGCTCAGATCGGTGGGCTGTGTGAGCGGGTCGTCCTCGCGGTAGGCGGTGGTCGACTTCGGCGCGGGTGGAAGCACGGTCTTCGCGTCGGCGGTGCGGTGCTCGTAGGTCACGCCGAGCTCGGACGCGATGCGCTGCAGGTTCTTCTCATCGATGCGGCTGAGAGCGTCGGACCCCTGGTACTGGATGTACGGCCCGGCGCCGGAGCCCGACGCGGTGTCGCCGAACGCCCCCGTCGTCTCGCGCATGGGTCCGCCCTGGCTGGTGCCGTAGCCGAGCACCTCGCCTCCCGAGATCAGCTTCTTCGCGCTGTCGAACGGCTCGGGCTCGGTGGAAACGGTCTGCTCGCCGTCGCCGAGGTAGAACACCATCCGCGCCCGATCCGGCGAGGCCTTCTGCGCGTTCTGCAGCGTCTGCGTGAGCAGCTGGTTCGCGATGCCGATCGAGCTGCCCTTCGACTGCCGTGTCACCTCGGGCTGCAGCACCTCGACGGCGGAGACGAGTGCGCCGGTGTCGGTGGTGAGTGGAAGGCGCAGCACCGCGTTCGCGTCGAACGTGATGAGAGCGAACCTCGCCCCGGGGTAGGCCTCCGCGATGCGGCGCACGTCCTCGCGGACGCCCGCCATGCGCGTGTTGCCGGCGGATCCGGCGGATCCGCTGTTCGCGCTGTCCCAGTCCTCGGCGACCATGCTCGCGGTGGTGTCGACCGCGATCACGACATCGGTGGCGGAGGCGAGGGTGCGCACGTGCCCGCCGGGCACGCCGGGCCGCAGCAGCAGCACCCCGCAGGCGAGCACCAGCACCACGCGCAGCGCCCAGATCACAGGTCCGGCGCTGGTCGCTGGGCTACCCGACGCGCGGCGCAGCGACCGCACGAGCATCCACACGGCCGCGGCCAGCACGGGCAGCACGAGCAGGATCACCAGGAGCGGTGCGAGGACGGGCTGGAGGATCACAGGCGCACCCTCCACAGCAGCACGATGAAGCCGAGCGCGATCACGATGAGCGCCGCGATCCACAGCTGCGGCACGTCGGTCCAGATCACCGTGGCCTGGCCCTTGAGCTGGGTCGCCTCCTGCTTCTGCACCTGRSCGATGATGTCGCCSACCGTCGTGGTCTCYCGCAGCGCRTACGCCTTGCCGCCCGTCGTCGTGGCGGCATCGGACAGGGTCTTGCTGTCGGGCTGGTCGATGCCGTCGACCGGGTTGATCGTGTAGATCCGGATCTTCTTCGAGGCGGCGTAGTCGGCGGCCTCCTGCAGGCTGACGATCGGGGATCCGTTCAGCTCGTTGTCGGTCGCGAGGATGATCGAGCGGGCGCGCTGCTCGTCGGCATGGTCGAAGCGCAGGGCGCACGAGGCCAGGCCGTCGCCGATGAGCGAGGCGCCGACGCCGTTCATGGTGCCGACCCACTGCTCGGGGATGTCGGTCGAGTAGTCGAAGCCCTTCATGAGACTGCGCAGGTGCTCCTGGATGAACCTGTAGTCGTCGGTGAGGGGGAAGACCTGCACGGCGGAGCTGTTGAAGATCGTGAGCCCGACGCGCTCGCCCTTGAAGCCGTCGGCGAGCTTGTCGAAGATCGACACGATCTCCTTGTCGACGTCGGTCATGGATCCGGACACGTCCAGGCACAGCATGATGTCGCGGTTCGTGGACACCGGCTGGATCGTCTTCTGGGCGATCGGGCGGGCTGCGACCACGCCGCCGAGCACCACGGCGAGCACGCCCAGCGCGACGATGCCCGCGAGCGCCGCCTGGCGCCGGCGCACCGCGCGCTGGAACGCCGGGAGGGAGCGGATCCGTTCGGCGCGGGCGATCGGGGCGCCGGGCTCCGCGGATCCGGTGCCCCGGCGGCGCAGTCCGAGCAGCACGCCGAGCACGATCGCCACCAGCAGCGCGCCGACGACCGCGAGCAGGAGCCAGACGTTCGCTAGTACCACGTCGTCACCACCGTCCGGGCGGCGTCGGCGCCGACGAGCGGGTCGACCGGAGCGGTGCGGCGGAAGATGCTGGGGTAGTAGTTGCGCCCGATCGCGTCGATGAGCGCGGGGTGCACGCCCATCCGCACGAGGTCGTCGAGCGCGAGCACGGGTGCCTCGATGCCGCTGTACTCGTTCACGAAGCCGCGCACCACGCGGCTGAGCTCGAGGTTGGCGCGGCGGGCATCGGTGCGGCCCTCGCGGTAGTCGGCCTCGACCTGCGCGATCGCGCCGAGGTACTCCTGCCGCAGCACGGTGGCGACGTCGGCGGTGAAGGCCGGCACCGCGACCGGCGCGGCGGCGAACGCGACCGCGCGGCGCGGGCGCGTCAGCACGACGACGAGCCACGCGATCCCGGCGATCAGCGCGAGGACGCCGATCGCGAGCAGGACCCAGCCCCAGCCGTACTGGGCGGGCGGGTACAGCTCATCCGTGCCGGACATGCGACCTCGCATCCAGCATCCGCAGCAGCGCGCCGACCGCTTCGTCCTGCTCCGCCAGCGGCACGTGCGTGATCTCCAGCCGGCGCAGCAGCGCCTCGGTGTGCGCGGCATCGGCAGCATCCGCCGCGTGCAGTTCCGCGGCGAGCTCGGCGTCGCCCTGCAGGAACTCGGGGATCGCCCAGCGCGTCGCGACGTCGCGGCGGGCGCGGGCCGGCTCGGGAGCGGCCGACTCGGGCGCCCGGCCGTCGACAGCATGTCCTCTCGCCGAACGCACACCTTCTCGACGCGAAGAGCGTGTGCGTTCGGTGGGAGCGTGTGCACTCGACGAGCGCGGAAGGTGCTCCAGCACGGGCTCGGCGTCGCGCAGCGTGATCCACAGCACGTCGTGCTGCACGCGCAGACGCCGCAACAGTCGCTCGGTCTCGTCGGAGACCGGGGCATCGTCGGTGACCACGACGACGATCATGCGCCGTGCGATCGTGCGGGCGATGTACGACAGCAGCGCGTCGCGGTCGCTCGGCGCGGACGCGGCGTCGACCGCGTGGTCGATCGTGCGCAGGGTGTGCTCCAGCGCCGCCTCGCTGCGGCCGATCTCGCGACGACGGACACCGGCGGAATCCCCGTTGACCAGGCAGAAGTCGTCGCCGTGGCGGAGGGCGAGAAGCCCCAGCACCCCGACCGTCAGGATCGCCAGATCCTTCTTCGGCTTCTCATCATGCGCGAGCGCGGTCATCGCGAGGCCGGTGTCGACGGCGAAGAGCACGGTGTGCATGCGGGTCGCGAGCGACCGTCGCACGACGGGGGATCCGAGCCGCGCCGTGGCCTTCCAGTCGATGTCGCGGATCTGATCGCCGTACTCGTAGGCGCGCAGATCGTCGAAGTCGAGGCTGTGCCCGCGCAGCAGCGACGCGTACGCGCCGTCGAGCGCGTGCGTCGACTTGCGCGTCGAGTCGATGAAGAGCTTGCCCTTCACCGGCGTCAGCAGGCTGGCCATGGCGGGATCCTCGGTTCCTTCGGCTTCTCGGCTTGTTCGGCTTTTCGGTAGGGTCAGCGCCCGGTGGGAGATGGAAAACGTCGCTCCGAGTTGCTCGGGAGGGGCGAAATCCATCTCTTGGCCGCACGGTTGACGTCGTCGAGATGGAAAACGTCGCTGCCGAGGGCTTCGGAGATGCGAAAACCATCTCCGACACGGGCGCCGCGGACGAACGGATCCATGATCAGGGGGTCGGCACGGCGCCGAACACGGCGTCGATCACGTCTTCGCTGCGCACGTTCTCGGCCTCCGCCTCGAACGTCAGCAGCACGCGGTGGCGCAGCACCAGGTGGCGCAGGTTCCGCACGTCCTCGGGGATCACGTACGAGCGCCCGGCGAGCAGCGCGAGCGCGCGGGACGCCTGCAGGAACGCGATGGATCCGCGCGGGCTGGCACCGTACTTGATGTAGCCGCCGAGCGTCTCGCCGATGTACGGCACCGGATTACGCGTGACGTACACGAGCGAGACGATGTAGTTGCGGATCGCCGGATCGACGTAGACGCGTGAGGAGATGTCCTGCAGCTGCTCGACGTCGGCGAGCGAGATCGTCGTCGTCGCATGCCGATCCGGATCCAGGGCTCCGGAGTCGATGCGCGCGAGCACCTCGAGCTCGTCGGCCGGGCTCGGATACTCGACGATCTCCTTGAGCAGGAATCGGTCCATCTGCGCCTCGGGCAGCTCGTACGTGCCCTCCTGCTCGATCGGRTTCTGCGTCGCGATCACGAGGAACGGACGAGGGACCCGGTGGATCTCGCCGCCGATCGTGGTCTGCCGCTCCTGCATCGCCTCGAGCATCGCCGACTGGGTCTTGGCGCTGGACCGGTTGATCTCGTCGAGCAGCACGAAGTTGGCGTGCACGGGGCCGAGCACGGTGCGGAAGGTGCCGCTCGCCGCGTCGTAGATCTGCGTGCCGGTGATGTCGCTCGGCAGCAGGTCGGGCGTGCACTGGATGCGCTTGAAGTCGGCCTTGACSGTGTCGGCGAGGGTGCTCGCGGCCGTGGTCTTGGCGAGGCCGGGAACCGACTCGAGCAGGATGTGCCCGCCGGCCATGAGTGCGAGCAGCAGGCTCGTGCGCAGGCGCTCCTGCCCGACCATGCGGGCCGAGTAGGCCTGGGAGACGGTGTCGAGGATCTGCCGCGCTCGCGCCATCTCCGCCTCGGTAGGTGCGGGCTTCGCATCGGCGGCGGGGGTGGGCGCTTCCGGCCTGGGGCGGCTCTCGGCGGCCGGTGCTGCGGGGGCCGCTACTGCCGGGGCTGCGGTCGGCGGAGCCGCGGTCGTCGCCGGCTGCGGAGCCGGCGCCACCGGCTGCTCCCGCCGGATGCTCGGCGCGGGCGGCATGGGCGGCGCGGGCGGAATCACGGGGGGCGGCGCGACCGTGCTGGCCGGCGGGGGCGGCGTCTGCGCGGCGAAGGATGTGGCGTCGTTGTTCTGGCTCACGTGCGGCTTCCCCCTGGTTCCCGTGTGCACGATCCGGCGACGCGCACCTCTGCCAGCGTAACCGCCGGCGTCTCCAGTGCAGCTCCGACGGCATGGGGAGGACTACCCATCGCGGGTTCCCCGCCGCGAACGCCGGAAGCGCCCGCCCCTGCCGACGTGAAGCCGGCACCGAAACGACACCGCGCCGAGGTCGATACTGCGGGGTGACGCGCGGGGGCGTGGGAGGTCGTAGCGTGAATCGGACCGCACGCGACCGTGGAGAGGGGGCGGCATGACCGTCGAGAACCTGCAGGCCGCACAGCGTCCGGGGTTTCGCCGCCTCGGGATCCTGCCGCTGCGCGTGGCGCCGGGGCGCGCGAATCTCGCGATCTGGGCGGTCGCGATCGCGTGCGCGCTGGCACAGCTCGCGGTCTCCGCCTCGCTCAGCGTCACCCTCTACCGGATCCCGCTCGCGGCGGCGCTGCTGCTGTCGCTCGTGCAGGCGGCGGCCATCGTGCTCGCGCTGTTCGCGCCGGCGTGGGCGACCGTGCTCGCGCTGATCGCGGGCAATGCGCTGTCCGGACTCGCCGTGGCCGCCCCGGGACAGCCGTGGCCGATCGCCGCGTCGACCATCGTCGCCTACGCCCTGGTCTGGGTCGGCGTCGCGCTGCGGGCGCGCTGGTGGCTGCCGGTCGCCGGATGGGCGTTCAGCGTGCTGTCCTCGGTCATGGTCGCCGTGGAGGCGCCCGCGCTGCCCGACGACGGACCGGTGATCGCGAATCTCGTCGTCTTCGCCGCCGTCACACTCGGCGCGGTGCTCGTCGGACTCGGCATCCGCAACTGGTCGCTGCTGCGCGCCCAGCTGCGGACCGAGCGCGCCGCCACCGCCGCGGAACTCGCTCGCCGCGAGGCCGTGCAGGACAAGGCGCGCATCGCCCGCGAACTGCACGACGTGGTCGCGCACGGCATGTCCGCGATCCAGGTGCGCGCGGCCAGCGCGCGGTACCGGATGCCGGATCTGCCCGCGGAGGCGGCCGCCGAGTTCGACGAGGTCGCCGCCACGGCGCGGTCCGCGATGAGGGAGATGCGCGTGATCCTCGGGCTGCTCCGCGATGAGGAGAGCGGGGCGGATCATGCGCCGCAGCCGGGGCTCGATGACCTCCCGGCGCTCGTCGCCCGGGCGAACGATCTCGCATCTGTCGCAGAGACCGGATCCTGGCAGCTCACTCCCGCCGAGCGGCGCGACCCGCTGCTGGGGCTCACCGCCTACCGCGTGGTGCAGGAGGGGCTGAGCAACGTCGCCCGGCATGCTCCGGGCGCGGCGACGGAGATCGATTGGACCGAGACGCCGACGGAGCGCGGGATCAGGATCCGCAACGCCGCCCCGACGCGGGCGGCCGCGCCGCGGGCGGACGACGGAGGGCACGGCCTCCGCGGCATGCGCGAGCGGGTCGAGGCGATGGGCGGCACGGTCGCCGCGGCCGTCACGGGCGATGGCGGGTATGTGCTGCAGGTGCGCATCCCGCGGGAGGAGAAGGCATGACGACGGTGCTCATCGTGGACGACCAGGCGATGCTCCGGGCGGGCTTCGCCGCGATCCTGCAGGCGCAGGACGGGCTGGAGGTCATCGGGCAGGCCGCGGACGGCGCGGAGGGCGTCGACGAGGCGCGCCGACTGCGCCCCGAGGTGGTGCTCATGGACGTGCGGATGCCGAACCTCGACGGCATCGAGGCGACGCGACGGATCATCGCCGCCGCCGAGCGCGACGGCCGCACGCCGCCCGCCGTGCTCGTGCTCACCACGTTCGACGCCGACGAATACGTGCACGAGGCCCTGCAGGCCGGGGCCAGCGGGTTCCTGCTCAAGGACGCCCTGCCGGAGGAGCTCGTGCAGGCGGTGCGCGTGGTGGCGGCCGGTGACGCCCTGCTCGCGCCGCGGATCACCCGGCGCCTGCTGGAGCGCTTCGCGGAGAACCGTCCGCGCTCGAACAACGCCGAGCTGCGCCTGAAGGGGCTCACCGAGCGCGAGCACGAGATCCTCGTGCTGATCGGGCGTGGGCAGTCGAACCGCGAGATCGCGGCCGGCCTCTTTCTTGCCGAGCAGACCGTCAAGACGCATGTCAGCCGGATCTTCTCCAAGCTGGGGCTGCGCGACCGCGTGCAGGCCGTGATCCTCGCCTACGACGCCGGCCTGGTCGCGCCCGCCGGCTGATGCCGACAACCGTGGCGCCCGTCGGCTGAGACCGGCTCGGTCCGTCGACGTCGCCCCCGGATCAGCCCGTCTGCGAGACCGCGACGCCGAACACGGAGAGCCCGACCGCGAGGAACAGGATCAGGATCAGCGCCCACACCACCAGGATCAGGCTCGAGATGATCACGCCTGCCACGGCCATGCCGCGTCCCGCCGGCTCCTTGCGCAGCCCCGCGATGCCCAGGATCAGCGCCGCGATCGGCACGAGGAACGTGAAGCCGAACACGATCGAGACGAGCGCCAGCACCATGGACGCGATGCTCAGGCCCTTGGGCTCCGGCGCCGCGAGGTAGGCCGGCATCGGATAGTACGGCTGGCCGTTCGCGGGGTGCTGCACCATCGGATACGGCGGCGCGGGCTGATACTGCGGCGTGGACTGATAGGGCGGTCCGGGCTGCGGATCCTGCGGATAGGTCATGATTCCCCCTGGTCGGTGCGACGCGATGCGCCGTGACTCCTTTCCTAGCGCAGTCGAGTCGAACTCGCGCGCGCTATCGCGAACTTGCGACACCGAGATCGTGATACCGCAGTAGGGGGTGGATCCGGCTCCGCAGCGGGACGCGGAGGCCGTGACCCGGGCCCGACCGTAGGGGCATGGCACTCCTCAGCCCGATCCTTGCTTCCACGCCGGCACCGCCCGCACGCACCGCCGCTCCCGGTCCCGTCCCCGCGAAGGTCGCGCGCGACACGGCCGTCGACGGCGTGCGGGCGATCCTGCTGGGCGTCGTGGTGCTGCTGCACTCGCTCATGGTCGGGGTGAGCGTCGCCGCCGACGGATCCCCGATCCTGCGCAACGCCATGGAGGGCTGGGACGGGTTCGCTCCGCTCACCTGGATCCTGCAGATCATGCCGCTGTTCTTCGTGCTGGGCGGCTTCGCGTCCTACACGCAGTGGACACGGCAGCGGGCGAAGGGAGCCACCGCCTGCGACTACGTGGCAGGGCGCATGCGCCGGCTGCTGCTGCCTGCGTCCGGCGCGATCGCGGCGACCGCCGTGGTGCTGGCCGGTCTCGCGATCGCCGGGGTTCCTGCCGACATCGTCGCGACGGCCGGCTTCCGGATCAGTCAGCCGCTGTGGTTCCTGGGCGTGTACCTCGGCTGCTCCGCWCTCGTGCCGCTCATGGTGCGGCTGCACGAGCGGCACCGGATCCGCACCGTCGTCGCGCTCGCCACCGGGGTCGTCGCGATCGACATCCTGCGCGGTGCGACCGGCGTCACCGCGATCGGACTCGTGAACATGGCCTTCGTGTGGCTGCTGCTGCAGCAGCTCGGCTTCGCGGTGGCAGACGGATCCCTCGACCGGCTGCGCCGCGCACCGCTGCTCGCGATCGCCAGTTCGGCAGTCGTCGTGGCGGCCGTGCTGATCCTCACCGGCGCGGCCCCCGCCGACCTCATCACGGCGCTCAACCCGCCGATGGCGATCCTCGTGGTCGCCGGTGTCGCGCAGACCGCCCTGTTCCTCGCCCTGCGCCCCCGGCTGCGCACCTGGGCCGCGGGTCCGCGCACCGCATCCGCGGTGGGCTGGATCAACGCCAGGGCGATGACGATCTACTCCTGGCACATGCTCGTGGTGGTCGCGCTCGCCGGGGCTCTGCTGCTCTCGCCGCTCGCCCTGCCGGTGCCGCTCAGTGCCGAATGGTGGGCGAGCCGGCCGCTGTGGTTCGCGGCGGCACTGATCGCAGTGGCCCTCGTCGTCGTCCGTGCGGGCCGACGCGAGGCCGCGCGCGAGACCCGGACGATCTCGGTCGGCAGCGGGCGTGCGACGACGTCCGCCTCGCTGGGCGTGGCCGGTGTCGTCGTGATCCTCGTGGCCGGATCCGCTCCCTCCGCCTGGGTGATCGGCGTGGCCCTGGTACTCGCGGCGGTGCGGCTGGCCGGGGGCCGCGCTCGCGGATGACGAGCCAGCCGGCCGAGACGGTGTCGGACTCCGTACCCGATCGACGCGTGCACGAAATGTCGGATCCGTCGGACGCTACGCTTCCAGAGGGGAGGGCGGCGACGGAGGGCGGTGCGGAGGTGACGGTCGACAACGCCATGCTCGAACGCCGAGGCCCCTTCGAGGGCGGCGCGCTGTTCTCCGGCGCCGAGGGTCTCGTCGGACTCTCGGTGTCGTCCCGCATGTCGAGCCCGCGCCCGCATCACCATCGCACGCTCGTCGCCACGACCACCTTCGGCGAGATGTTCGCGACGCGCATCCGTTCCCGCCATCTGCACGCAGAGCGCACTCCCGATCGTCTCGATGACCCGTACTCCGGGTATGCCCAGCTCGGGTTCGTGCTGTCAGGCCGCATGCACATCGAGCAGTCCGGCCGGCACGGCACGATCGAACCGGGTGCGGCCAGCCTGCTGGTGGGCAGCCTCCCGTTCCGCACCCGGATCGATGACGAGGCCGAATCCATCCAGCTGTACCTCCCGCTGCGCCTGATGCTCGCGCACGGCTACGCGCCGGAGGCGTGGGCGGGTCGCTCCTGGGAGATCACACCGTCGGCGTCGGTGCTCCGGGAGATCCTGCGCTCCGTGACGAGCGGGTCGCACCCGGTTCCGGCCGCCTCGGCCAGCCACGTCGGCCACGCACTGCGGGAGTTCGCCCTCGCTGTGCTGCACGAGGCGGCCGATCGTGTGCATGCCGGCTATGACGCCAGGGCGATGTACCGGGAGCGTGCCCAGGCCGCGATCGCCGACCGCTTCGCGGATCCCTCCTTCGGCGTCGCCGCCCTCGCCGACGAGCTGCGGGTGAGCCCGCGCTACCTGCACACCCTGTTCCAAGGCGAGGATCTGAGCGCGGGGGCGCAGCTGCGGGCCACACGGATCCGGCACGCCGCGACCCTTCTCGCCGGGTCGCGCACGCGGGATCTGACGATCGCGGCCATCGCTCGGCTGAGTGGGTTCGGCGGCGACGATCAGTTCGCCCGTGCGTTCCGGCGTGCGCACGGCGTCACGCCGTCCGAGTACCGGGCGCGACACCAGCCCGCAACCCTCTGAACGTCCGACGTTTCACGCAGGCGCGGCGCCTCTCCTCTTTCGGGCCCGACCGTTATATCGGTACGGTTCGAGTGCCACAGCGTGGCCACCGGGAGTCTTGCTCGAGGAGTTGTGCTCAAAGGGGGGCGGATGGACGTCGAAGGATCGCGCGCGGAACGTGTACCGAGGAGGCGTCGCCTCCGGGCAGGCCTGAGCATCCAGTCGAAGCTGCTGATCATGCTGCTCGCGGTGAGCCTCGTCTCCGCGCTCATCATCGGCGCCATCGGGTTCCTGAACGGCCGCAGTTCGCTGCATGCGAGCTCGATCGAYCAGCTCACGACGATCCGCGAGATGCGCACGCACGAGATGAAGGTCGCGCTCGAGGACGTCCAGCGCACCGCATCCCTGAACTCGCGCAACCTCAGTGCGCAGAACATGTCCAAGGCGATCAACGACGGCTTCGACCAGCTGCAGAGCAGCACGCTCGACCCGGCGCAGGATGCGGCGCTCGACGGTTACTACGCCGACACGTTCGTGCCGACCCTCGAGAAGAAGACGGGTGAGACGTACGGCAAGCAGGCCTTCGTTCCGGCGTCCCCTGCCGGCCAGTGGCTGCAGGCGCACTACACGGTGCGCAACACGACGCTCGACGATGCCGGCTACGACGCGAACCTGAAGAACGACGATGCCGGCGACGGGTCGGCGTACTCGGCCGCCGCGGTGCGCTACGGCGACTACTTCACCCGCCTCGTCCACCAGGCGGGCTACGAGGATGTGATGCTGCTCAACCTCACGGGTGATGTCGTATACACCGCGTACAAGGGCCCGGAGCTCGGCACCAATCTCGAGACCGGGCCGTTCCGCGACTCCAAGCTCGCCGACGCCTATCGCGAGGCTGTGGCCACCAACTCCGTCGACACGGTCGTGATGACGGACTTCGAGCGCTGGGTGCCCTCGCTCGGAGTGCCCTCGATGTGGATCGTGTCCCCCGTCGGCAACGACACCGGCATCACCGGAGTGATGGCGCTGCAGGTGCCGTTGAGCTTCGTGAACGACGTCATGACCGGCAGCAACGGGTGGAAGGACCAGGGGCTCGGCACGACGGGAGAGGTGTACCTCGTGGGACGGGACGGGCTGATGCGCAGCACGTCGCGCGAGGTCGTCGAGCATCCGAAGCAGTACGCGCAGCGCGTGATCGACCACGGCACCCCGCCGTCGGCGGCGAAGCGCGCGGTCGCGGTCAAGGGCACCGTGCTGATCCAGCCGATCACGGGGGACGCGGTGACCAGGGCGCAGAGCGGCAAGAGCGGCACGCTGGAGGGATCCGACTACGTCAGCGCCTCGAGCGTCGTCAGCTACGGACCGCTCGACGTGGAGGGTCTGGACTGGGTCGTCGTCGCGCGCATCGATTCGAGCGAGGCGTTCGCGCCGGTGGACGACTTCACGCGGATCGTGCTGATCTCGCTGCTCGGCATCATGCTCGCGGTCGCCCTGCTCTCGCTGGTGCTCGCGCAGGTGTTCACCAGGCCGATCAACCGCCTGGTCACGGCCGTGCACCAGGTCGCCGAGGGCGATCTCGATGTGCAGGTGCCGGCCGGATCCCGTGACGAGTTCGGCGATCTCGGCAGTGCGTTCAACGACATGGCGTCGAGCCTGCGGATCAAGCAGCAGCTCATCGACGACCAGCGCGCCGAGAACGAGAAGCTCATGCACACGCTCATGCCGCAGAGCGTCGCGGAGAAGTACAAGCAGGGGGAGGAGGCGATCACCGAGGCGCACGACAACGTGTCGGTCGTGTTCGCCGAGCTGATCGGACTCGACGAGCACAGCCGCGCGCTCAGCGCCGAAGAGGAGATCGCGCAGCTGAACGTGCTCATGCGCGGCTTCGACGAAGCGGCCGAGCGGGCCGGCGTCGAGAAGGTGCGCACGCTGCACGGCGGCTACCTGGCCTCGTCGGGACTCATCGTGCCGCGCGTCGACAACGTGCGCCGCGCGGTCGAGTTCGCCCGCAGCCTGCGCGAGGTGCTGGAGAGGTTCAACGCCCAGTACGGCACGTCGATCGGGCTCCGCGCCGGCGTCGACACCGGATCCGTGACGAGCGGCCTGGTCGCTCGCACAAGCCTCGCCTACGACCTCTGGGGCGATGCGGTGAACCTCGCGTACCGGGTGCGCTCGGTCAGCGGCGACCCCGGCATCTACGTCAGCCAGCAGGTGCGCGACCGCACCGCCGAGCTGGTGGAGTACATCGAGGCGGGCACCGTCGAGGTGCGCGGCAAGGCCGAGACCGTGTGGAAGGTGGCCTGACGTGGGCGCCGTGTTCCAGCAGAGCTGGACCTGGTGGCTGATCGCGCTCGCGGTCGGCGTGCCCGTGCTGCTGGTGGGGCTGACCGAGCTGCTCGGAGCCCTGCGCCGTCGCGGCAACCCGATGGCCAAGCCGATCGCGCTGCTGCGCAATGCCGTGGTCCCCGCGGGCGCGCTGTTCGCGCTGCTCGTCTTCGCGATCGGGCAGAAGGACGACGGTTACGTCTGGGTGCGCGTCGTCGCGACGATCTTCGGTTTCCTGCTGATCCTGCTCGTGCTCTCGGCCTTCAACGTGGTCCTGTTCGCGAACGCCGAAGAGGGATCCTGGCGCCATCGGGTGCCGTCGATCTTCGTCGAGATCGCGCGGCTCGTGCTGGTCGTGGTCGGCCTCGCGATGCTGTTCTCCTGGGTGTGGGATGCCGACGTGGGCGGGCTGTTCACCGCGCTCGGCGTCACCTCGATCGTCATCGGCCTGGCGCTGCAGAACGCGGCGGGCGGCGTCGTCTCCGGACTGCTGCTGCTGTTCGAGCAGCCGTTCAAGATCGGCGACTGGCTCGACACCGGCGGGGTGAAGGGGCGCGTCGTCGAGGTGAACTGGCGCGCGGTGCACATCGACACCGGATCCGGGATCCAGATCGTGCCCAACTCGACGCTCTCCGGTGCCTCGTTCACGAACATGAGCGAACCGGCCGGGCCGTACTACGCGACCGCGTCGATGGCGTTCAGCACGGACGATCCGCCTCAGGAGGTGATGGCGCTGCTGGTGCAGCTGGCCGACGGCCTGCCGATGCGGTGGCGCGACGAGCGGGCCACTGCGGAGTACAGCGGCTCCGCGAAGTACGCCGTGTCGATCCCGATCTCGGCACCGGCCGAGGCTTCCGGTGCGCTCTCCCTCTACCTCTCGTGGCTCTGGTACGCGGCGCGGCGGCGCGGGTTCGCCCTCGACGGCGACGCCACCGACCCGATCGCCGAGCCGGCGATGCTCGACGCGGCGATCGAGGAGGCCGTTCCCGTGCTGCACCTCGATGACGCGGGGCGGGAGCTGGTGCGCGCGGGCGCGACTCTGCAGCGGTACGGTGTGGGCGAGGTCGTACTGCCCGCCGGCATCGTGCCGAACGAGGTGCGCCTGATCGTGTCCGGCCGCGTCGTGATGCAGTTCGAGTCAGGGGACGCGCGGATCCCCGTGGGCGATGCCGGCCCGCGCGAGCTGATCGGTCAGACGGCCCTGACCCGTGAGCGCACCACGGTGACGATCTCGGCGGTCGAGGTCCTGACGGTGCTGCGGATCCCCCTGGCCGTGATCGATGAGCTGATCCGCACGCATCCGCGGCTGGCGGCCGAGATCGGCGAGTCTCTCGAGCTCAAGCGCGCGGCGGCCGCCGACGCGATCGCCGCCCTCGGCCTGGCCCGGGGGGAGATCCGGCCGCGCTGAGGCCGGCCGTCAGGCGCCTTTTCCGTGGCGAGGAGTGCGGTCTGGCAGGGGGTACCGCCGTCAGTCGGGGTCCTGCTCGGTGGCGGGCGGGGTTCCGTCGGCGGATGCCTGCGCCGCACGCCGCCACCGCAGCCGCGTGACGAGCACCCCGAGCAGGCAGAGCGCGCCGCCGACGAACATGAGCGGTGTCGGCACCTCGCCGAGGATCAGCCACGACAGCAGGATCGCGATCGCCGGCACCACATAGGTGGTCGCGGAGGTCTGCCCCGCGGTGCTGCGCTGCAGCACGTACGCCCAGGTGGTGAAGGCGATCGCCGTCGGGAAGATGCCGAGGTAGACCACCCACAGGGTCGCGTCGATCGGGGCGGTGTGCAGCGCCCCGACGAGGCTGCCCGTCCACGGCAGCAGTGCGATCGTGCCGGCCGCCGCGCCCAGCCAGGTGAGCGTGGTCGCGTCGGCGCCGGCGCTCAGCAGGTGCTTCTGCACGAGCGTGCACCCGGCGTACATGACCGCGGCGAGCAGTGCGAGCAGGAGCCCGGCGATGTCGAGGACGCCGCTCTTCGCCCCGGAGTTCAGGCCGATGAGCACCACGCCGGCGAAGGCGATCGGGGCTCCGATCAGCAACGGCTTGGGGAAACCTTCGCGCAGGAACAGCCCGCTGAAGACGACCACCATGAGCGGCGCCAGGTTGACCACCATCGCCGCGGTGCCGGCGTCGAGGGTGTGCTCGGCGGCGTTGAGCGCTAGGTTGTAGACGCAGAACCAGCCCACGCCCCAGACGGCGACGAGCAGCCAGAGTCGTCGCGACGGCAGACGGATCCCGCGCCTCAGCGCGATGACCGTGAGGGCCACGGTGCCGACCGCCATGCGCAGCAGCGCCAGCGCGCCGGGATCGAAATGCGGACCGGCGCCGCGGATGCCGATGAACGCCGAGGCCCACAGCACGACCGTCACCAACGCCGCCGTCAGGACCAGGGCGCCGTTGCGCCGTGGAGCGGGCGTGCTCGTGCCCTCGCCCTGCGCGGGGCCCCGCATCCGTTCCGGGGTGGTCTCGGTCATGCTTCGATCGTCGCAGAGACCTCCGACATCGGTCGAGCACGGCGGCCGCCATCGGCCACCGAGATCCCGCCAGGCGCCCCGGCGGAGGACCGCACG
Organism: Microbacterium sp. 01T413_2; assembly: GCF_056398985.1. Classification (NCBI taxonomy): domain Bacteria; kingdom Bacillati; phylum Actinomycetota; class Actinomycetes; order Micrococcales; family Microbacteriaceae; genus Microbacterium; species Microbacterium sp. 01T413_2. The sequence goes on from NZ_JBFTQL010000006.1 coordinate 114,992, forward strand.
CGGTCGTGGCGTGGCGCCCGCACCCCGTCAGATCGAGTTGCGGCGGGCCTGGATGGGCTCGCCTGCGGTGCCGTCCGCATATGCGGCGGTGATCATCGGATTCCCGATCCCCAGATCGAGCGCGCCCGCGCCGACCGTGATCGATGCGCGGCCGGATCCGTCGAAGGTCACGGATCCGGCCGGTGCGCCGCCGTACGTCACGGAGGCGGTCGAGCGGGGCTGCCCGGACAGGCTCAGCGTGTAGCTGCTGAGGATCCGGATCCCGAGCAGGCCGACGGTCTGATTCGGGGTGATCCCCGTGAAGGCGAGGGGCGCGGGAGCGGCCGCGGCCTGCGCCGGCGCCGGTGCGGGCGCCGGGGTGCCGGGCGCGTCGGGAGCGGGGATGCTCTGCGGCGGGAGCGACCCGGGGTCACCGTCCGGGGCGGGCGCATCGGGTGCGGGCGCGACGACGGTCTCGACGGGAGGCGGGGTCGTCGAGGGAGGCGCCGCGGGGGAGGTCGGTCCGGCGGGCGTCGGGGACCCGCCGCCCTCGAAACCGCCTTGAGTGCGCGGATCAGGATCCCCGGGTGCGGAGATGTCCTGGCCACCGGCCGCGGCATCGCCCGGCGTGCGCGGGAGCCAGAGGTCGGCCGCACCGAGGCCGAGGCACAGCACCACGGCGGCGCCGGACGCCCACAGTGCGACCCGGCGCCGCGACGCTGCGTTCCCGGGCGCGGCCTTCCCTGGCACTGCCGGTTCGATCGGCGCGGCGACGGGCAGAGCCAGGGTGTCGGCGAGCGTCGCCCCGGCAGGGGCGGGAGGCGCCGCAAGAGGCGCGGCGAGCTGAGGTCCCCGCAGCGACGCCGCCTCCTGCGACTCGCGGAGCAGGCGCGCCTCACGACGCGTGGCTGCCGCGGGTGACGCGTGCGGGCCCGCGGAGGGCTGGTCCGTCGGCTCTGTCATCGTGGTGGTCTCCGTCGGGGCACGGCGCCGGCCCCGCGTCCTTCACGTTACCGGCAGCCGCAGGGTTTCTCCTCGGGCGTCGTCGTGCAGGCGCCTCTCCGAGGGGTGCCGGTCGTCGCCGGATCCGGCCGCGCGCCACTGCCCCGCGGCCGGTCGGCGCCCTCCGATAGACTGGCTCCGCCCGATCGGGCCAGCTCATCAGCCGGTGCAAACCCGGCGAAAAGCACGGCGGCCACCGGCCGCACCCAAGGGGGATGCACCCATGCCAGGAATCGTGATCGTCGGCGTCCAGTGGGGCGACGAGGGCAAGGGCAAGGCCACGGATCTGCTCGGCGAGCGCACGGACTGGGTGGTCAAGTTCAACGGCGGCAACAACGCCGGGCACACCGTCGTCGTCGGCGACGAGAAGTACGCCCTGCACCTGCTGCCCTCCGGCATCCTCTCGGCCGGCGTGACCCCTGTGATCGGCAACGGCGTCGTGATCGACCTGGAGGTGCTGTTCCACGAGCTCGAGGCCCTCGGATCCCGGGGCATCGACACGTCGCGTCTGAAGGTGAGCGCCAACGCGCACATCATCACCCAGTACCACCGCACGCTCGACAAGGTCACCGAGCGCTTCCTCGGCAAGCGCATGATCGGCACCACGGGGCGCGGCATCGGGCCCGCCTACGCCGACAAGATTAACCGCGTCGGGATCCGCGTGCAGGACCTGTTCGACGAGAACATCCTGCGCCAGAAGGTCGAGGGCGCCCTCGACCAGAAGAACCACCTCCTCGTGAAGGTCTTCAACCGCCGCGCCATCACGTGCGACGAGATCGTGGAGGACCTGCTCTCCTATGCCGAGCGGCTGCGCCCGATGGTCGCCGACACCGGGCACCTGCTCGACGATGCGCTGCAGCGCGGCGAGGTCGTCGTGTTCGAGGGCGGCCAGGCCACCATGCTCGATGTCGACCACGGCACGTACCCGTTCGTGACGTCCTCCTCGGCGACCGCCGGRGGWGCKGCGACCGGATCCGGCGTCGGCCCCGGCCGTCTGGACCGCATCGTCGGCATCGTGAAGGCCTACACGACGCGCGTCGGATCCGGCCCGTTCCCCACCGAGCTCTTCGACGAGCAAGGCGACTGGCTGCGCGCGCGCGGCTTCGAGTTCGGCACCACCACCGGGCGACCGCGCCGGGTGGGCTGGTACGACGCGCCGATCACCCGGTACGCGACCCGTGTGAACGGCATCACCGACCTCGTGCTCACCAAGCTCGACATCCTCGACGGTCTGGATCAGGTCCCGGTGTGCGTCGCCTACGACGTCGACGGCGTGCGCTTCGACGACGTGCCGGTGAACCAGAGCGACTTCCACCACGCGAAGCCGATCCTGGAGTACTTCCCGGGCTGGCAGGAGGACATCTCCTCCGCGCGCCGGTTCGAGGATCTGCCGAAGAACGCGCAGGACTACGTGCTCGTGCTGGAGAAGATGAGCGGCACCCGCATCTCGGTGATCGGCGTCGGCCCGGAGCGCGACCAGGTCATCGTCCGGCACGATCTCGTCGACTGACGTGACCCGGTTCTGGGTCGGCGGCTACGGCGTCGACATGGAGGGACCGGCCGACGGCATCGGCGTGCTGGCGGTCGATGAGGGATACGGTCCGACGACTCTCGCCTACCGTGGTGCGGTCGCGGCCGCGCCGTCACCGTCGTGGCTGGCGCAGCACCCGACGCTCGACGTCGTCTATGCGGCGCTCGAGGGATCCGGCGAGGTCGCCGCGTTCGCTCGCACCGGCGAGAACGCCCTGCGGCCGCTCGGGCGGCCCGTCGCGGCGGGGCAGTACGTGTGCCACCTCGCCGTCGCCCCGGACGGGAGGTTCCTCGTCGCGAGCTGYTACGGCGACGGCCGCGTGTTGCGGATCGGGCTGCACGCGGCCGGCAGGCTCGTGCCGGATGCGCGCGACAAGGCCGCCGAGCTGCGGGCGGCCCTGTTCGGCGAGGGCTCGGACGAAGCCAACGAGAGCGGCGACGGCGACGGCGCCGCTGACCCGATGGCCGCGGCCGACCCGTACGCCTCGGATCCGAATCGTCTGGATCCGAACGGCGATCCCCGGGTCTCGCATGCGCACGCCGCGGCGTTCCTGCCCGACGGGCGGATCGCCACGACCGACCTCGGCTACGACCTCGTGCGGATCTGGCGTCCTGCGGCGTCGGGGCTGACGCTCGACCATGAGGTCGTGCTGCCGCGCGGATCCGGGCCGCGGCACATGGTCGTCCATCCCAGCGGGCACCTGCACGTGGTCACCGAGTACTCGTGCGAGCTGTTCACGCTCGCCGCCGACCGTGAGGGGCGCTGGGGGCTGGTCTCCGGCACCCCGGTGTCGGCGATCGTGACGCCCGGGCATGACTATCCGGCCGAGCTCAGCCGTTCCCGCGATGGCGAGACGCTGTATGCAGGAGTGCGCGGCAGCAACACGATCGCCGCGTTGCGCGTGCGCGGATCCGGTGAGCGGGTCGAACCCCTCGCGCTCGCCGATGCGGGCGTCGACTGGCCGCGCCACCACCTCGTGCACGACGGAGCGCTGCTCGTCGCGGGCCAGCGCTCGAATGAGATCAGCGTGCTGGAGCTGGATGACCGTACCGGTGCGCCGGGTCGTGTCCGGCACCGCACACCAGCGCCCACGCCGACGCACCTGCTGCTCGCGCGCTGAGCGCAGCGGCCCTTCCTCATGCCGCCCGCGGCACCGGCACCGGTCGCAGCAGGTGCTCCACGACGTAGTCGGCGTCGCGGCCCATGCCCATCAGGGTGGGCGACGCGATCGAGTACTGGAACGGCAGCCCCATGAACGCGAGCCCCGGCACCGTCGTGGACAGTCCGCGCTCATGCCGGATCCCGTTCTCGTCGGCGAAGCCCGGCAGATCGATCCAGTCCAGGATCGGGCGGGATCCGGTGCACCAGACGATCGTCGCCGGACGCAGGTGCTCGCCGTCATCCAGCACGGGCAGGCCGTCATCGACGCCCGCCACTCTGCCGACCAGCCGGATGCCCGTGCGGCGCAGATCCGAAAGATGGTTGCGGACGAGGTTCACGCCGTGCCCGCGCTGCTGCTCCCACACCCGGCGCCCCTTCTCGGTGTCGATCGTGGTGTTGCGCAGCCGTCGGATGAAGACGCCGCTGATCAGGTTCCCGACCGGGGTGTCGATGCGTCCAGGCACCTGCCCGGGGTGGCGTCCGGCGAGGACCGTCCCGTGCCCGGAGGCCGCCGCCTCGAGGGCGATGTCCGTTCCCGAGTTCGCGGCGCCGACGACCAGCACCGGCCCGGCCGCGAAGTCCTCCGGCCCCTGGTACTCGAGCGAGTGCAGCTGCCGGATCGACGGATCCACGTCGGACGCGAACGGCGGCACGATCGGCCTGTGGTGCACGCCGGCCGCGACCACGACTCGGCGCGCGATGATCTCCTCCCCGGTGTCGAGCTCGAGGCGGAACCGGCCATCCTCCTCCGCGGAGAGCCGCCGCACCCGCGTGGCGGTGCGCACCGGGATCTCGAACGTCGCCGCGTACCGCTCCAGATAGTCGGCGAGCTGTATCGCCGTCGGGTAGTCGAACATGCCGATGTCGAGACGCAGCCCGGGAAGTTCCGCCCAGCGCCGCGGAGTGAACAGGCGCAGGGAGCGGTAGCGTTCCCGCCAGGTGTCGCCGATGCGCGCGTGCGCGTCGAAGACCTGGATCCGCATGCCGCGATCCATCGCGCGGCGGGCGGTGTGCAGCCCCGCCGCTCCCGCGCCGACGATGGCCAGGTCGAGTGTCGTGGTGGACATGATCGCCTCCTTCTCCGGCTTTCCCGCACGGTACGGCGGCGTGAGGGGGGCGRCATCGGCAGAAATGACCAATTCGGATCCGGTTCGGCTTGAGCGCGCGCGGTCTGAAACTCAGTCGATCCTGCGCGCAACAGGCCGTGCGCGATCGCTGGGTGCCGGATCGACTGAGTTTCGGACGCGGCGCCCGCAACGGCATCGACCGGCACCGGCACGGGCGACGGGCGGCGGGCGGGGCCGGTTCAGGCGATGCGGACGAGTCCGTGCGCGTACGCGTAGGCGGTCGCAGCCGACCGCGAGGGCACGGCGAGCTTGCTGAGGATGCTGCCCACATGGCGGGCCACGGTGCGGTCGCTGAGGAACAGGCGCTCGGCGATGCGCCGGTTCGACCACCCCTGGGCGACGAGCTCGAGCACCTCCCGCTCGCGGCGGCTGAGGCCCGGATCCGCCGGCACGGGCGTCGTGGCCGCCGCGAGTCGCTCCAGCCGCGCGAGGTCGGGCACGGCGCCGAGTTGCTCCAGCGCCGTGCGGGCGGCGTCGAACTCGAGCTGTGCGCCCTCCTCGTCGCCGGCGGCGCGCGCGGCGGATCCGATGGCGACACGCACGAGCGCCGCCTGATGGGGCGCGTCGAGGCGCCGCCAGTCCAGCCATGCGGCGCGCAGCAGCGGCAGCGCTCCGGCCGTGCGGCCCTCGCGCAGGGCGACCTCGCCGCGCGCCTGGGCGGCCTGGGCCCGCAGGGACAGGGTGTGGAAGGCGGCCGCGCAAGCGGTGAGCTCCGATGCCGCCGCTCGGGCATCGGAGATGCRGCCACGGTCCAGCGCGACGGCCACCGCAGCGGCCAGCACCTCGGCGCGCTCCGCGGGACCGAGAGGACCCGATCGCGCCCGGGCGAGACCGTTCCACGCCGTGTCGAGCTCGCCGGCATCGCGGTGCAGCAGCGCGAGGCCCGGTTGAGTCGGGGTGCCGAGCGCCGCCGCGCGGCGGAACGCATCCCGCGCCTGTGCCGCTCGCCCTGTGACGCGGTGCAGCTCGGCGGTCCGATACCAGGCGTTGCCGAGCGTCTCGAGGCGCTTCTCGGTGCGGCAGACCTCGTCGGCGGCCTTCGCGGCCGCGGCCCACTCGCCGCCCAGCTGCATGACCGTGGCGCGGTGCAGCGCGCACTCCCCGCGGAACGGTTCGAGACCGCGCTGCGTGTCGCACCAATCGCCCAGGTCGCGCGTCCACACCCGCGCCCGCTCCAGATCGCCGCGGGCGAGCAGGCTCGCGACGACCGCGCAGAAGGCGGGCCCGGCGGCGCGGTCGCTCACCCGCCCGGATCCGATCATGAGCATGACCCGGTCGAGGCAGTCGAAGCCTTCCTCCGCCCTGCCCGTCTGCACGAGCGCCCGCCCGAGCCCCATCGTGGCGAGCGCGTCGACGTCCCCGTCGCCCGCCGCGGCCGCGAGCTCCGCTGCCTGGCGGTACAGCGGTGCGGATCCCTCGGCATCTCCCTGGGCGTACCGCGCGACCGCGCGGCAGAGCTGCTGGGACGCATCGGTGCGCGTGTTCGCGTCCGGTCGGGCGCACAGCTCGAACAGCCGGCCCATCCAGGTGCGGGCGAGCACCGCGTCTCCGTGCTCGCTGAGCGTGAAGCCGAGCCAGAACACGCATCGCACCGCTGAGGCGAGATCCCCCGCTTCCAGGAACGCGAGGTGTGCACGCTCCCAGGCGCGGACGCTGACATCGTCGCGCCCGGTGAACCATGCAGCCTGGCCGAGGTCGTCCAGCTCGGCCGCCCCGAGGTGCGCCTCGCGCGCGACGAGCTCGTCGAACCGTCCCGTCCAGTCCACGTCGGGCGCGCCCCGGATCGCCATGCGCACAGTATGTTCCCGCCGTGGGTGGGCGACAAGAGACGATCCGGATCCCGGTTCGCCTCCGTCGTGGACGCACCCTGCGCAAGGGCGAGCGCGCCAACACCTACCGGGCGCCCGCACCGATGCACCGCCTGCTCGCGCGTTGAGTCCGGCCTCTAGACTCCTGCCATGACCCCTCCGCCCTCGGCGTCCGTCGGCCAGGTCGTGGTGCTGCTCGAGCGCTGGCCGGATCCGGTTCCGCCCGTCGAGCTCCCGATCCGGGGTGCGATGCTGGCCGGCGCCCGCGTCGTCTTCGTGGTGCTGCTGGTCCTCGGCACGGTGGTGGGGGCGGGCACGGTCGTCCCGCTCTGGACCCTGCCGACTCCGGGCGTCTGGTTCTCCGTGCTCTTCACGGTGTTCATCGCGGTGGTCGTCGTCGTGCTCTGGCTCGTCTACATCGGTGCGCTGGCCCACAGCGCGTCGAGGGCGCGTGCGCTGACGCGCTGGCGTGCAGCGGCCGGTCGCATCGAGCGACTCGACGGCACGGTCGTCGCGCGCACGGTCTCGACGATCGAGGACGGCGGCGTGGACCGCTTCGAACTCACCGTCGACACGTCGCAGGGTCGGTCGTCCGCGACGTGGGAGCGCCCCACCGCCCGGTCCAGGATGCTCCTGCAGACCCAGGTGCCGGGCGTGGGGGCGAGCGCGCGGGTGTGGCGGATCCGGCAGGCCGGAGCCGAAGATCCGCTGGTCGTCGAGATCCTGGATCCGTCGGTGGTGGCCTCTCCATCCGCGCAGCAGTGACCGACCGCGAGGATCCGGACGCTACGCCGCCTGCGGACGCATGCCCATCCGGGCCAGGACGACGTCCTCCACGATCTGGATCACGTTGTAGAGAAGCAGCGAGACGACGGTGACCACCACGACGGATGTCCACAGCGCGGTGAACTGCGCCTGCGGGATGAAGCCGCCGATCGAGCCGCCGATCCCGCCGCCGACCGCCAGCCACTCGGCCAGCAACGCGCCGGTGATCGCGCCGGGGACCGAGATGCGCACCGCGGCGAAGAAGGCGGGAAGCGACGCGGGCATCGCCACTTTCCGCAGCTTGGCCCAGGCGCCGCCGCCGTAGACCTCCACGAGGTCGTTCATCTGCGCGGAGGCCGACTTCAGCCCGAACGAGATGTTTACCAGCGCGGGGAACAGCACGACGATGCCGCCGATCACGGCGACGGTCCAGAGGTCGCGCCCGAAGATCATGATGATCACCGGAGCCATCGCGATGAGCGGAACGGAGCGCAGCAGCATCGCCACCGGCATGAGCGCGTGCTCGACGCCGCGACTCAGCTGGAAGGCCGCAGCGCCGAGCAGCGCGACCACCAGACCTGCCGCGAATCCGATCGCCGAGTGCCCGAGCGTCACGGCGAGATTGCCGAGGATGAGTTCCCGGTTCGCTGCAGCGGCGGGGACGACGAACAGATACCGCCACACATCGACGGGGCCCTTCGCGATGAGCGGGGACACTCCCGACAGCCAGAGCACGCCGACCCAGAGGACGCCGACCGTGAGCAGCGTCAGCAGGAGGGTGAGCAGTCCCCAGCCTGCGGCGGAGAGCACCCGCCTGGTGCGCTCGCGCCGCAGCCGGGCGTCGACGTCGACGATGGATTGCGCGGCGGTGACGGTGATCACGGTCATCGCGAGGCTCCCTTCGACCAGGGGGTGAGGGATCTCGCGGCCAGACCCACCAGCGCGAACCCGGCGAGGGCGACCGCACCGCTGGCGAGCGCCAGCCCCCACACGACGGCCGCGTCGGAGTTCTGCTGGGCGAGGATCATGGCGAGACCGACGCCGCGCTCGATCTTGCCGAAGAACTCGCCGAGCACGGCGCCGAGGAACGCCGCCGGCACGGCGATCTGCAGCGCGTTCAGCACGGCGGGCAGCGCCGCGATGAAGCGCACCTTGACGAGCTGAGTGAATGCGGATCCGCCGTACACGGTGACGACGTCGAGGCTCGCCCGGTCGGCCGACTTCAACCCCAGCAGGGCGCCCACGACGGTTGTGAAGAACACCGACAATGCGGCGAGGAAGACCGCGGTCCCGCTCGGCTGCCCTGCCGCGGCGGGAGGCCCGATGAGCACCACGGCGAGCATGCCCACGGCGACGATCGGGACGCAGTAGGTCGTGATCGCGAGCTGCATCGCCACGCCCTCCAGCTTCGGGATCACGAGCACGACGGCGGACAGCAGCAGCGCCAGTCCGTTGCCCCACAGGTAGCCGATCCCGGCCTCGGCGAGGGTCACCGCGAAGTTCTGCTCGTAGTAGGTCCATCCGCTGCGCACGAAGCCGGCCAGCACCTGGGGCGGAGTCGGCACGGTGATCGTGCCCACCGCGCTCCTGCCGAAGGCCGCCGCGACGATCCACCAGAACGCGAACAGCACCACGGCGCCGATCACGCCGATCATCCACGGCGGCAGACGTCGCCCGGCAAGCGCGGTGCGTGCGTCAGTGGTCATCGGCCGCGGCGCCCCCGACGCCGAAGAGCAGTTCGGATGCCTCGTCGACGTAGGCGTGGAACTCCGGCGTGCGCATCATCTCGGGTGTGCGCGGGCGCGGCAGATCGATCGTCATGACGGCCTTGACGCGCCCTGGACGCGGGCTCATCACGGCCACCTGATCGGAGAGGAAGATCGCCTCGGACACGCCATGGGTGACCAGCAGCGTGGTCGCCGGCTTCTCTGTCCAGATCCGCAGCAGCTCGAGGTTGAGTTTCTGCCGGGTCATGTCGTCGAGTGCGCCGAACGGCTCGTCGAACAGCAGCACGTCGGGCTTGAGAATCAACGAGCGTGCGATCGAGACGCGCTGGCGCATGCCGCCGGAGAGCTGGGCCGGCTTCGCCTTCTCGAACCCCGTGAGGCCGACGAGCTCGATGAGCTCCGAGACGTACGCCTTGTCGACGCTCTGCCCGGCGATCTCGAAGGGCAGCCGCACGTTCGACATCACGCTGCGCCACGGCATCAGTGCGGAGTCCTGGAAGGCGATGCCGAGCTTGTGCGCACGGCGCAGCTCGTCGGGGCTGCGTCCGTCGACCCGGGTAGTACCGCTCGTGGGGCGCTCGAGACCGGCGAGGATGCGCAGGATCGTCGACTTCCCGCAGCCGGACGGGCCGAGCAGCGAGAGGAAGGTTCCCTGTGCGGTGTGCAGATCGGTGTCCTGCAGCGCGACGACGCTCTTGCGTCCGCTCGTGAACACCTTGTTCAGGGCTGTGATCTGCAGGCCGGTGCCCAGAGCGACGCCCTGGGCACCGGCCGCGGCCCTGATCGCGGAATCCGACATGGCGGTGGCCGTGTCAGCCCGCGTACTTCACCAGCTCGGGGTGGGCCTTGTAGACCTCCTCGAGCAGTGACAGGTCGAAAAGATCCTTGGGGGTCAGAGTGACGCCGGCCCCGGCCAGGCTCTTGATCGTGCTCTTCTGCAGCTCGTCCGAGATGGTGAAGAGCCCGTTCTTCGCGGTCTCGTCGGAGACGACGAGCTTCTCGGCCTGCTCCTTGGCACCGGCGATCGAGTTCGTCAGATCCAGCTTGAGGTCCTTGCCGTAGTTCTCGACGGCCAGCTTCGCGCCGGCTTCCGGATCCTTGACCGCGTCGGTCCAGCCCTTGATCTCGGCCACCAGGAACGACTTCAGCCGATCGCGATGCTTCGCGATCATGTCGTCGGTGGTCGTGACGGTCTCGGCCACGAAGGGCAGCCCGTTGTCGGCGAACGGCAGGTTGGTGGTCTCGACGCCCTTGGCCTTGACCGTGATCGCCTCATTGGTGAGGTAGGCGATGAAGCCGTCGACGTCGCCGTTGAGCAGGGGCGCCGGGTCGTACTGAACGGGAACGATCGTCACGTCCTTGTCCGTGAGCCCGTTGGCGGCGAGCAGCGCCTTGAACAGTGCGGTGTTCGAGTCCTGGACGCCGATCTTCTTGCCCTTGAGGTCGGCGGGCGTGGCGATGTCGCCCTTGCTCTTCAGGGACAGCACCGTGAACGGGTTCTTCTGGTACGTGGTGCCGATGATCTTCAGCGGGGCGCCCTCACTCGCCACGACGGATCCGATCGAGACGGCATCGGAGAGGGCGATGTCGGTCTTGCCCGACAGCAGCTCGGCGGCACCGGTGGACGGGCCGGGAGTGAGCGTGACGGTGAGGCCTGCGTCCTTGTAGTAGCCCTTCGAGTCGGCGAAGAACTCGCCGGAGAACTCCTCGTTCTTGATCCAGCTGAGCTGGACGTTGAGTTTTCCGCCGTCGGATGCGCCCTCGGTGGGCGTCTGGGCAGCCGAGCCGCCGCTCGAGCAGGCGCTCAGTGCGATCGCGGTGACGGCCGCGGCGGCGAGTGCCGCCAGCGAGCGCCGGAGCGAGGAGTGAGATGTCATGTGCGGGTCTCCTGCCGGTGAAGCTCTTCGGGTGTGCGTCGCGCCGGCGATCCGGCGCGAGCAGTTCCCTCACGGTACGGACGTCATGTTTCGGCCAGACGCACGGTTGGTTGCCCCGCTGTTTCGCGCGCGATCGGGACGAAGCCGCCCCGTCGTCTCGCGGGATAGGAGCGGAATCTGACGAACCCGTGAGGAATCCTCGCCCAGCCGCGGGCGTTCTGCGAGGGTGGGACGGACGTTGCGTCACCCCCACCGCACCGCGATCGGAAGGCTCCTGATGACCGACGAATACGACCTGATCGTGCTGGGCGGCGGCCCGGTGGGAGAGAACGTGGCCGACCGCGCCGTGCAGGGCGGGCTCACCGCCGTGATCGTGGAGAGCGAGCTGGTCGGCGGCGAATGCTCGTACTGGGCGTGCATGCCGTCGAAGGCGCTGCTGCGCTCGCCGCAGGCGCTGCGCGCGGCACAGCACGTCGGCGGCGCGGCGGAAGCGGTGACCGGCCGCCTCGACGTGCGCGCGGTGCTCGACCGGCGCGACTCGTTCACGAGCCATTGGCAGGACGACAGCCAGGTCGCCTGGCTCGATTCCGCCGGCATCGACCTCGTGCGCGGGCACGGACGCCTGAGCGGTGAACGCAAGGTCGCCGTCACCCAGCCCGACGGCAGTGTGCGCACCCTCACCGCTCGGCACGCGGTGGTCATCAGCACCGGATCCGATGCCGCGATCCCCCCGATCCCCGGGCTGCACGAGGCGAACCCGTGGACCAGCCGCGAGGCCACGAGCGCCGAGGAGATCCCCGCGTCGCTCGTCGTGATCGGCGGCGGCGTGGTCGCCGTCGAGATGGCCACCGCCTACGCCTCGCTCGGTGCTGAGGTCACCGTGCTCGCCCGCAGCGGACTGCTCGGATCCGTCGAGCCGTTCGCCGGCGAGCTCGTCACCGAGGGGCTGCGCGCGCTCGGTGTCGACGTGCGCACGGGCGTCGTCACGAAGAGCGTCTCGCGCGACGCCGACGGGGTCACCGTCACGACGGACGGCGGCGACGTGCGCGCCGCGGAGATCCTCGTCGCGACGGGCCGTACGCCCCGCAGCGGTGACATCGGGCTCGAGACGGTGGGGCTCGCCGCGGGCCGGTATATCCGCACCGACGACACGCTGCAGGTGCCCGGCGTGGACTGGCTCTACGCCGTCGGCGACGTGAACGGCCGSGTGCTGCTCACRCACCAGGGCAAGTACCAGGCCCGCGCCGCGGGCGACGTCATCGCCGCCCGCGCGAAGGGCGAGCCGGTCGACGACGACCGCTGGGGCCGGCACGTCGCGACGGCGGACCACACGGCCGTGCCGCAGGTCGTCTTCGGCGAGCCCGAGGTCGCGGCCGTGGGCGTCACCGCTGCGGCCGCCCGCGAGGCGGGCCACCGCGTGCGCGAGGTCCAGGTCGAGTTCTCCTCCGTCGCCGGCGCTTCGCTGCACGCCGACGGCTACAAGGGCCGCGCGCACATGGTCGTGGACGAGGACCGGCAGGTGCTGCTCGGCGTGACCCTGGTCGGATCCGATGTCGCGGAGCTCATCCACGCCGCCACGATCGCGGTCGTCGGCGAGGTCCCGCTGGCCCGGCTCTGGCACGCGGTGCCGTCGTATCCGACCATGAGCGAGGTGTGGCTGCGGCTGCTCGAGGCCTACGGGCGGCAGACCGCCTGAGGGCTGCCCCGTCCCCGTGGTGCGGCCGGTCTTTCTGGTTTCAGAGCGCGCAAATGGCTCCATTCGGGCCCCGGATCCAGCCATTTGCGCGCTTTGAAAACATGGATGGTCCGGTCGGAGCGGGAATCCCGGCGGATGTCGGTCTGTTTCCGATGTGGCGGGCGTTCTTCATGGATGTCGGAGGCTTGGCCTACTGTCGGAAGGGCGCCGTGGCGCACACCGGGCAGGCGCACGCGGACGCACGTGTCTCATCGATCTGAACAGGACGGACGAGCATGCAAGCAGTATTCGAAGGACGAGTCGTCGCGAACGCCGATGACGCCGATGTGGTGCTCATCGAGGGCAACAGGTACTTCCCGCCGACGGCCGTCACCGAGGGCGTGCTGCAGGAGAGCCCCACGCCGTACACCTGTCCGTGGAAGGGCGAGTGCCAGTACTACTCGCTCCGCGTGAACGAGCAGGACCACAAGGATCTGGCGTGGGCGTATCCGCACCCCTACCCGACGGCCATCGAACGGGTCGGCGTCGACTTCTCCGGCTACGTCGCGTTCGACCGCAAGGTCGAGATCCGCGCGGGCGACGTGCCCCAGGAGGGGGCGCTCCCCTGAGGGGCGGGACCGCGATGATCGAATTCCGCTCCGTCACGAAGACGTTCCCGGACGGCACCCGCGCCGTCGACGACTTCAGCCTGGTCATCCCCGCCCGGCAGACGACCGTGCTGGTCGGCTCGTCGGGATCCGGCAAGACCACACTGCTGCGCATGATCAACCGCATGGTCGAGCCCAGCTCGGGCGCCGTCGAGATCGACGGCGAGAGCGTGCTCGAGGGCGACCCCGTCGCCCTGCGCCGCCGCATCGGCTACGTGATGCAGAACTCCGGACTCCTGCCGCACTTCAGCGTGATCGACAACGTCGCCACGGTGCTGCGCCTGAACGGCGTCACCCGGCGTGAGGCGCACGTCCGCGCGCGCGAGCTGCTCGACACGGTCGGCCTCGACCAGGCGCTCGCGGACCGCTATCCGAGCCAGCTCTCCGGTGGACAGCAGCAGCGTGTCGGCGTGGCCCGCGGGCTCGCCGCGGATCCGAACATCCTGCTGATGGACGAGCCGTTCGGCGCCGTCGACCCGATCGTGCGCACCGAGCTGCAGCAGGAGCTGCTGCGCCTGCAGCGCGAACTGGGCAAGACCGTGGTGTTCGTCACGCACGACATCGACGAGGCGCTGCTGCTCGGCGACCGGATCGTGATCCTTGGCAAGAGCGCCCGCATCGTGCAGCAGGGCACGCCGGACGAGATCCTCGCCGCGCCCGCCGACGACTTCGTCGCCGCGTTCATCGGCGCCGACCGCGGACGCCGCGCGCTGCACCTGCGGGAGACCCCGCACGGCACCGTGGTCGTCGACGCCGACGGGCGCGCCCAGGGGACGCTCGTGCAGTCGCCGGCCGATCTCCTCGATGCGCATCCGCCGCAGTCCGCGGACGAGGTCGGCTGACATGACCTGGATCATCGACAACCTCGGGCTCATCGCGAGCCTCGCCGCCGTGCATCTGCAGCAGAGCCTGATCGCTCTCGTGCTCGGGGTCGTCGTCTCGGTGCCGCTGGGGTGGATCGCCTGGCGGTACCGGTTGGTGCGCGGCCCCGTGATCGTGCTCACCGGCCTGCTCTACACGATCCCCTCCCTCGCGCTGCTCATCCTGCTGCCGGCGCTGCTCGGCTACTCCGCCATCAGCCCCACCAACCTCATCGTGGCGCTGACCATCTACAACGTGGCGATCCTCGTGCGCGCAGTCGCCGACGGGCTCGACTCGGTCGATGCCGATGTGCGTCGCGCCGCGATCGCCATGGGCTACGGATCCGGACGCCGGTTCTGGACCGTCGACATGCCGCTCGCCGGACCGGTGATCCTCGCCGGCGTGCGCGTCGCCGCCGTCTCGACGATCGCCCTCGCCACGGTCGGCATCCTGGTCGGCGTGCAGAACCTCGGCTACCTCTTCACGAATGGACTCGACCGCCGCCTCATCGAGGAGGTGTTCGCCGGAGTGATCGCGGTGATCCTGCTCGCGCTCGTGATCGACGCCCTGCTGGTCGTGCTCGGCCGCGTGCTGATGCCGTGGCAGCGCAGCACCCGGCGACGTACGCGCAGCGGCCGGCCCGCCGTCGTGACCGGAGGTGCCGCATGAACCTCTTCGGCGATGCGATCCGGTGGCTGCTCGACCCCGAGCAGTGGACCGGCTCCTATGCGCTGCCGGTGCTGCTCGGCCAGCACCTGCTCTACACGGTCGTGTCGGTGCTCGTCGCGAGCCTGATCGCCGTGCCGGCCGGCTGGGTGATCGGGCACACCGGCCGTGGACGCGAGGTCGCCGTGGCGATCTCGGGCGCCGCGCGTGCGATCCCCTCGTTCGGACTGCTGATCCTGCTCGTGCTGCTGTTCGGCGTGCTGCAGGTGCCGGCGGCCGCGCTGGTGACGCTCGTGCTGCTCGCGATCCCGTCTCTGCTCGCCGGTGCGTACACCGGGATCGAGGCGATCGAGCCCCGGGTGATCGACGCGGCGAAGGCGATGGGGATGACGCCGTGGCAGGTGTTCTGGAAGGTCGAGTTCCCGCTCGGCCTGCCTCTGCTGGTCGGCGGCCTGCGAGCGGCGACGCTGCAGGTGATCGCGACCGTGACGATCGCGGCCTGGGTGAACCTCGGCGGACTCGGCTACCCGATCATCCAGGGCATCCCTCTCGGCCGCTTCGACCAGGTGCTCGCGGGGGCCCTCCTCGTCGCGGCGCTCGCCCTGATCGCCGACCTGCTGTTCGCGATCGCGCAGCGCGCCGCCGTCCCGGCCGGTGTGCGTGCGGCCGGCGGTCGCTCCGAAGCCGAACCCCACGCCCGCGGGCGCTCCCTGAGCCTGTCGAAGGCCGCCGCACGCACCTGACCTGCACCGACTCCCCCACCGAAGAGAGGCACACCATGTTCACCGCTCGCATCACCCGCATCGCCGCTGCAGCGACGGTCGCGGCCGCCGTCGCGCTCGCGCTCAGCGCCTGCAGCTCCAGCAACCCGCTCGACAAGCCGACCGAGACGAGCGGATCCGGCTCCTCCGACACGGTCGTGATCGGATCCCAGGCGTACTACTCGAACGAGATCATCGCCGAGATCTATGCGCAGGCCCTCGAGAAGGACGGCGTGAAGGTCGACCGCAAGTTCAACATCGGACAGCGCGACGCCTACATGCCCGACGTGAAGTCGGGCGCGATCAACCTGTTCCCCGAGTACACCGGCAACCTGCTGGAGTACCTGGGCGGTAAGGCCGACACGAACAGCCCCGACGACGTGTACGCCGCGCTGAAGAAGGCCCTGCCGTCGGGCCTCACCGTGCTCGATTACGCGAAGGCCGCCGATCAGGACACCTACACGGTGACCAAGGCGAACGCCGATAAGTACAGCCTCGAATCGATCGCCGACCTCTCGAAGGTGCCCGCGCCCGTCACGGTGGGCGCCGCGCCCGAGTTCGAGAAGCGCCCGTACGGCCCCGCAGCCGCGAAGACCCTGTACGGCGTCGACCTGGCGTTCTCGGCCACCGGCCAGACCACGCTCGAGGCGCTGAAGGCCGGCACCGTGCAGGTCGCCGACATCTACTCCGCCGACCCGGCGTTCGCCAGCGGTGACCTGGTCGCTCTGAAGGATCCGAAGAACCTCATCCTTCCGTCGAACGTCGTGCCGATCGTGAGTGCGAACGTCGCCGACAAGGTGTCGAAGGCGATCAACGCGGTGAGCGCGAAGCTCTCGACCGAGGAGCTCGTCAAGCTCAACGTGCAGAGCACGGCCGACAAGAAGCAGCCGGCCGACATCGCCAAGGCCTGGCTCAAGGAGCAGGGCCTGAGCTGAGGCTCGAACCAGTGACAGGC